>NZ_JBWKTH010000005.1:216951-293305 GCF_059420225.1 Pseudomonas sp. GW821-FHT04D07
CTGGGCTCAACACAGGCTTCTGTTGAGCTGCACACAAAGTCTGGACCCAACACAGGCTTCTGTTGAGCTGCACACAAAGTCTGGGCCCAACACAGGCTTCTGTTGAGCTGCACACAAAGTCTGGGCTCAACACAGGCTTCTGTTGAGCTGCACACAAAGTCCGGACTCGACATAGGACTAATGTGGGAGCGGAGCTTGCCCGCGAAGAGGCCAGCCCGGGCAACCCATCTGCCCGGCTATTGCACCAACTGATTGATCTCGATAATCGGCAGCAACACCGCCATTACGATCAACAACACCACCGCCCCCATCACTACGATCATCAGCGGTTCGAGCAGCGCGGTCATGCCCATGGCCCGCCGCTCGATATCCCGCGACAAGGTCTGCGCCGCCCGCTCCAGCATCGGCGGCAACGAGCCGGTCTTCTCGCCGCTGGCAATCAGATGGATCAGCACCGGCGGAAACACTTTCTCCACCTTCAGCGCCGCCGCCAGGTTCACCCCTTCACGGACCCGTGCCGTAGCTTCAGTCACACTCAGACTCAGGCGGTCGTTGGACACCGTCTGCCGCGCGGCCTCCAGTGCCCGCAACAATGGCACCCCGGCACCGCCGAGAATCGCCAGGGTCGAGGCAAACCGTGCGGTGTTCAGCCCCAACACAAAGCGGCCGATCAGCGGCAGGCGCAAGATCCGACTGTGCCAGCCCAGCCGTGCCGTCGGATTGCGCAGATACAAGCGCCAACCCCAGAAACCACCGACCAGGGCGGCGAAACACAACCAGCCCCAGGCTCGGATAAAATCACTGGCATTGAGCATCGCCAGTGTCAGCCCCGGCAAATCCTGGCGCGCCTGGGAAAAAGCGCTGACCACCTGGGGCACCACATAGCTGAGCAGGAAAATCACAATGGCCACCGACACCAACCCCACCACTCCCGGATAGATGAACGCAGTGAGAATCTTGCCCCGCAGGTTGTTGCGCTCCTCGATGTAATCAGCCAGTCGCTCCATCACCTGGGCCAGGTCGCCGGACTCCTCGCCCGCCGCGATCAATGCCCGGTAGATATCGGGAAAGTCCCGTGGACGCTTGGCCAGGGCTTCGGCCAGGCGCATGCCACCGCGCACATCGGCGCGCACCGCGCTCAAAGTCTGGGCGATATGCTTGCGCTCGGCCTGCTCCACCGTCGCGCTCAACGCGGCTTCCAACGGCAGGCTGGCCCCCAGCAGGCTTGCCAGTTGCCGGGTGGCCCAGGCCAGGTCGTTGTCCGAGAGCTTGGCGCTGAACATCCCACTGGCACTGCCTCCTCCTTGAACGCCGTCGGCCTGGACCAACAAGGCGGTCAGCCCGCGACTGCGCAACAGGCCCAGGGCCGCGCCCTGGCTGTCGGCTTCCAGATGGCCGGTTTCGATCTTGCCCAGGGCGTCGGCGGCTTCGAAGCGATAGCGATTCATCAGGCGTCCCGTGTCACGCGAAGGATTTCTTCCGGCGCGGTGGCGCCACTGTGCACCCAGCGCTCGCCGTCCTCACGCATGCTCAACATGCCGGCCGCCCGCGCGGCCAGACGCAGGGCCTGCTCGCCGGCGCCCTGGTGGATCAGACTGCGGATATCGTCGTCGATGCAGAACAACTCGTGGATACCAGTACGACCGCTGTAGCCGGTGTGATTACAGACGCTACAGCCCAGCGGCCGCCAGCTGCCGGGCGCGGCCGGGTCTTCCTGGCGACAATGCTGGCACAGGCGCCGGACCAGACGCTGGGCCAGCACGCCGAGCATCGACGAGGCCAGCAGGAACGGCTCCACGCCCATGTCGATCAGGCGGTTGACCGCCGACACCGCGTCGTTGGTGTGCAGGGTTGCCAGCACCAGGTGCCCGGTGAGCGAGGCTTGCACGGCAATCTGCGCGGTTTCCAGGTCGCGGATCTCGCCGATCATGATGACGTCCGGGTCCTGGCGCAGGATCGCCCGCAAGGCCAGAGCGAAGGTCATATCGATCTTGGCATTCACCTGGATCTGACTGATGCCCGGCAGGTCGTATTCCACCGGGTCCTCGACAGTGAGGATATTGCTGGTACTGGCGTCGAGCCGGGCCAGGGCGGCATAGAGGCTGGTGGTCTTGCCGCTGCCGGTGGGGCCGGTGACCAGCACGATGCCATGGGGTTGGCGGATCAGTTGATCGAGCCGGGCCAACACATCAGGGTCCATGCCCAGGGTTTCCAGTTGCAGGCGTCCGGCCTGCTTGTCCAGCAGGCGCATCACCACCCGTTCGCCATGCCCGGTGGGCACGGTGGAGACGCGGATATCGATCGGCCGACCGGCCACGCGCAAGGCGATGCGACCGTCCTGGGGCAGGCGCTTCTCGGCAATATCCAGCTGGGCCATGATCTTGATCCGCGACACCAGCGCGCCATGTAGCGCCTTGCGTGGTGAGACCACGTCACGCAGGGTGCCGTCGACCCGATAGCGCACCACCGAATGGGTCTCGAAGGGTTCGATATGGATATCGCTGGCCTCGTCCCGCGCGGCCTGGGTCAGCAAGGCGTTGATCATGCGGATCACCGGCGCGCCGTCCTGGGTGTCGAGCAGGTCGGTGATTTCCGGGATGTCCTGCATCAGCCGGTCGAGGTCCACCTCGTTTTCCGCCGCACCGACCACCGCCGCCGCGTTGCCGGTGTCGGCATAGGCGCTGGCGAGCAGGCCATCGAGCTCATCGTCGCGGACCTGCTCCAGGCGCGCCGGGCCGAACTGCCGACGGACCTCGCTGATGGCCCAGCCCGGGGTCGACGGGCAAGCGGTCAACACCGCACCGTCCTCGCCGTCGCGCAGCAGAACCCGCTGCGCCTTGGCCCAGGCGTACGGCAGCGCACTCATGGTGCCCCCAGGGCTTGTGGGAGCAGGCCTGGTGGGAGCGGAGCTTGTCGGATCGCCGCACCGCCGCGAAGAGGACCTTGAGGCCGCCAAAAGCTTCGCGGGCAAGCTCCGCTCCCACAGGTTCGATTGTGCCTTTCCTTGAGGAGCCGGCATTGCTTCAAGCCCACTCGCCACAAGGCCCCTGTTACCAGTTTCATGGCTGCGGCCTCTCATTGAGTGACACCGGCACCGCGCGAATTGCCGCCCGTGGCGCTTGCTGGGTCGACGGCGCGGAACCCGGAATCGCCAGGGCCGCATTCGGCAGCTGCGGCGCCTGCATATCCGGCATGGCCCAGCTGCGCTCCGGTTGCAGGCTGCCCTGGGCCCGGCGGATAAAGTCATAACGGTTGAGGGTGATGCTGCGCCCCGCCGCACCGTCGCGAATGATATAGGGCCGCAGGAACACCATCAGGTTGGTCTTGGTGGTCTCGCGCCGCTCATGACGAAACAACGCACCGATCCCAGGAATACTTGATAGAAATGGCACGCCGTCATTGGTCTGGGTATAACCGTCCTGCAACAAACCACCGAGCACCATGATCTGCCCGTCATCCAGCAGGATGCTGGTGTCGATGGCGCGTTTGTTGGTTACGGTGCCAGCGGCCGCCGCCGAGGCACGGTCGTCCACCGTGCTGACTTCCTGGTAGATATCCAGCTTGACCGTGCCGCCCTCGGAAATCTGCGGCCGCACATTGAGCTTGAGGCCGACCTCCTCGCGCTGGATGGTCTGGAACGGGTTGTTGCTGGAGCTGCTGCCGTTGGTAACGTACTGCCCGCTGACAAAAGGAATGGTCTGGCCGACAAAGATGCTCGCCACTTCGTTATCCAGGGTCAGCAGGTTCGGCGTCGACAGCACATTGGAGCCGCCCTTGGTTTTCAAGGCCCGGGCCAGGACCTTGAGGTCCATGACCTGACCGACGCCCGGGATGTTCACCGCGCCCTTGACCACACCGAGGCTCAGCCCCTGGGGTAGCACATCTATGCTGTTCTTGGCGCTGCTGACCAGATTGGTACTGCCCAGATTGACCCCGCCGATCACGCCATTGCCGGCCAGGCTGCCGGCTTGCCATTGCACACCGAACTCATTGGCATCGTCTTCGCTGACTTCGACGATCAGACTTTCGATCACCACCTGGGCGCGGCGCTGGTCCAGTTGGTCGATGACTTCCCGCAGATTGCGATACAGCGGGTCCGGGGCGCTGATCAGCAAGGTATTGGTGGTGGCATCGGCCTGGATGGTCACCCCGCCCGCGGAAAACGCCACGCTCTGGTCCGCGCCCTGGTTTGCACCGCCGGCCTGCGAGCCCCCGGCGCGCGCACCCTGCCCGTAGGACGAACTGCCCGTGGTGCTGGTGCCACTGCTTGTGGTGCCGCTGCTGCTCTGCGTACTGGCCTGGCCGTTCTGACTGCTGTTGTTACTGTTCATCCCGCCGTTACTGAGCATGGCCCGGGTCGGATCGCCCTTGCCATCAGCGCTGTCGCTTTCCCCGGTGAGCAGCCCGCGCAGAGCCTGGGCCAACTTGCCGGCCTGGGCATTGCGCAGGTACACCACATGCAGGTTGCTCGGGTTGCTCTGGGCATTGTCCAACTTGTAGATCAATTCTCGCGCAAGCTGCGTGCGCTCCGGGCTGCCGGAGCGAATGATGATCGAGTTGGAGCGCGGGTCGCCGAGCACGACAATCTTCTGGGTCGGGTCATTGCCGGGACTGTCGAGCAGTTCGGCGACCATGCTGGCGATATCGCTGGCAATGCCGTTCTGGATGGTCACCACATCGGTGTCAATGGCGCTGGGGGTGTCGATACTGGCGATCAGCGTGGCGACCCGCTCCAGGTTCTGCGCGTAATCGGTGATCACCACGGTGTTATTGCCCGGGTAGGCATTGATCGGGTTATTCGGCGAGACGATGGGCCGCAGCACCGGGATCAGGTTCACCGCGTTTTCGTATTGCAGGCGGAAGGTGCGGGTCAGCATACCGCCCTGGGCCGGGCGATCGGCGCTGTAGATCGGCCCGCCCAACAGCTTGGCATCGGCCTCCGGCACCACCTGGTTGACTCCACCGACATCCACCACGCTGAAGCCCTGCATGCGCAGGGCCGCCAGCAGCATGTCATAGGCGCGATGGGCAGGGACCTCGCCTTCGGAGACCAGAGTCAGGGTGCCCTTGACCCGTGGGTCGACCAGGAACTGCTGCCCGGTGGAGCGTGACAAGGCGCGGACCACCGCCTGGATATCGGCGTCGACGAAATTCAACTGCACCGGCTGGTTGCCCAATGGACTGGGCGCCAGGCTGCCTTTGGCCGCGCCCTTGCCCAGCCCGGGATTGATCGGCGTCCGTGGCTGCCGATGTTGCTGCTCCAGCTGGGCCTGGAGTCGCTGCCGATCAGCCACGGCATCGCCACTCTTGACCGTCGAGGCCAGGGGCCGACCCAACTCGCTTTCCACCAGCAATGGTGGCTGCGACGCCGGTGGTGTATTGCTGCAGGCACTCAAGGCCATCAACCACCAGGGCGCCGCAGCCTGCCGACAACGCAAGGCCAATAAAGAACCTGACCACTTCATGAAGCTTCCTTAGCGCCAAGCGCCTGATCCATGCGAACGGTTCCGGACAATTTGCCCATCGTGCCATCGGGTTCGGTCGCGCCTTTGCGCTGCAAACGGGCCTCGACCACTTCCAGGGTGAATAACGGGGGCGTACCCAGCAGCCAGCCCAACAGGCCATCCGCCGGGGCCTCGTCGAAGGTCAGCCGCCAGCCGGTACCAACGCCTTGCAATTGGTAGTGCCCAGCCAGGCCGCCGGCGTCCAGGCTGCTGCGCAAGCCGGCCTCGACATTTCCGCCAGCCGGACCGGCAAGCCCTTGCAGCAGGCCGTCGAGAGTCTGTGCCTGGGTACGCAATTTGGGGGTTTCCAGGCGCCAGAAGTCGATCTTTTGCAAGGGCGGCTGGATCAGCACAAACCACACCAGCAGGCCCGAGACACCCATCGCCATGCCCAGCACCAGCTGTCGCTCGCGCCGAGCCAGGCTTTGCCAATACAGCCGGACCTGGCTCGAAAGCTGGCGCCAGCGGTTTCGATAGCGGTTGATAAAGGCCTTATTCACTGTCGTTCTCCGCCAGCGGTTGTGGGCCGGTGGTTTTCAGGACCCAGCCGTCGGCAACCGTCGTCGCTTCCACGCCAGCCTGGCTCAGACTCAGTTGCCAGGCCTTGTCGCGACCGCCGCTCGGCATGCCGGGCAGCGGGCTCAGGTGCAATTCGCCATGTTCGAAGACCAGCGTCTGCAGGCTGCCGACCATAAAAGGCATGGCACTCCCGGCTTGCTGGACCAGACGGGCAAAACCGCTGTCACCGGGCGCGCCGCTCTCGCGCAAAGCCAGCTGCTGACGAGCCTGTTGCAACGGGTTGAGGACCATTGGCAAGGCCGGAAATGCCTGCTGCACCCGCTGGGTCATCCAGGCCTTGAGCTGCTGGCCCTGTTCCACCTGGCGAGCGGCATATAGATTGAGGCCCACGGCCCAGACCGCCACCGCGAGCGCCATACCGGCCACGGCTCGCCGCCAACCGCCGGCGTTGCTGGCCATTGGCTGGACCGCACCGTGCAGCCCCCAACCCGGGGCTTTGCCAGACCAGACGCGCTCCTCGGACAGACTCTGGACCAGCGCATTGTCCGGAGCCGACGCCCCGACCCAATGCATCACGCTGCCGCTATTGAGCAAATCCGCCAGCGCTGCCTCGACAGCCGGATGAACCTGGGCCTGGTCCTGGCTGCGGCGCAGCAACAGATGTTCATCGCGCACCGCTACGACAGGCGCGTGCGCCGCCGCCACCGGCAGGCAATAGGCCGCCGGGTACAGGCCGCGCAACTTGAGCCCGGACTGGCGCAGCAAGGTGCCGAAGCGCTCCAACAATGCCCGCTGCAGCCAGGCGACCTGTACCTGCCCCGCGGCATCCCGCGGGCTATGAACGATATGCATCGACTCACAACCGCCAAGGATCAGCGCCTGGGCCGCACAGCCCACCGCCGCCTGAATCCTCGCCAGTGGCAGGTTGGGTAACTCGATACTGGCCAGCAAGCTGTCGCGCGGATGCAGGTAACACTCCACGGAGGCGCCTTTATATGTCTGCCCCAACAGTGCGAGGCTGCTGCGGCCACGGTCGCTCAGCTTGCCCTGACGATCCAGCCAGGCAAACTCCAGCGAGCTGTCCAGGGTCAGCGTCTCCAGCGGCAACAAGGCCAGACGTAGCGAAGTCATACGCCCACCCGCGACCAGATCACCTGGGGCATCTGTAGCTCCTGGCGATACAGCAACACCGCGAGGCTGACCCGCCGGCTGTCGCTGCGCGAACGGGCATTGAGGCGGAACCAGTCGCTGGTGATCCCGACCTTGATATCGCTGACCACCAGCTCGGGCATCTGCAGACGATTGACGAAATCGCCGCGATTGATAAACCAGCGCCCGGAATCACGCTCAGACACCAGACTGCGCGCCCGCGACAGCGACAGCCCCGGCACCTGGGAGGCGAGGACTTCGGCGCTGGCGGTATTGCCGTTGACCCAGGTGTTGGCCGGCAGAATCGTCACATGGGGTGCCAACAGCGCCAGCACTGCGTCGTCTACTCCCGCCAAGGCACTCAAGTCATCCAGGCTGTGCAACATCGGCCGGGTCGCCGGCAGCGGCTTGAGCGCGGTTCCCGGCGAGGTCAACCGACCGCTGTCGAAGCTGCCCTTGACCGGCGGCGCAGCGGGCGCGTTATCCGGCAGCAACGAGTAAGCGGCGGTCACCCGCTGGACAATCCGCTGGCCCACGGCAGGCTTGATGCCGATCGATTCGCACAGTTGTTGGAAAGCCCGAACCTGGTCGGAATCGATCCGGCTGTCACGCACCAGATTACGCAGATTGAACTTACCCTGCTCGTCTTCCAGGCGCCCGCTGAACTGCCCGCCGCGCTCGCTCAGGCCAGCGACTACGAGCGGCTGCGCCCAGGCTTGGTCAAGCCGGGTCAGCGGGTCGTGCTGGCGGGCCTGCCAGAGCTTTTGCCGGCTCAGCTCCAGACCGCCGCGCAACAGCCAGGCGCCCTGGACTCGCGACTGCTCGGCTTCAAGGCTGCGAGTAAAGACGCTCTGGCGGGCGAGCATGCCGCCGGCGATCACCGCCACCACGGCGGCGATCAGCAAGGCGCTGATAATCGCCATGCCGCGCTGCCCGGCGGCTGTCAGCGAAGGTTTGGTCATGGCCCGGACTACAACTGCCAGGAGCCGATATCAGCGTCGGTGCCTTCACCACCCGGCTTACCGTCGGCACCCAGGGAGAACACATCGACTTCGCCGTTGGCCCCAGGGTTGAGGTACTGATAAGGACGGCCCCAAGGATCGTTGGGCAGGCGTTCGAGGTAGGAGCGCCAGGTGCTGTCCTTGGCGTTCGCCGGCCGCTCGGCCAAGACCTTCAGGCCCTGGTTCTGGTTCGGGTAGCTGCCATGGTCGAGGCGATAGAGCTTGAGGGCCTGCATCAGGCTGCCAATGTCCTGCCTGGCGGCGGTGACCCGGGCCTGGTCGGGGCGGTCGAGAACCTTGGGTACCACAATGGCCGCAAGGATCCCGAGAATGACCACCACCACCATGATCTCGATCAGCGTGAAGCCTTGCTGAGCGCCAATCCGCGAGCGGGAATTGATGTGCGCGATATCCATCTCGACATTCCTTGGCTTGATTCGATTCGCCGCGGATTGTTGCAAGAAGATATGTCACCGGTATTGAAAATCCTCGGGAGGAAATGCCGCCCACCCCGTAGTGCATTCGCGCCGCCGGCATGCAATCTCGCGAAGCCAAGGCCGCCGCTTTGGCGGACAACAGTGTGCGCAGCTGTATATACAGCAAAAATTTCCATCACCGCCGACCGTCTTTGTCTCCCGGCGCCTCCTTGCGCGGCAAAGCGCCCCTGCGCTGCGCGGAAACCTTGCATCGCGAAAAACCCTACTATCATTGGTTTCTATTCGCCCCAACAGTGTGCGAGAGGCGCGGTTTTGGTGCGGTATTTGGTGACACATCGACGGCTCGACCAGCGCTGGCGTTTTTTTTCAATCCGCGGGGATCGGGTCTGCAACGCCACTCTCTGACTGGAATAGCGGTTTTGGCCCGCATATTGCTCGTCCTGTATATACAGGAACATATAGCCGCCTATTCCACCCACCCTCCGCCTTAGGACACTGCCATGCCCGCACCTCTGCTGCTCAAGCCCGGTCAACTCACACTGGATCAACTGCGCGTCATCTATCAGAAGCAATGCGCGATCGAGCTGGACCCTGCCGCGCGTGAGAACGTCGACGCCAGCACCCGTACCGTGAACGAGATCATCGCCAACCAACGCACGGTGTACGGCATCAATACCGGCTTCGGCCTGCTGGCCCGGACCTCGATTGCCACCGAGTCGCTGGCCAAGCTGCAACGCAACCTGCTGCTCTCGCACTGCACCGGCACCGGGCCGTTGCTCGATGATGCCAGCGTCGGCCTGATCATGGCCTTGAAGGTCGGTTCGCTGGCCCGTGGCTTTTCCGGGATCCGCTGGGAAGTGATTGAAGCGCTGGTCAAGCTCTATCACGCCAAGGTCTATCCGTGCATCCCGTCCCAGGGCTCAGTGGGTGCCTCGGGCGACCTGGCACCGCTGGCGCATATGTCCGCCGTGCTGATTGGCGTCGGTCGCGTGCGCCAGGCAGGACGGGAAATGGATGCCGTCGAAGGCCTGGCGATTGCCGGCCTGGAGCCCATGGTGCTGGGGCCGAAGGAAGGCCTGGCGCTGATCAACGGCACCCAGGTGTCCACCGCGCTGGCATTGCGCGGACTGTTTGCCGCCGAGAAGCTGTTCAGCGCCGCCGTGGTCGCTGGCAGCCTGTGCGTGGAAGCCTTGAAAGGTTCCGACGTGCCCTTCGATCCGCGCATCCAGGCGGTACGTGGTCAACCCGGGCAAATCGACGTGGCCCGGTTCTATCGTGAACTGCTGGCGGACAGCGAGATTCGTCAATCGCATATCGATTGCGCCCGGGTCCAGGATCCCTACTCGCTGCGCTGCCAGCCGCAAGTCATGGGCGCTTGCCTGGATCACCTGCGTTTCGCCGCCGGGGTGTTCCTGCGTGAGTCCAACGCGGTTTCGGATAACCCATTGGTGTTCAGCGCCGACGGCGACGTGCTCTCGGGTGGCAACTTTCACGCCGAACCGGTGGCGATGGCCGCTGACGTCCTGGCCCTGGCAATTTCCGAGATAGGTGCGCTGTCCGAACGACGAACTGCCCAATTGGTTGACCCGGCGCTCTCCGGTCTGCCGGCTTTTCTGGTACGCGAAGGCGGCCTGAACTCAGGCTTTATGATCGCCCAGGTGACCGCCGCCGCCCTGGCTTCGGAAAACAAGACCCTGGCCCACCCGGCCTCGGTGGACAGCCTGCCGACTTCGGCCAACCAGGAGGACCACGTGTCGATGGCGACCTTTGCTGCCCGCCGTTTGCTGGATATGGCCGGCAACAGCAGCGCCGTGGTGGCCATCGAACTGCTCGGTGCCGCCCAGGGTGTCGACCTGCATGCCCCGCTCAAGACTTCGGAAAAGCTCGCTGAAGTCCTGGCGATGATTCGCAGCGAGGTCGCGCATTACGACGAAGACCGTTACTTCGCCCCCGATATCGCGGCGGCCAGAAACTGGGTCGAGTCCGCCGCCTTCGAACGCTGGTTGCCGGCCGCACGTCTTTACGCCTGATTAAAACCGGGTTGGCGCAGCCCTGCTGCGCCACTTTCATCACGCCATAGGGATCGCCATGCGTCGCTATTATTCAGGGCTGGATTTTCACCGAGCACAGAGCATTGCCGAACTGGCGGCGATGGCCCGGCAACGTCTGCCGCATTTCGCCTGGGAATACCTGGAAGGCGGTGCCGAAGAAGAGCTGACGCTACGCCGCAATCGCCAGGCCTTTGCCGATATCGCCCTGCTGCCGCGGACCCTGATGCCTTGCTCGGCGACGCAGACCCAAAGTTCGTTGTTTGGGCGAGACCTGCCGCTGCCCATGGCCATCGGCCCCACCGGCTACAACGCAATGCTTTACCGCGATGCCGATATTCATTTAGCTCGGGCCGCCACAGAGCGCGGCCTGCCTTTCACCTTGAGTACCGTGTCCACCAGTTCCCTGGAGCAACTGGTCGCGGCAGTGCCCGAGGTCAATCTCTGGTTCCAACTCTATTGCCTGCGTGATCCGGCCGTGCGCGAGGATCTGCTGCAACGTGCCGACGCGGTCGGTTGCAAGACGCTGCTGCTGACCAGTGACGCCGTGCTGCTGGGCAACCGCGAATGGGACCGACGCAACTTTGTCCGGCCCCGGCAATTGAGCCTGCGCAACCAGCTCGACGTGCTCTGTCATCCCCGCTGGATGGCCCAGGCGCTATGGCCACAGGGCCTGCCGATCCTGGGCAATATCGAGCGCTATCTGCCGCCCGAACAACGCACCATCGAAGGCGCCGCGCATTTTATCGGCAGCCAGATGGACACCGGACTCGACTGGGACGCACTGGCCCGGCTGCGCGAGCGCTGGCCGCACCGGCTGTTGCTCAAGGGCGTGCTGCATCCGACGGATGCCGAAAAAGCCGTGGCCCTGGGGCTCGACGGATTGGTGGTCAGTAACCATGGCGGCCGGCAACTGGACGGTGTTCCGGCCAGCCTCGACTGCCTGCCGGCGATTGCCGCCGTGGCCAAGGGCAAACTCGCGCTGCTGCTCGACAGTGGCATCCGTCGCGGCACCGACATTCTCAAGGCCTGCGCATTGGGTGCCGATGCCGTGTTGCTGGGGCGATCTACCCTGTATGGAGTCGCCGTCGGCGGACAAGCGGGCGCCGCTCATGCCCTCGATCTACTGGCGCAAGAGCTGCGCCTGGCCCTGTCTTTGCTGGGCACTGCAAACCTGAACCAGCTGGATCGTCGTGCCCTGGTCACGACGCCCTCTATCCTTTCCGACCGTGAGTTGAGCCGATGAGCGATTTACCACAAACCCTCGAACTGCTGCGTCAAGCGTTGGGGAATGACGCCGTCGTCACCGGCGCTGATATCAGTCAGCGTCACTACAGCGACTGGACCGGCCATGCCCCGACCTGCCCGGCGGCGCTGCTGTTGCCAAGGACCACGGCGGACGTGGCGAGTGCCTTGCGTATCTGCAATGACACCGGACAATCGGTGGTTCCGCAGGGCGGCATGACCGGCCTGGCCGGCGGCGCGGTGCCACGGGCCAGCGATATCGCGCTGTCCCTGGAACGCCTGCGCGGCATTGAAGAGATCGACCCGGCGGCCGCCACCATCAGCGTCCTGGCCGGTACCACCCTGGAGGAAATCCAGCAGGCGGCGCTCAACGCGGGCTTTGTCTTCCCCCTCGACCTGGGCGCTCGCGGCTCGTGCCAGATCGGCGGCAATATCGCCACCAATGCCGGAGGCAATGCGGTGATCCGCTACGGCATGACCCGTGACCTGGTGCTCGGACTGGAAGTGGTCCTGGCCGATGGCCGAGTGCTCGATCTGCGCAACAAGATGATCAAGAACAACTGCGGCTATGACCTGAAACAGTGCTTTATCGGCAGCGAAGGCACCTTGGGCGTGATTACCCGCGCGGTCTTGAAGCTTGCCCCGCAACCGGGCCAGACCAGCACCCTGCTCTGCGCCCTGCCCGACTACGCCAGCGCGGTCAGCCTGCTGCGGCGGATCCAGCGCGGTGTCGGCACGCCACAAGCCTATGAGTTGATGTGGCAGGACTTCTTTCGCCTCGGCGTCAGTTGGCTGGAAAACGCCACGGCGCCGATCTCACTGGAGCATCCGTTGTATGTGCTGCTGGAGTCCGCCGGCGCTCAAGACCAGCTCGAAGCGTCCCTGGAAGAGGCATTCGCCGCCGGTGAAGTCCTCGATGCGGTCCTCGCCAGCTCCCAGGCCCAGGCCCGCGGACTCTGGAAGATCCGCGAAGCAACCGCTGAGTTTCCGCTACGCATGACCCCCTTGAACTTCGACGTCAGCCTGCCGATCGGCCTGATCGGCGACTTCGTCGAGCGTTGCCGCGCACGCCTGGAACAGCGCTGGCCGGGCAACCACAGTGTGTATTTCGGCCACATCGGTGACAGCAACCTGCACCTCACCGTGGACTGCGCTTCCCTGCCCCAGCCCGCGCCGATCCTCGCCATCGAGGAGCTGGTCTACAGCGCCGTCGGCGAACTCGGCGGTTCGGTGTCCGCCGAGCACGGCATCGGCCTGCTCAAGCGCGAGTTTCTCCATCACTCGGTGGGCCCCGAAGCCCTCGCGGTCATGCGTCAACTCAAGGATTGTTTCGACCCCAACGGCATTCTCAACCCGGGCAAGATTCTCGCCTGAGAGCTGTATATACCGGAGTGGCACGTTAACTGCTGTCGCCAACCTGAATCACCGCTGGAACACACACTCAACCTCGCTGCATCCCCCTGAAGGAGTGACACCATGCAACTCGATTCTCTATTCAGTAAACGCTTCAACGGCCTGTGCCTGGCGCTCACCCTGAGCGTCGCGTCCCTGGCGGCACATGCTGATCAACTGGCCGATGTCAAAAAAGCCGGTGAACTGGTGGTAGGTACCGAGCTGCAATTCGCGCCTTTCGACTTCACCGACAACGGCAAGCAGAAAGGCCTCAACTCAGAGCTGTTCGAACAGTTGGGCAAGGAACTGGGGGTCAAGGTGAAATTCCTCGACCTGCCGTGGCCCAGCGTGTTGCCAGGGCTTGAAGCGAAGAAGTTCGATGTGGTCGCTGGCCCGATCATCGTGACCCAGGCCCGTAAAGAGCGTTACCACTTCATGCTGCCGATCGCCGAAGCCACCGTGGCCTTGATGATCGGCGCCAACGACAACAGCATCAGCAAGCCGCAAGACATCGCCGGCAAGGCCGTGGGCGCGGGCAAAGGCTCGGCACAGCTCGAAGAACTGAAGACCTTCGCCGCCACGCTGCCGGAGAAAGTCACGATCCGCGAATACGTCGACAACAACCAGGCCTACGCGGACCTGGCGGCCAAGCGCATTGTCGCCGTCGCCAACTCGCTGCCGAACATCTCCTATGTCGCCGCCCAGCGCAGCAACGCCTTCAAGGTGGTCCAGCCGCCGTTCGGCAAGACCTCCTACTTCGCCTACCTGGGACGCAAGGATGCCGACGCCAACAGCCTGATCGCCGCACTCGATACCGCCCTGTTGAAAATGCATGCGGACGGGCGCCTGGCAGCCTTGCAGAAGAAATGGCTGGGTGCCGAGATGAATGTGCCGCAAGCCGACTTCACCCCGACCTGGTAAATCCGCCTGCCCATTGGAGGACCTGATCGCCGGCCAAGCCTGGCCGGCGATCAACTGAGTTGGAGTCACTGCAATGTTCGATTGGCCTTTATTTTTGCAGAACCTGCCGTTACTGCTGACCAGCCTGCTGGTGACCCTCGAGGTCTCCACCGCGGCCCTGGTGATCGGCTTTTTCATCGGCATCCTGGTTGCCAGCCTGCGCCTGTCGCCGCTGCCATTGTTCAGGCGCCTGGGGGGCGGCTACATTTTCGTGTTCCGGGGCATTCCGCTGCTGGTGCAATTGCTCTTTGTCTATTACTTCCTGCCACGGGTCGGCCTGCCCAACGTATCGCCGCTGACGGCCGCGATCATCAGCCTGTCGCTGTGTGCCGGGGCTTATATCGCCGAGATCCTCCGTGGCGGCTTCCTGGCCATCCCCGGCGGGCAGTTGGAGGCGGCCGGGCTGCTCGGCCTGAGCACGCGGCAGATGCTGATCCGCATCCGCGTGCCGCAAGCCGTGCGCCTGACCCTGCCGGCCCTGGTCAATGAAATGATCCTGCTGATCAAGGCTTCTTCGCTGGTGTCGGTGGTCGGCCTCGCCGACCTGACCCGTACCGCGCAGAACCTCGCGGCCAGCGACTACCTGTTCGTGCAGGACTACCTGATGCTGGCCGGCTTCTATTGCCTGATCAATATTCCACTGGCGTTCTGCGGCGGTCTGTTGGAACGACGCATGAAGGAGCAACAGACATGATCTTCGACTATCGGGTCATTACCGAGCACCTCGACGATATCGCCCAGGGTTTCACCGTCACCCTCGGCACCTGGTCCGCCGGAGTGCTCCTGGGGTTGTTCCTCGGCTTGCTGATTGCCGTGGCGCAACTGTTTGGCAACAACCTGATTCGAGCGCCGCTGCGGGCCTTTATCGAGGTGATTCGCAGCACGCCATTTCTGGTCCAACTGTTCCTGGTCTACTACGGCGGGCCGTCCTTCGGACTCAGCCTGGACCCTGTTCCCGCCGGGATTCTCGGGCTGGGCATTTATGGCAGCGTGTACTTCGCGGAGATCTTCCGCACCGGTTTCGAGTCGGTCGCTCGTGGCCAACTGGAGGCGGCCGACTGTCTGGGCATCACCCGCTGGCAATGCATCCTGCGCATCCAGTTGCCGCAGATGCTGGTGATCATCCTGCCGGCGCTGGTCAATCTGGTGACCATCCTGTGCAAGGAAACCGCGGTGCTGTCGATCATTACCATCCCGGAACTGACCATGGTCATGACCGGTATCGGTTCGCAAACCTTCGCCTTTGTCGAAACCCTGCTGGTGCTGTGTATCGGCTACCTGCTGCTGGTGGAGTTCTGTTCGCGCCTGGGGATGTACCTGGAGACGCGGGTCGGACGCTTTATGAGCCGGCAGCCACAATGAACGCCCGACAACGCCCTGTGCAACCCATCGTCCCGAAACAAGGTGACCCCATGAAAACTCCCGAACAACTCCCCGGCGACTCGCAACCCATGGTGCGCCTGCACAATGTCGGCAAGAGCTTCGGCGCCCTGCGTGTACTCAAGGGGATCGACCTGGAGGTCCGGCATTCCGAAGTGGTATGTCTGATCGGCCCTTCCGGCTCGGGCAAAAGCACCCTGCTGCGGAGCATGGCCTTCCTCGAAGAGTACGACGAAGGCGAGATTCATATCGAAGGCCAGTTGCTCGGCTATGTCGCGGACAACGGCAAGGGTCGCAAACGCGCCGCGCAAGCGCAGATCAATCAGGTCCGGCGCAATATCGGCATGGTCTTCCAGCAGTTCAACCTGTGGCCACACATGACCGCGCTGGGCAATGTCAGCGAAGCTTTGCTGCGGGTGCGCAAGCTGTCGTCCGCCGAGGCCCGTCAGCGCGCGTTGGCCATGCTCGACAAAGTCGGCCTGGCACATAAGGCCGACGTCTATCCGATCCAGCTCTCCGGCGGTCAGCAGCAGCGCGTGGCGATTGCCCGGGCGCTGGCCATGGAGCCGCACATCATGCTGTTCGATGAGCCGACCTCGGCCCTCGACCCGGAGCTGGTGGGCGAAGTCCTGCAGGTCATGAAGACCCTGGCCAAGGAAGGCATGACCATGGTGGTGGTCACCCATGAAATGGGCTTCGCCGCGCAGGTCGCCGATTCGGTGGTGTTCCTCGACCAGGGTCAGGTGGTGGCCCAGGGCACACCGCAGCAAATCTTCCACAACACCGAACATCCCCGTCTGCAGCAATTCCTGCAGAACTATCTGGATCGCAATGCGTTCTGGCAAGACAACAAAGAGGCTTCCCTGGTATGAACGCTGCTGAACTGCAACTCCTCGCCCGCCCGCAAGTGCGTGATCTGGCCAGCTACAACGCCGGCCTCGGCACGGAAGCGGTGCGCAAGCGCTTCGGGCTGACCCGGGTGGCCAAGCTGGGCAGCAACGAAAATCCTCTGGGTCCGGCACCGGCGGTCGCCGCCGCGATGGCCCTGGCCTGCTCCAGCATCGCGCTGTACCCGGATGCCAGTTGCCTGGAACTGCGCGCCGCCCTCAGCGCCAAGCTCGGCGTGGCGGGCAATCAGTTGGTGTTCGGCAATGGTTCCGAAGATCTACTGAGCATCATCAGCCGGGTGTTCCTCGACCATGGCGATGAAGTGGTCACCGTGGTGCCCTCGTTCGGCCTGCACTTTATCTACCCCATCGCCGCCGGTGCCCGGGTGACGGGCGTGCCGATGACCAGCGAAGGCCGCTTCGACGTGCCGGCGATGATTCAGGCATTGACCCCGAAAACCCGTCTGCTGATGTTTTCCTGCCCGTCCAACCCGGTGGGCTGCACCCTCGACGCCGACGAGTTGCAACGTCTGTTGGCGGCACTGCCGGCCCAGTGCCTGCTGGTGTTCGACGAGGCCTATTACGAGTATGCCCAGTTCGAGCAGGGTTACCCTGATTGCCTCGGCCTGATCCAGGCCAGCGGCAAGCCGTTTATCCTGCTGCGGACCTTCTCCAAGGCGTATTCCCTGGCCGGCTTGCGGATCGGCTACGGTATCGTCAGCGACCCCATGCTGGCCGACCTGATCGACCGCCTGCGCACGCCGTTCAATATCAACCGCGTGGCCCAGGCCGCGGCGATTGCCGCACTGGCCGACGAGGAGCACCTGCAGGCCACCCTCGCCCATGTCGCCCATGAGCGTCGGCACATGGTGATCGCCTTGCAGAACCTCGGTCTGGACACCGCACCGTCGATGGCCAACTTCCTCTTCTTCAGCACGCCCTATCCGGCTGAAACCATCAACCAGGCCTTGCTGAGCAAAGGCATTATCGTCAAACCCTGGCGCGAAAACGGCTACACAGAGTACTTGCGTGTCTCCATCGGTAGCTGTGAGGATAACGACCTTTTTCTCAAGGCCTTGGCAAGTGTGCTTGCCGCTCAAAAAAATGCGGACTGAATCATGATCAAAAATGCACCGCAAGCCCTCTATCGGCGCGCGAAGGACTTTGTGCAAGACAAGCTGCGCAGCGGCGAATGGAAGCCTGGCGACTTGATCCCCTCGGAAAATCGCCTGGTGCAGGAGCTGGGCATTTCGCGCATGACCGTCAACCGGGCCTTGCGCGAGCTGACGGAAGAAGGTCATCTGTTGCGGATTTCCGGGGTCGGCACCTTCGTTGCCGAAAGCAAACCGCAATCGAACCTGCTGCGCATCACCAATATCGCCGACGAAATCATCGCCCGTGGGCATCGCTACTCCTGCCGAGTTCTGCACCTGGGTCGCGAGGCGGCCTCGATGCCGGTGGCCGCTGCCCTGGCGCTGCCTACCGGCTCGTCAGTGTTTCACCTGATCTGCGTGCATAGCGAAGAAGGCGTGCCGGTGCAACTTGAGGATCGCTACGTCAATCCCGAACTGGTACCGGACTTTCTGCAACAGGAGTTCGGTGAGCAGCTGCAACCGGCGCGCTACCTGTTGCAGGTCATTCGCCCCGATGAGATGGAGCATATCGTCGAAGCCGGTCACCCCAGCAGCGACGAAAGCCGGCATATGCAGATCGACGCCCTGGAGCCGTGCCTGATCCTGGTACGGCGGACCTGGAGCCAGAACAAAATCGTCACCTATGTGCGCCTGACCCATCCCTCGTCGCGTTATCGCCTCGGCAGTCGCCTGCCGGTGAGTGGCGCGCACCGCGACAGTTGAGAGAAAGCAGCAGAATTCCCAAGGTCGCTGGCCATTGAAAACGGCTGGTAGCGAGCTAAATGCGGACAGACGCCAGGATCATGGCCAGCAGCCGAAAAAGCTCGGGAGCTTCGGTCAGCAGGCGGTCAAACAAGCCGGCTAACCTGATACCTGGGTTCCCTCTTGAGTCAACTTGATGCCTGCTCCACGCCAAGGCGGTTTCACCCTGATCGAAGTGCTGGTGGCGTTGACGATCATCGCCGTCGCGCTGTCCGCCGCCGTGCGCATGGCCGGGGTGATGACCCAGAGCAACGGGCTGCTGCGGGATAAATCCATTGCCTTGTTGGCGGCCCAGAGCCGTCTGGCGGAATTGCGCCTGGAAGGACGCTTGCCCGTCGGGCGCAAGTCCTTCGAATGCGATCAGGGCCGGCTGATGTTGCGCTGCGAGCAGATGATCGGCGCCTTCGGCGGCGGTTTGTTCAAGGTCGATATCCTGGTTCTGGATCGCCGCCGCGAAGCGCCGCCACTGGCGCAGCTGGAAACCGTGCTGAGCCCGGCCCAAGCCGCGCTCACGGGCGGGTCAGCTTCGGCAGGAACGGCGCAGCGCTGAGACGGGTCACGTTCAGGTGGAGCTTTTCCTTGCCCCGCTCGACAACAATGCCCTCGGGTTCGATGGCAAGTAGGCGCACACCCTGGCTCAGGAGCTCGCCGGCGAGGAAGCTGCGCGGCGGGCCGTCGTTGAGGCTGAGGATCGCCACTGCTCCGTGCACCCCGGCCATGACCCCGGAAACCTTGATATCGAGCACCGCCGGCTGGTTGGAAAACCATTGCAAGGCGGGATTGTCGCTGCGGGTGCCGGCGGCCGGCGGCAGGCCTTCGGGCAACAGCGATGACGCAGGCTTCAGCAACAGGCTGGACCAGATCAGCGCACCGGCCAGGGCCGCGAGCAAGGCCAGCGCCTGGACCAGCTGGGGCGGAGAGAAACGGTGAGTCCATTGCATGCTTGAAGTCCTTTTCGACGTTGATCCGAACGCGCCACCCTGTAGGCGCTGGCTTGCTGGCGATGCGATCCAATGGTCGACATCACCGTTGCCTGATACACCGCTATCGCCAGCAAGCCGGCGCCTACACAACCGCGCTCCCATCAGACTACCTGTCAATTCTCACGTTTTTATTTCACACGCTCATCATCTTCGCGGCGCAGCATGTATTCACCCCCAAGGAGCCCTTGTCGAATGGATGTCGTGCGCCCCCAGACCGGTTTCACCTTGATCGAACTGATGGTGGTACTGGTCATCATCGGTATCGTCAGCGCGGCCATCGGCCTGAATATCAAGCCGGACCCGCTGCACCGGCTGCGCCTGGACGCCGAGAGCCTGGCCCAGGCCCTGCAAGTGGCCCAGGCCGAAGTCCAGGCGGATGGCCGGCCGATTCGCTGGCTGAGTGACAGCCAGGGTTATCGCTTCAGCCGCGGCGACGATCAGGGCGGCATCGAGCAATTCGCCCACGACCCACAACTGCGCCCCCGAGCCTGGCAGAGCACACCGATGCAGGTGCGCATCGAGCCGGGTAAAAGCCTGCTGCTGAGCGCCGAATGGATCGGCGCGCCGCTGCGCCTGTCACTCTCCGACGGCCAGCACAGCATCAGCGTGCTGCGCAGCGCCACCGGCGAGGTCAAGGTGCAGTGAAACGCCAGGCTGGTTTTACCCTGATCGAAGTGATGGTCGCGATCATGCTGATGGCGATTGTCAGCGTGATTGCCTGGCGCGGCCTGGACAGCGTCAACCGCGCCGATGAGCACCTCAAGGCCAGCGCCGAACAGACCCGCGAACTGCTGGCCGCGTTGGGACAACTGGATCGCGATGTGGCGTTGCGCGCCGGTATCGAACTGGTGGAGCCGATGGTGGTGGATGTCGAACACCCGCTACCGCCCGCTCCCGTGGCCCTGAGTGTACGCAACGCCGAGCGCAAGGGCTTTCGTCTGGAGCTGATCCGCGCAGCGCCGCAGCAGGACGGCGCGCTGCAACGGGTACGCTGGTGGTTGCAGGGTGGCACCCTGTATCGGGCCGCGGGGCCGGCCCGCGCACAATTCCCGTTGCCGGCGGCCAAGGACGGCGTGGCGGTGCTGGGTCAGGTGCGGGAAATGGACTTGCGGGTGTGGCAACCGGGCAAGGGCTGGCACAACCTGGGCGGGAATCATCAGGACAATCCCCAGGGCCTGGAGATTACCCTGGTACGCGATACGCCCCAGGGGCCGGAGCGTTACCGGCAGGTGCTGGGGCCGCTGGAATAGCGTTACTCACTGGCTCGAATGCTGAACGCACACCTTGTGGGAACGGAGCTTGTCGGGACGCCGCACCGCCGCGAAGAGGCCCTTGAGATCGCTAAAAGCTTCGCGGGCAAGCTCCGCTCCCACAAGCTCCGCTCCCACAAGGACCGTTCCCACAAAGACCGGGGCAAGACGGGTATCGACAATCGACAACCCAGAATCAGCTGAGCAACACCACCCCACCCGGCAACTCGGTGCACTTGGCCCCATAGGCATCGCGAATCAACCATGCCACCCCCGCCAACTGATCGAGGCTGAAACGCGCCTGGACCTTGCGTTTCCCCAGCTCGGCATTGAGCAACACCAGCATGCCCGGACGATAACGGTTGATCTCGTCGATCACCGAGGCCAGGGTCGCGTCGTTGAACACCAGCATCTTGTTGCGCCAGGCGATCACGTTCGCGGCATCCACCATTTGCGGCTCGCCGGTATGCTGGGCGTCGTAGGTCAGCTGTCGGCCGCTTTCCAGCCGGAAACCGCGGCCCTGCACCTGCAGCGTCAACAAACCCTCGATACAGGTCACACAAACGCTACGGTCGATATGACGCAAATTGAAGCGCGCCTGCTCGGCATGCAACCAACCGGGACCAGCCTGGACGCTGATCGACTCGCGCGAACGCGTCACCACCTCCACTTCACCGCTGACCAGTTCGATCTGCGGGTTGCCGCCGACCGATGCCAGGCGATTGATCCGGGTCTGGGTGTTGAGCTCCAGGTGGATATCGTCACCCAGATCAATACGCCGCTGCTCGCCGACTTCGGTGACATAGTCGGCACCCAGCCCGGAAAAGCCGCCCGGTATCGTTTCGCGGATCAGGAAAAAAGCCGCCGACGCCGCAATCGCGCCGCCGAGAAACGCCCGCCGACCGAACTGTCGTGAACGTGGCGGGTGTTGCAATTGCAAAGCGGCAGGCTTGAGGGACTGCCACAGCGACTTGCTGCGTTCGAACGCCTGGGCGTGCTCCGGACTCTGCGCGCACCACTGGCGCAAGGCTCGGGCATCGGCGGCGGTAGCCTGCCCCGAGGTCAGGAGGATCAGCCAATCCTGGGCTTCGCTGTGCAGTCGAGCGGTCTCGCCGGCCCGGGAATCAGTGATGGAAGTCGTGTTCAAGCGCGCAGGTACTCAAGAAAATTTTGCTGGTCTATTACCTAGACGGTTTTCCCGCACCGGGACCGAACCGCTGAATCACTTTTCTTTCAAGACGCGCCGCGCAATGCCCCAGAGCCGCCTTCAACTCCTTCTCGACCATCCGTGTGGAAATCCCGAATCGCTGGGAGATTTCCAGGTGCGGCGCCTCCTCCAGGCGCGCGGCGATAAAAATCCGCCGGCGCCGCGGCGGCAGTTCATACAAGGCACTGAGCAGCAACTGAATCTCCTTCTGCCCGCCCACGACCCGCTCCGGATCCTGGGCTTCGTCGCCGACCTGCAACAACTCCTCGATTTCCTCGCCGGTCAACAAACGAGCGTCGGCCTGGCGGCGATCGGCGGCGATATTCAGCGCCATGCGGTACAGGTAGGCATTGGGCTGGGTGAGGTTGAGCGGCGTCTCCATGCGGTCGACCCGCAGATAGGTTTCGTGCAGGACGTCGTTGGCCAGATCCTCGGAACCCAGGCGCCGGCGCAAACGCGCCTTGAAGTCGTCATAGGAGGTCAGGAACAACCGGACCATCGGACTGTGCCCGATCTTCTTCATACCTCTCAGGCTCCTTCCCGCTCTGTGCATTCCATGCTGCTTCCTGCTGAATTCGGCGTTATTAGAAGGGTTATCGGCTGATGCAGCGAGGTCGGGGCAGGACGTCTGACCCGCACACTGCTCAAGCGTGCCACCAGCGCCCCGTCGCGCTGAAGATCTCCGGTAGAACTGACCAGGCGACTGTACTGGACTTCGCCGGCACGCCCGATCCACACCTGCAACACCGCCCGGTAAGTCCCCGGTCGGGTCAACGGCAGCGCGCACAAGGCCTGTTCGATCGCCACCTGGATCGCCCGGGCATAACTGCTCGCCATGGCTTTCGCCGCCGAACTCTCGCCGCCCTTGCCCGCCGGTCGCTCGCTGACTTGCGCCACTTGCAGGGTGAAGGCATCGGCGCGGGTGTAACGCGCCATCAGGCCACTGCCGGTGAGCAACAGACCCAGGGCTTCGCTGGCCCGGTAGTGCCCATGCACGGCGAAGGACCGGCGCGCACGGGTCAGGTCACGGTCCACCAGCACCGCCATGCCGCTCAGGCGGCTGAAGGTGTCCAGTGCGCCGGCCAGGTCCTGGGCGGCGATGTCCAGGTCCAGGCGCACCTCGCGATCGAGCTGCACCGGTTCCGCCGCCAGGCACGCCAAACTCCCGGCCAGCAGCCAGCCGGCCAGGACCCATCCCACCAGGGGAGAGCGAAAGAACGACAGACGCACCGCCACGGATCGAAGTCCCTGCACAGCTGACGTGTTCCTGAAAATCGTCATCCTGAGGGCTGTTTATGAATCTGATGTTACGTTCGCTGCAAAAAAACCATCACCCAGTGGCAAAAAGCTTTGCTCTAGACTAAAGGACTAGAGAAACCCCGCTCCCGGGGTCGCCAGGAGGCTTCAATGAAACGCCCTTCAATCCTCGCCGGCTTGCTGCTGGTCAGCGCCGCGCTCTCCGACCCGGTCCTGGCCGCTGGGCCTACCGCGCAACCGGTCGGCTGCATCGACGTCAGTGTCGGAGGCTATAAGGCCCCGGACTACAACTGCTTGAGCCAGCAGATGAGCGACCCGGAGCAGACCCAGGCGCGACAGGAAAACCAGGAAGCGCTGAACCCCGATATCAGCAAGAAGGCCCCGAACAAGCTGGGCCTGGCAACGCCGGCCGCCACCCGCGTGCGCATGGGCAATACCTTCGGCACCTCGGTGACACCGCAACGGCCGCCAGCGGGCCAGTGATACCCAGCGCTGCTGCTGTGGGAAATTTGAAGCCCGGCGCAATCCTGTGGCGAGCGGGCTTGTCGGAACGCCACACAATCGCGCTCGACTTCAAATCTGCATCAAGGCATACCCAACCAGTGCGGCAGCGTCAGCGAGATCATCGGCACGTAGGTCACCAGAATCAGGAACGCCAGCAGAATCATCAACCACGGCAACGCCGCGCGGATGGTCTGCCCCAGGCTCAGCCCGGTCACCGCCGAGGTCACGAACAGGTTCAGCCCCACGGGTGGGTGGACCAGGCCGATTTCCATGTTCACCACCATGACGATACCCAGGTGAATCGGGTCGATCCCCAGCTTCACCGCAATCGGGAAGAAGATCGGCGCCAGGATCAGCACAATGGCCGATGGCTCCATAAAGCTGCCCGCCACCAGCAACACCACGTTGACCATCATCAGGAAGCCGATCGGCGTCAGCCCCTCGGACACCACCCAGTTGGTGATCTGCTGCGGGATCTGCTCGGTGGTCAGTACATGGGCGAAGAGGATCGCGTTGGCGATGATAAACATCAGCATGATCGCCAGCCGACCGGACTCCATCAGCACCTTCGGGCAGTCGCGGATCTTCATGTCCTTGTAGATAAACAAGGCGACAAACGCCGAATACACCGCCGCCACCGCCGCCGCTTCGGTCGGGGTGAACAGGCCGCTGTAGATCCCGCCCAGGATGATCACCAACAACAGTAGGCCCCAGAACGCCCGGCGTGCCGCCGTCAACCACTCGCGAAAGGTCGCGCGGGGCTGGGCGGGCAATTTCTTGATCCGCGCCACGATATAGATCGCCACCATCAGCATCAGGCCCAACAGCAGCCCGGGAATCACCCCGGCCATAAACAGCTTGCCCACCGAGGTTTCCGTGGCCGCCGAGTACACCACCATGACGATGGACGGCGGAATCAGGATACCCAGGGTCCCGGCGTTGCAGATGATCCCGGCGCCGAATTCCTTCGGATACCCTGAGCGCACCATCCCTGCCACGGCGATGGAACCCACCGCCGCCACCGTCGCCGGCGAGGAGCCGGACAAAGCAGCGAACAGCATGCAGGCCAGTACCGCGGCAATCGCCAGACCGCCACGAATATGCCCGACACAGGCGTTGGCGAAATCGATCAGGCGCTTGGCCACGCCGCCGGTGGTCATAAAGGCCCCCGACAACAGAAAGAACGGGATCGCCAGGAAGGTGTAGGCATCCGAGGTTTCGAACAGCTTGATCGCCAGGGAACTGAGGGAATCCTGGCTAAAGATCAGGATCGACACCGCGCCGGACAGGCCTAGGGAAATCGCAATCGGTACACCGAGAAACATAAAGGTGAACAACAGCAGAAACAGACAGAGAACGGCCATCAGTGCTGCTCCTTGTGTTCACTCGCCAGCTTGCTCGCTTCGCCGGCTTCGTCGGCCAGGCCCAGCCCGGTCTGACGACGGGTGAAAATGCGGTAGAAGATTTCCAGGTAGCGGATCAGCACCAGAGCAAAGCCCACTGGCACGATCAGCACGATATAGCCGACCTTGATCCCATACTGGTCGAGGTCCTCGGCGCCGATCCCGGCGGCGAGCACCGCGCTCAGCCACTTGTAGCTGGCCACCATGAACAATCCGGCGTAGGCCAGACAGCAGGCGCAGGCGAGCAACGCCAGGTAGCGCTGCACCGGGCGCGGGGTCAGCTTGACCAGGGCATCGACCCCGAGGTGGCCGGCGGTGCGCACGCCGTAGGAGATACCGAAGAAGATCAGCCAGCCGAACATGGCCTTGGTCAGGGCCACGCTCCAGGTCATGTCCTGGGCCACGGTCATGGTGGCGTCGCCCAGGCGGTTGAAGAAGCCGCTGCTCCAGGCCCAGCGGTCGGCCAGGTTGAAGAACAGCGTGTAGATGTTGTTGGCCATCACATAGACAAAGGTCACCAGCGTCATGGACGCCAGCAGGAAGGCGATAAAGCCTTCCTCGAAATGTTCCCAGATGCGCCGCAACGGTTGCGTTTGCATGGGTAGGACTCCGTGAGAGGGAAAAGGAAGGACCGGGGCATGAGCCACGATGCCGATCAATCAAAGCCGGACACGATCCCTTGTAGGAGCGGAGCTTGCTGGCGATGAGGCCCGTGAGCCTTGCATCGCTTATCCGGACGCCATCGCCGGCAAGCCAGCTCCTACAGGATTTGTGTCGTATGCAAATTTGCTGTTCGACACAAATCCCCTGTGGGAGCCAGCTTGCTGGCGATGAGGCCCATGAGCCTTGCATCGCTTATCCGGACGCCATCGCCGGCAAGCCAGCTCCTACAGGATTTGTGTCGTATGCAAATGGGGTGTTCAACACAGATCCCTTGTGGGAGCCAGCTTGCTGGCGATGAGGCCCGTGAGCCTTGCATCGCGTATCCGGACGCCATCGCTGGCAAGCCAGCTCCTACAGGATTTGTGTCGTATGCAAATTTGCTGTTCGACACAAATCCCCTGTGGGAGCGGAGCTTGCCCGCGAAGAGGCCCGTGAGCCTTGCATCGCCTGATCGGCCTACAGGGGGTCGGTGTTCACAAGCCAAACGCCGCCGATCAGGGCTGGTTGGACTTGTCCGCCGCGTCGATCAGGTCGGCGCCGATATCCCCCTCGAACTTCTTCCACACCGGCTTCATCGCCTCGCGCCATTGCGCGCGCTCTTGCGGGGTCAGCTCGACGATTTCACTGGTCTTGGCATCGACGATCTTCCGCTTGGCGCTCTGGTTCAGCGCTTCGGCCTGCTTGTTCACTTCGACGGTGACCTCGGCCATGATCTTGTCCAGCTCGCTGCGGATATCCGGTGGCAAGCCGTCCCAGAACTTGCTGTTGGTGATCACCATGTAGTCGATCAGGCCATGGTTGGACTCGGTGAAATACTTCTGCACCTCGTTGACCTTCTGGCTCTCATAGTTCGACCAGGTGTTCTCGGTGCCGTTGACGGTGCCAGTCTGCAAACCCTGGTAAACCTCGGCGAAGCTCATCTTGCGCGGGTTGGCGCGAATCGCCTTGAACTGCTCCTCCAGCACGCTGGACGCCTGGACGCGGAATTTCAGACCACGGGCATCACCCGGGACATGCAGTGCCTTGTTCGCGGAAATCTGCTTCAGGCCGTTGTGCCAATAGGCCAGGCCGAGAATGCCCTTGCCCTGCATCGCGCTCAGCAGCACCTTGCCCTGGGCGTCCTGGAAGCGGTCGACGGCGGCCATATCGTTGAACAGAAACGGCAGGTCATAGATCTGGATCTGCTTGGTGTACTGCTCGAACTTGGCCAGGGACGGCGCCAGCATCTGCACGTCACCGAGCAGCAGGGCTTCCATTTCCTTGCCGTCGCCGAACAGCGACGAGTTGGGATAGACCTCGACCTTGACCCGGCCCGGCAGGCGTTCTTCGGCGAGTTTTTTGAACAGCAGCGCGCCCTGCCCCTTGGGCGTGTTTTCCGCGACGACGTGGGCGAACTTGATCACGATGGGTTCGGCCGCCTGGGCCAGGCCGGCGGCGAGTAAGGTGGCGGCGCAGAGCAGCGCCCGGGTCAACTTGAACATGTAAGTCACCTTCTTATTGTTGTGTTGTAGGCAGGTTGCCTAAAGCCATGCGTATAGAGAATTTCGAATTTTGAGTACCTGCGTTCAGCTCAGGTGAACGCTCCGTAAACCCTGGGCTTATTACCGAAGGTTGAATACGGCGGGACCTCCGATTGCCAAGTAGGGAACGGCCTGTTTTGGCGGCGGTTATCGCCTACGCCAGCGCCAACAAACGCCGTGCTCGCAACAGGACCGGCGCGTCGACCATCTGCCCGTCGACCTGATAGGCCCCTGCGCCGTCGCTGCCGGCGTCCACCACGCGCCGAGCCCAGGCCAGGTCCTCGGCGCTCGGCGCCAGGGCGGCGTGGATCACCGGCACCTGCCGGGGGTGAATGCACAGCGCACCGGCAAAGCCCATTTCATAGGCGTGGCGGATCGAGCGGTGCAAACCCTCTGGGTCATCGATGGCCGGATGCACGCCGTCGAGTGGTGCCACCAGGCCAGCGGCGCGCGAATGTACGATCAACGCCAGACGGGCTTGGTCGAGGGCGAAATGCGCGGCATCCGAGCCGCTGCTCAGATTGAGGTCCAGGGCCAGGTCCAGGCCGCCGAAGGACAGGCGCTCGACGCCTGGGGCGCTGGCGATTTCGGCGAGGTTCAACAGGCCTCGGGCACTTTCGATGATTGGCCATACGAGTTTTCCGGTCGCGGCCACGGCGCCGACCTGGGCCGCGCTCTCGACCTTGGGCAGCAGTACGCCGCTGACCCCGGGGTGTTGTTTGCAGAACGCCAAGTCGGCTGTGTGCTCGGCATGGTCCGGGGCATTGACCCGTACCAGGACCCGGGCCTGGGGATGGGCGCTGAGGAATTGCCCGAGATGCTCACGGGCAATTCGCTTGAGCGGTTCCTCGACGGCATCTTCGAAGTCGACAATCACAGCATCGGCGCCGCTGGCCAGGGCTTTGGCGAAACGCTCGGGACGGCTGCCGGGCACAAAGAGCGCGGAGCGGGCAATGGATGGAGACATAGTGAATTCCTTGATTTTCTGTATATGACGCGGGAGACCGTCGATACACGATCCCTGTAGGAGCCTGCTTGCTGGCGATGGCGGTTTTTCAGTCGGCAGAGATGTCGGCTATCAGATCGCATCGCCAGCAAGCTGGCTCCTACAAGGTGTGCGGCGTTTTTTCAGACCACCCCATCCACCCGCAGCTGCTCCACCGCCTCGGCGGAGAAGCCCAGCTCACCAAGGATCGCCCCGGTGTGCTCGCCCAACCCCGGCACCGCATCCATCCGCGGCGCAAACGCCGCATTGCGCGCCGGTGGCAGCAGGGCCGGGAGTTTCCCCGACGGGCTCTCGACCTCACGCCAACCATCCCGAGCCTTGAGCTGCGGGTGCTCCCACACGCCCTGCATATCATTGACCCGGGCATTGGCGATCTGCGCCTCTTCCAGCCGGGCAATCACCTGCTCGGTGCTGAGCCGGGCAAAGCTGTCGACGATGATCTGGCGCAACACCTCACGATTGGCCGAACGCTTGAAGTTGGCCGAAAAGCGCTCGTCCACCGCCAGCGCCGGGGTCAGCAGCACCTTGTCGCAGAACGCCGCCCATTCACGTTCGTTCTGCAGCCCGAGCATCACCGTGCCGCCGTCGCCCGCCGGAAACGGGCCATAGGGATAAATGGTCGAGTGCGCCGCGCCCGCCCGTGGCGGCGGCGCGGCGCCGTCGAAGGCGTAATACATCGGGTAGCCCATCCACTCCACCAGGCTTTCCAGCATGCTGACGTCGATGCGGCTACCCTCCCCGGTTTTCTCCCGCAGCAACAACGCAGAGAGAATGCCGCTGTAGGCGTACATGCCGGCGGAGATATCGGCGATCGAGCAGCCGGCCTTCGCCAACTCATCCTCACCCGCCCCACCGGTCACCGAAAGAAAGCCGCCCTCGCTCTGGATCAGCAAGTCGTAGGCCTTTTTCTTCTCATAAGGACCGCCTGCGCCATAACCGGAAATATCGCAGACGATCAGCCGTGGAAAACGTTCGTGCAGCGCCTCAAAGGACAAGCCCATACGGGCGGCGGCGCCCGGTGCGAGGTTTTGCACCAGCACGTCGGCCTCGCCCAGCAGCTGCTGGAGGATGTTATCGGCGGCGTCCTGCTTGAGATCCAGGGTCAGACTTTCCTTGGAACGGTTGGTCCAGACGAAGTGCGAGGCCAGGCCGCGAACACGCTCGTCATAGCCACGGGCGAAATCGCCGCTGCCGGGGCGTTCGATCTTCACCACCCGGGCGCCCAGATCGGCCAGTTGCCGCGTGCAAAATGGCGCGGCGATGGCATGTTCAAGGCTGATCACAGTGATGCCATCCAACGGACGCGGTGCTGGGGTATTGCCTGCTACCGTATTCATCAGCGCAGCTCCTTCAAGTCAGTGCTGTTGCGCAGGTCCCAGACCTGGCGGATCAAACCTTCGACCTGCCCAGGCGTGCGAGCACCGGAGAACTGCAGCAGACGACGGAATTTATCTTCCAGCTCGGCTCGCGACAGACTGTTGCCGGGATCACCCTTGGGCTCGTCGATCGCGCCGTACAGCGTGCGGCCGTCGACCGTGCTGACCACCACCCGGCCCAGCCAGCGTTGGGGATAGGCAGCGTCAACTTCCGGGTCCAAGGTCATCCTGACTTTCTCGCGAAACGTCGCCACCGCCGGATCGGTCAATGACAGCTGGTGAAACTCCGGCAGCCCGGCCTTGCCATGCACGGCGATCAGGCCCAACACGGTGCCCATGGAAAATTTGGCCTGGTGCACGCTCTGCGGCACCTCGACCCGTCCCAGCACATCAATGGCGCTCTGATGCACACGGGTTTCCACGTGCCGAATCTGTTCATGGCCCAAGCCTTCCTGCCACATCAGCTCCAGCAACGCATCGGCCGCCGGATGGGTATGACGGCAGGACGCATGGAACTTGAACGAGGTTTCCACCAACGCCCAACGGCTGCCCAGGCGGTCGGACAGTTTCGTCGGATCGGCATCGCTGGACATACCGGCGGCCAGCCCCTGGTCGCCTTCGAGAATATTGCGCGCACCGGTCAAACCGTCTGCCGTCAGGTAGGCGGCCAGCAAGCCATCCGCCGCGGCCTTGGCGGTGTGCAACTGCTTGGAGTCGGCGGCATCGCGGAGGAACTCCCAGAGCCCGGCGGCCTGGGTACCCGCACTGCCCAGCAGGTTGGTAAATTGCTCTTGGTCGAAATCCATCAGCTTGCCCACGGCCACGGCCGCCGCCAGGGTGCCAACCGTGGCCGTGGTGTGGAAGATCCGGTAGTGGGAACGGCCAAGGAACTCGCCGATACGAATCCCTGCCTCATAGCCGGCTACCGACGCCAGCAGCAACTCGCGACCGGACTTGCCCAGGTCCTGGGCCGCCGCCAGGGCCGCCGGGAACACCACGGTGGCCGGGTGCAGCACGGAGCTATTGTGCAAGTCATCCTGCTCCACCAGATGGGACGACGCGGCGTTCACCAGGGCGGCGAAATATGCCGAGCTGCCCTGGCCATTGACCAGGATCCGCGCCGGGCCATCCGCCGGGCCCATCTTGCCGGCATAGGCTTCGAACAGCGGAATCGGGTGCGCGCCCTGGCTGGCCAGGGCCGAGGCCAGCCAGTCGAGGAACAGCTCTTCGGTACGCTCGAACACCGCTTGCGGCACCTGTTCGTAACGCAGGCCGGCGAGGAATTCGCAAAGGGCTTGGGTATGGCTCATGCTCGGTTCCTCAGAAGCTGCGCGGCAGTTCGAGCAAGTGCTCGGCCACGTAGGACAGGATCAAGTTGGTCGATATCGGCGCCACCTGGTACAGGCGGGTCTCGCGAAACTTGCGCTCGACGTCGTATTCGCAGGCGAAACCAAAACCGCCGTGGGTCTGCAGACAGGCATTGGCCGCTTCCCAGGACGCCTTGGCCGCCAGGTACTTGGCCATATTGGCGCTGGCCCCGGCGTTCTGGCCGCTGTCGTATTCCTCGCAGGCGCGCCAGCGCATCAGGTCGGCGGCCTCGATCTCGATATGCGCTTCAGCAATCGGGAACTGCACACCCTGGTTTTGCCCGATGGGCCGGCCGAACACCACCCGGTCGCGGGCATAGGCGCTGGCTTTTTCGATAAACCAGCGGCCGTCGCCGATGCACTCGGCGGCGATCAGCGTGCGTTCGGCATTCAGGCCGTCGAGGATGTAGCGAAAGCCCTTGCCCTCTTCGCCGATCAGGCTGTCGGCGGGGATTTCCAAGTTGTCGAAGAACAGCTCGTTGGTCTCGTGGTTGACCATATTGGCGATCGGTTGCACGGTCAGGCCGTTGCCGATGGCCTCGCGCAGGTCGACCAGGAAAATCGACATGCCTTCGGATTTCTTCTGCACCTCGGCCAGCGGCGTGGTCCGGGCCAGCAGGATCATCAGGTCGGAATGCTGGACCCGCGAGATCCAGACTTTCTGCCCATTGATCACATACTTGTCGCCGTGCTTGACTGCGGTGGTCTTGATCTTGGTGGTGTCGGTGCCGGTGGTGGGCTCGGTGACGCCCATCGATTGCAGGCGCAACTCGCCGCTGGCCAGCTTCGGCAGGTAGAAGCGTTTCTGCGCCTCGCTGCCGTGGCGCAACAGGGTGAACATGTTGTACATCTGGCCGTGCACGGTGCCGGAGTTGCCGCCGCAGCGGTTGACTTCCTCAAGGATCACCGAGGCTTCGGCCAGGCCCAGGCCGGAGCCACCATACTCTTCGGGAATCATTGCCGACAGCCAGCCAGCGTCGGTCAGGGCTTTGACGAACGCTTCGGGGAAACCCTTCTCTTCATCGATCTTGCGCCAGTAGGCGGCATCGAATTCAGCGCACAGGGCACGAACACCCTCGCGAATGGCATTAAGTTCTTCGTTGTTATTCGGATTCATGGAGGTGATAGCCTTTTTTATTGTCAGTCGAAGTGCACTTCAGCCTGCTGGGCCAGGCCATTGGCGTTGCCAGCCCAGAGCTGGGCAACGCCGGGGCTGAGAATCCGTCCACCGACTTCGAAGGGTTGCGGGGCGATCAACGGGCGCACACCGCGATAGGAGAAGCGCCGCAGGGTCGCTTGCGGATTGGCCCTGCAGAACGCCCGCAGGTTCAGGGTGGCGATCATCGGACCGTGCACCACCAGGCCCGAATAACCTTCGGTGTCGGTGACGTAGGGGAAGTCGTAATGGATGCGGTGACCGTTGAAGGTCACGGCGCTGTAGCGGAACAGCAAGGTCGGCGTCGGTTCCACGGCTTCGCGCCAGTCGCCCTGGGTCAGCGTCTCACCGCTGCTTTGCTTGGGCGGCGTCGGTTCGCGATAGACGATGTCCTGTTCTTCGCGAATCGCCAGCCGACCGTCCTGGGCGTATTCATGCCGTACGGTGACAAACAGCAAGGCGCCGCTGCGCCCCTGCTTTTCCTCGATATGACTGATGGTCGACAAGCGGGTCGCATCGTGACCGGCGCGCAGCTGCTCGAAGAACTCAAGGCGCCCACCGGCCCACATGCGATTGCGATTGTCCGCCGGCGGCAGGAAACCGCCACGGGCCGGATGGCCGTCGCTGCCCAACAGGCTCTCGGCCAGCGGCTCCTGGAAGAAACACCATTGCCACAGCGGCGGCAGCGCCTCGCCATGGGCCGGAGCCGGTTCGCCAAAGGTCGCGGCGATACGCTTGAGCAAGTTGCGGCTCAATTGGTCGTGGGCTTCTTCGGTCCGTCCTAGCCAGGCACTCAGGTCTGTCGCACTCATGGAAGGTTTCTCCTTGCCGGTTGTTGTCATAAACCGATGATGCAAGGCGCAGCCCGTTCCGAGAATTTGCATTTCTATAAGCCGGCGTTCAGTTATGCTGAACGCCAATGTCCCACCTGCACGCAACCCCTGAGCGGAGTCGCCCCATGCATTTCGATCTGGCGGATCTACGCCTCTTTATCCATATCGCCGAATCGCCGAGCCTGACCCAGGGTGCCCGCCGCGCCTTTCTCTCGCCGGCCGCCGCCAGCGCGCGGATCAAAGCCCTGGAAGCGCAACTCGACACTCGCCTGCTGTACCGCGACAGCCGTGGCGTGGAAGTCACCCCGGCTGGCCAGCGGTTGCTGCAACACGCACGGTTGATCATGCGCCAGGTCGACTATCTGAAAAGCGAGTTCACCCGCTACGGTGGCGACTCCGCCGGGCATATCCGCATTTTCGCCAACACCACGGCGGTGACCGAGTTCCTCCCGGAAGTGTTGGCCGGTTTCCTCTCCCAGCGCCCCGGGGTGACGGTGGACCTGCAGGAGCGCCTGTCGCGGGACATTGTTCGTGGCGTACTCGACGGCACCACCGATATGGGCATCATCGCCGGCCCGGTGGAAGCCAGCGGCCTGCAGGTGATGCACTTCAGCACCGACCGCCTGGTACTGATCGTACCCGTGGCGCATCCGCTGGCGGCGCAGCAGTCGGTGACCTTCGGCCAGACTTTGGCGTTCCAGCATATCGGCCTGCACGAAGGCAGCACCTTGCTAAGCTTTTTGCGCGAGCATGTCGAACGGCTCGGCAAGACCTTGTCGTTGCGTATCCAGGTCTCCAGCTTCGAAGCCATCTGCCGTATGGTCGAAGCCGGGGTCGGCATCGGCATCATTCCCGAGTCCGCCGCCGTGCGGCACAGCCGGACCATGGAGCTGGTGACTGTGGCCCTGGACGAGCCCTGGGCCATTCGCGAGCGCAGCATCCTGGTGCGCGAGCTCGAAGCCCTGCCCGGGACCATACGCGCCTTGATCGCCACGCTGATGCCCGGGACACAAACCTGAACAGTCCTACAGTTTGAGTTGCACAAAGCCCTGCTTCGGCGGCATTCTTGAAGGTATTCGACTGACAGAACTTTTCACCTCAGCCGCACTCAATCAGTGCATGGATCCACGCCCTTCCCGACAGAGACGCTCATGACTTCGAAGCTTGCACAACTCAAGCAGTTCACCACCGTGGTCGCGGACACCGGCGACCTCGACGCCATTACCCGCCTCAAGCCGGTCGACGCCACCACCAACCCTTCGCTGCTGCTCAAGGCCGCGGCGCTGCCAGGCTACGCCGACCTGCTCAAGGCCGCCGTGGCCCACGCCAAGGGCGATGTGGGCCTGGCCTGCGATCATTTCGCGGTGTCCGTGGGCAGTGGCATTCTCAAGGCGATTCCCGGGCGTATTTCCACCGAAGTCGACGCGCGCCTGTCCTTCGATGAAACCGCGCTGCTGAGCAAGGCCCACCAGTTGATCGAGCTGTACGACAAGGCCGGTGTCAGCCGTGACCGCGTGCTGATCAAGCTGGCGTCGACCTGGGAAGGTATCCGCACCGCCGAGAAACTGGAGAAGGATGGCATCCAGACCAACCTGACCCTGCTGTTCTCCTTCGCCCAGGCCGCGGCCTGCGCCGACGCCGGGGTGTTCCTGATCTCGCCGTTCGTGGGCCGGATCTACGACTGGTACAAGAAGTCCACCGGCAACGAATACAGTGGTGCCGACGATCCGGGCGTGCAGTCGGTAACGCGCATCTACAACTACTACAAGTCCAACGACTACAAGACCGTGGTCATGGGCGCGAGCTTCCGCAACCTCAACCAGATCGAACAACTGGCCGGTTGCGACCGCCTGACCATCAGCCCCGACCTCCTGGAAAAGCTCGCTCAGGACGAAGGTCAGTTGGAACGTCGACTGCTGCCGGGTGCAGCCGGTGAACCACGCCTGCACCTGAATGAAGCGCAGTTCCGCTGGGCCTCCAACGAAGACGCCATGGCCACCGAGAAACTCGCCGAGGGTATTCGTCAGTTCGCCCGGGATCAGGAAAAACTGGAAGCCTTGCTGGCTCAGTAACCGGTACTTTACTCGCCGCCAAAACAACCCGGGCAGTCGGCTACTCCGCTACCCGGGACACTGCTCGCCTTGGGTCCTGCTGCCACACGGCCAGTCAGCGACCCGTTTGATACAGTCCCGGCGCCCCTCACCAGGCGTTAAACGCCTGTGGGGCGAACCGGTCGGCCTTTCGGCCCGACCACATACGCCCACCGTCAATTGGTGCGTTCGACGCTATCGGACGCAGCCTGCTTACCGGCTGCCACGGCCTGGGCCTTTTCCGACTGTTGGTAATGGGCCATGGAAACATCACGTGCCGCTTCCATGCGCGCCATGACCTTATCGCTGCCACCTTCGGCCATGGCCGCAACGGAGGCGGTCATCAGGGTTACGATCAACAACGCTTTAAGGGATTTCATCAGTCACTCTCCAATAGTTTGAGTTCGTCAGCACGGGTTCCTGCTGACTTGGGCTCATCCTATCGAGTGGCGCATTTCAGCCTGTTCCCCGCAGGATGAAATTTTTTACAGGAACACCCGCTCGAGAGAACCACGGTGCAAGCCGTCCCCGGTGCTGGATAAGCGCCAGGCAACGCCCTAGAATCCGCAGAGCATTGATTCTGGAAAACAGACAATATGGATCGTATCGACTGCATGCGTGCGTTTGTCGCCACCGTCGGCGCCAATGGCTTTGCCGCCGCGGCCCGGGCCATGGATGTTCCGCGCTCGAAAGTCAGCAAGCAGATCCAGGCGCTGGAAGAAGCCATTGGCGTGCAACTGCTGCAACGCACCACCCGCAGCCTGCACCTGACCGAGGCCGGCGCCGAATACTATGAAGCAGCCCGCGAGCTGCTGGCATCCCTGGACGAAACCGAACAACGGGCCCGCGATGGCGTCGGCGAGCTGCGCGGCGTGCTGCGGGTCAATGCGCCCATGTCCTTCGGACTGCGACGGCTGGGACCGCTGATTCCGCTGTTCCACCAGCAGCATCCGAACGTGGAACTGCAACTGGTGCTCAGCGACCAGCAAGTCGACCCGGTGCGCGGCGGCTTCGATGTCACCCTGCGCATCGCCAGCCTGCCGGACTCTTCCCTGGTCGCCCGTTTGCTCGCCCCCGCGCCACGGATCATGGTGGCCTCGCCGGCCTATCTGGCGCGGGCCGGCATACCCCAGACACCGAAGGACCTGACCAGCCATCAATTCCTGAACTACGGCTACCTGCAAAGTGGTGTCAGTCTGCAACTGAGCAATGGCAAGGAAACCCTGCGAGTCAATGTCACCGGGCCGCTGCACGCCAACAACGGCGACCTGCTGGCTCAGGCGGCGCAAGCCGGCATGGGCATCGCCCTGCTGCCCGATTTTATCGTCGAGGATGCCCTGGCTGCCGGCACCCTGGTCCCGCTGCTGTGCGAATGGAAGGCCCCGGCGATCAGCATCAACGCGGTCTACCCCTCGTCGCGCCGGGTGCCGCAGAAGACCCGGGCCTTTATCGAGTTCCTGGTCAAGGCACTGGCGGTGGGCGCAACGGCCTGAGCGCTAGGCGGTATTGAAGATCGACTGCTTGCCAATGGAAATGCCCGACCACAGCTCGTCCAGGTGCTTGAACCCCCACTTATTGACCGACTCCAGGCTGGTGATCGAGTCCTGTTCGCTGGCAACGGCAAGATCGATGACACTCTGGGCGATGGGCATGCGCAGTTTCGAGGAGTAAAACACCTTCACCCGGGGCGTCAGCAATGACTGCTCATGCTGCTCCATGACGATCCCCAGACGACCGCTGTGCAACAGCACCAGGGCACCCACCGGATAGATTCCGATGCAGCGGACAAAGGCATGGAAGACCTGCTCATCGAACTGACCTTTCCAATCGGCCATTTTCCGAATCGCCTCGGCCGCCGTCCAGGCCTGCTTGCCATGTCGCTCGGAGGTCACCGAGTCATAGCTGTCACACACCGCGGCCATCCGCGAAAACAGGCTGATCTGCGTCCCGCAGAGCTTGTGCGGATAACCGCTGCCATCGACTCTCTCGTGATGATGCAGGCAGACATCCACCACCCGCGGACTGAAATGACGGGTGTCGAGCAGCAGCTTCGCGCCGATCTCGGGATGTCGGCGCAGGCTCTCGAACTCGGCCTCCGTGAGCGGCAAGGTTTTATTGAGCAACTGCGCCGGCAGCATCATCTTGCCCACTTCATGCAGGATGCCCGCCATACCGGCTTCTTTCACCAGGCCTGCGGGCAGGTTCAGGCGGTAGGCCAGGCTCATCATCAGCGCGCATACCGCCACTGAATGCATATAGGTGTACTCATCACTGGTCTTGAGCCGGGCCAGGCTGATCAATGCATCGGGGTGACGGATCAGCGAATCCGAGATATCGGCGATCAGTTGGGTAACCTGCTCGGGATCAACCGCCCGGCCCATTCGCAGATCGCTGAACAGGCTCAGCACCGCGACCTTGGTCCGCGCGCACAAGCTCAATGCGTGGATCACTTCATCGCTCATGGCGATCCGCGGGCGATTGCGTGGACGCTCCTGTGCAGGAATGACCAGCGGTTCGAGCGCCGATGCCGCCGCCGAAGCCAGCTCCTGGGCCTGGAGATCCAGCCCCTTGCTGGTATCTATCCAGAGCGCGGCGAGGCCGGAGCTACGGATCTTCTGCAGATCCTCTTCGTTATCGAGCAGAAAGTGACTGCGCCAGAATGGGTGATCCATCCAGGAGCCGCAAAAGGATTGCACATACATACCGACACGAAGCTCGCTCACCTGTATCTGTCTTAGCATGACGAACATCCTGGTTTCTTATCACGCTGGAGCACCTCGCTGGAGGTCCGGCTACAGCGAAAACCGCGCGATCAGGTGATTCAGGCTTCCCGCCAGTTTCGACAGCTCGCCACTGGCGATCGACGTCTGGCTGGCGGCCGACGAGCTTTGAATGGAAAGATCACGAATACTCATCAGGTTACGGTCAACTGACCTGGACACCTGCGCCTGTTGCTCGGAAGCCGTGGCGATCAGCAGGTTCTTTTCATTGATATGCGAGATCGACAGGGTCACCTCCTTGATTGCCAGGCCCGTCTCGTGGGCCAGTGAACGGGTCACCCGGGTTTCTTCGCTGCTGTGGTTCATCGACTCCACGGCCTTCTTCGAGTCGAGCTGGATACCCTTGACCATCTGCTCGATTTCCTGGGTCGACTGCTGGGTCCGATGGGCCAGGGCACGTACCTCGTCCGCGACCACCGCAAAGCCACGGCCCTGCTCGCCAGCCCGGGCGGCTTCGATGGCGGCGTTCAACGCCAGCAGGTTGGTCTGCTCGGCGATGGCGCCAATCACGTCGAGCACCTTGGCAATATGCAGGGCCTGTCCGGCCAGACCTTCTATATCGGTTTTGGTCTGTTCGACACGGCTGCTCAAGCGCTCAATGGAGCCGATGGTTTCATCGACTCGATCCTGGACGATCCGTGCCGAGCTTTCCGAGGCCTGGGTGGACTGTGAAGCCGCAACGGCATTTCTGGCCACTTCCTCGACCGCGGCGGTCATCTGGTTGACCGCGGTGGCGGCCTGGTCGGTTTCAACGCTCTGCTTTTGAATACCCTTCGTCGACTCATGGGTAATCGCGCTCATCTGCTCAGCCGCCGAGGCCAGCTGTCGGGACGAGTCGGAGATATGTTCGATGGTGTTCTTGAGACTCGAACGCATGGCGGCGGCGACCGTCTGCAGGTCGGTGATTTCATCCCGCCCGCTGACCTCCACCTTGCTCTTCAGGTCACCGTCGGCGATCTTCTGCATCGACAGACGCAGGGCATTGATCGGCTGCGCGATACTGCGGGTAAACAGCAGCGCCACGGCACAACTGATCACCAGGGCCAGCACCATGAATATCAGTGTCAGCAAGAGCGCGCTGTCATAGCTGGTGTTTGACAGCTGCCCCGAATGCTCGGCCCCCTCCTCGTTGAGGCGGATCAGCGCTTGAATCGAAGCTTGCAACTTCTTCGCCGCGTCACTGGTGGTGTCACGAATGAAGTGGGTCATGCTCTCGAAGGATGCGGCCGAACTCATGCTCACCAGTCGATCGATCAGGTCCTGGTAATTGCGCACATCACTGATCACCTGATCATAAAGCTGTTTTTCTTCGGGACTGGAAACCCGCGAAGCATATTTTTCGGTTTCCTGGCTCAGGACGACTTTCAGCGCCTGCAGTTTGTCCAGGGAGCTTTTGCTTTGGCGCTCTTCATCCATGACAAAGCGACGGGCATCGAGCCGGTAGAGTTGCCCCGCATCTTGAATGCGACCGGCCTGACGCACACTCGGCAGCCAGTCCGTTTGCAGCCTCAGAGACGCGTCGTGGATTTCTTTCATCCGATACAGCGAGGTCACTCCGAGGCTGATCAGCAACAGGCAGATCAGCCCGAAAGCGAGGGCCGATCTGAGGGTCAACCTGATGTTCCTTGTCTTCATGAAACCACTCCGAGGCCAGGCTGCGTGAACGTTCGCTTGCGGGGACGCCAATCACTCCAGCAGTGTAGTACGTCCCTTGCAAAGGAGCGGTTTCAGCGTTCGGGTCACCTTGGCTGGCGCTCGATATGACGTGCCAGTTGTATCAACAGGCCTTTGGGCGAAAACCTTTATTACCGCGACTCACGGGCAGCCTGGCGCCACCCGCGAGCCGACAGACTTACGCCAGCAGCTTGCGCTCGGTCTTGCCGTACTTGATCGACTTCTCATCCGGAATCATCAGGCCGGTCTGTTCGTCGCGCCCCTGCAGGACGAAACGGGCGTCCGCCTTGCCCAACTGCTCGGCGGCCTTCTGGCTGTCGGCACCGATCTCGCCCTTTTTCATGCGGTTGACAATCACGCCCACGGCGGTGTCCTTGAAGTCACGCAACATCCAGGCATCGCCGTCGCTGTCGCCAGCCACCAGCACCGGGCCATAGCCCTTCTTCGCCACCAGCACGTTCTTGATCCCGACGGTCTTGCCCGGGCCGTAGTTGAAGTGCCAGCCCGGCAGGTAGCTGCTGTCGTACTTGCCGTCTTTCATCGCCAGGCGCAGGCCGATCACGTTTTCCGGCGGTACGCCATAACCGTAGTTGGGATGGCCAGCGAACACCCGGACCACGTCATCGATGGACGCGGTGCTGATATAGACGTCGATGCCGTTGGCTCGCAGCGTGTGCATCAGGCCACGGATTTCCTCGTGGATACGGATGCCGTGGAAGTGCGTATCGGCGACCACCCCGGCCTTGCCCGGCAAGCTGCGCGGGCTCTCGTACCTGACCTTGCGCAGGCCATCACCCAGGTCATGGTTGTTGGAGGCCTCGGCCATCGCCTGCAACTCGGCGGTGCTCATGTTCTTGTAGAAGTAGATGATCCACTTGTAGCCGATCTCCACCGGGTAGCTGTCGCAGATCGCGTCATACATGAAGTAGAGCTTGGTGAAGAAGTCCTTGAACTGATCGGTGGCCTGGATTTCCTCCAGGCTCTTGCTGCCGGCCAGGCCCTGGTAGTTGGCGTGCAACCAGCGGTAGTCGGCTTCGACGTCGGCGGCGATGTCTTCCATGTTCACTGGCTTGCCGTCGACCGTCAGGTAGTCCTTCATAAACGCACCGTTCGGCACGTCCTGGCGCAGCACGGCGGCAAACTCGTCGGGGTTGAGTTTGTACTGCAAGTGGTTCATCTGGTAGACCAGCAGCGCCTCTTCGCAGTCGTTCATGATGCAGGTGTTGTCCCAGTCGAACACCGCGTACGGGCGTTTGTCCGGGTGGTAGGACGCACTCTTCAGGCCATGCTGGTCGAGCACCGCCTGCAGGCGCTTCTGGTTCAACGGCGACCAGCGCGCCGGGTCCAGTGCGCTCGGCGTGGCCTTGGCGGTGGAGGCCTCGGCAAGGCGGCCACTCAACAACAAGGGACTGACAACGGAAACGGCGGCAAGGGTATTCAGAAACTGGCGACGCTGCATGGCATAACTCCTGGAATTAGAAGAATGGTCGCAAACGGGGCGACGGCGAGAGCGTGTTTCAAGACAAGGGCGCAGGGGACGGGCCGCCCGGCGACGAGGCTAGCGCCAAATACATATAAATACAACAATGCCACAATATTACACATTTATGGCACATCGACACTTTCTCACCGACAGTGATGGGCGACCGAACTTGACAGCGCTGTCCCGTCTTCCACAATGCGTGCTCGGATAGCGATCCCAACAGTAAGGACATGAGGTATGTGGCAAGAAGAGCGTTACCAGCGGATTCGTGCACTGCTGGCGACCTTGCAGCGTGTGACCACCGACCGCATTGTCACGGAACTGAATGTTTCCCGCGAGACCGTGCGGCGCGACCTGGTGGCGCTGGAAACCCTGGGCGAGTTGAAACGCATCCACGGCGGTGCGATCAACGTCGAGGACGAGGCGCCGATTGCCGAGCGCGTCCATATCAACGTCAAGTTCAAGCGTGACCTGGCCCGCGCCGCGGTCGGCCTGCTCGCCCATGGCCAGACGATCTTTATCGACGCCGGCACCACCACTGAAATTTTTGCCCAGGAGTTGGCCAAGCTGGGCGGGCTGACCGTGATCACCAACTCGTTCAACGTCGCGCTGCAACTGCGCGGCGGCAGCGCGCCGGGTAGCCAGCACAACGAAGTGATCGTCCTCGGCGGCACCCTTGGCGATCGCGCACCGGCCACGGTGGGCGCTACCACGGTGGCGGAAATCGGCCGCTACCGCGCTGATCTGGCACTGCTCTCACCGGTGGGGGTGGACGTCCATCAGGGCGCCAGCAACTACGACCACCGCGAAAGCGAAGTGGCCCGGGCCATGGTCGAGCACACCGAACGGGTGGTGATCCTGGCCGACTACAGCAAACTGGGCGTGCAGAGCCGTGTCAGTTTCTGCCCAGCGGAGCGCATCGACGTGCTGGTGACCAATCAGCGGGCCAGCGACGAAGCCGCGTTCGACGCACTGAAAGTCAGGTTCAAGGAGATTATCCTGGCTTGATACCCCGGGTCGTCGGGGCATCCAGAATCGCTATCGGCAGCAAGCCGGCTTGTGTCTGGTGTCACGATTAGACGGGTGGTGAGAGACCAACGCGGCGGAACTTGCTGGCGATAGCGCTGACGAATTTTGCACCGCCCGTTCATTCGCGTATGCCTGAAAGCGCCGAATCCCCCAGCCAGCGGCCAAGGCTGATGATCCACACCAGCGCGGCAATCAGCAGGGTACTGAACAGCATGCCGTGCACGCCGCCATCGGCGATCAGCTTGCCAGCTACGAAGGGGAAACCAAAAACCCCGAGGAAATAGGCCAGGCTGAACAGCAGCAGCGCCTGTGCGGTCAGCCCCGGCGGCGCTTCATTGGCCGCCAGCCCGTTGATCACCGAATAGTTCAGGCCGTAGCCGATACCCAGCAAAGCCGCCATGGCGCCGTAGCTCAGGCTGTCGTGCACCCATTGGCCGAAACCGAGTACCGCCAGCAGCATCAGCGTGGTCAATACGCTGGAGGCGGCAAAGGGGTTACGCTTGACCACCCAACCGGCAATCAGCAGCCGACAGGCGATGGCGGCGCCCATGAAACAGAGGAAAAACAGCGAATAGTCGAGTCCGAGGCTGGCCGCATAGCTGGTTTGAAAGCTGCCCAGACCACCGAAGATCGCACCGCCCAGCCCGACCATCAGGATCGAGAACACGGACCTGGAGCGCAGCACCTGAACGGCTGACGCCACGCTGATCTTGATGACCGGCCGGTTAGTGGCGCCCGTCTGGTCGCGACCACCCAGGTGCCAGAAATACAGCCCGCCGAGTATCGCGGTGGCGGCGGCGCAGAAGAATGCCGTCTGGATCGGCAAGCCGAAGTAACCGGCGAGCTTGCCGCTGATCGGCCCGCTGCCGATACCGCTCAACATGCTGCCCGAGAGCAAGGCAAAGCAGTGGGTGCGCCGCGCCGGTTCGACCATTGCCGTGACCATGATCGGTCCCAGGGTGTAGAAAATCCCCCAGCCCAGGCCCAGCACCAGAGCGCAAGACATCAGCGCGCCCCCCAGCCCCGGAACCAGCGCAAAACCCAGCGAAGCACAGGCCAGGCAGCCGGCGGCGAAGGCGACACAGCGCGCGGCGCCCCAGCGATTCATCAGATGCCCCGAGCCGACGACTGCGGCCAGGGTGCTGAGCATCGCGGTGGCAATGACCTGCCCGGCATCATGTTCGTTGCCGCCAAAGGACTTGACCAGCAAGGCCAGCAGGAAGGTTGAGCCGTAAGCGACCGAAAGCAGGAAACTGGCCATGCAGAAAGCGCCAAATCCTGAGTGGGAACGAGGGAGTGAGGAGGATGTCATGTTTTTTCCAGGCGTTGTTCAGTGTGCTTTTTAGCACTGCCCGGCGTACGGTTAGCTAGCGAAATCGCGGAGTAAAGATAGAAAAGCTTGTACGTTTTTCCGAGCAGAGACAGCTCGAAAAAAATGGATCGCAGCACCCGTTGCAACCCAGTTTCGGGCACCACGATGGTGTGCGGTGATACACGGAGCGGTGGCAGCCGGCTTGCCGGCGATGGCGTCCGGATAAGCGCAGCAGGTCTGCCGGCTTACCTGGGGCGGCGGACCGCGCGGATCCTGCCGCTATTCCCGCCACCGCAAAAAAACCGATTTTCACCATCCGACTCAAGCCCCGACACCCCCATGCCAGCGGGCATATCGATGCGTTCCAGCAGCGCGCCGGTTTGCGGATTGAGCCGCCGGACATCGCTCTTGTCGTCTTCCCAAGTACCATGCCAAAGCTCGCCATCGACCCAGGTAACCCCCGTGACGAAGCGGTTCGATTCGATAATGCGCAGAACGGCCCCGGTTTCGGGATCGACCTGATGGATCCGGCGGCCCTGATACTGCCCGACCCACAGCGTCCCTTCGGCCCAGGCCAGCCCGGAGTCGCCGCCATTGCCGGGGGCCGGGATGGTCGAGAGCAGCTCACCGCTCTTTGGATCGATCTTGCGGATACGACCTTCGCCAATCTGGTACAGGTACTGGCCATCGAAGGCGGTTCCGGCCTGTGCGGCAACCTCGATCGAACGCACCACCTCCCCGGTTTCCGGGTCGAGGGCGTTGAGCCTGTCGCCCGAGGCAAACCAGACATGCTGGCCGTCATAAGTCACGCCAGCCACCGAGTCGGCGCCTGGAAAAGGCCCATATTCACGAAGAATTTCAGCTTGAGAGTTTTTCATGAGCTCAGTCTAGCCGCTGGTCAGCGGACCTGGGAGTAACAAGACTGACGGGAATCCCGGTACGGATGCAAGCGCCCAGCGGCGTGCCGGTCCGCGGCCGAAGCCTTGCACCTTGCCTGTCGCCGCCAGGGCATCGAGCGCCCGCTGCACCGTGCGCGGGCTTGTCCCCAGGGCGATCGCCAGGGCCGAGCTCGACCAGGATTCGCCATCGGCTAAAAGCGCGAGCACGCCGCCATGCCGCTCCTCGACCGGCGGCGCCAGGATGACCAGCGCCTGGGCCTGTCGCAACGTGAGCACAAAGCCCTCGCCGGTCGCCCTCACCTGTGCGAATGGACGAATCTCGCCCCGCAGCCGGCCGATTTCGACCCGTAGCCGGACCCGCTGCGATTCGTCGGCCTCCTTGCCGCGGAATGCCCGGGCGATAAGGGTCTGCCGCGAGACAGCGCCTGGCCAGTTCTCGGCAAGGGCACGGAGCAACACGAACAAGACCGGCCGCGTCGTCAGCGATACCCGCGCATTGCCCTCACCCACCGTGTAGCGGCAGGCATCCACCACCAGCGCCGCCGAGGCAAACAGTTGCTCGACTTCCTCCAGCCCTATCAAGCGCTCCTCGCCCCGCGTGATCAGGCGTGCCGCTGGCCTGCTCAGCACCTGGGCGGCGCTTTCGACTTCGGCGGCGAGCGCATGAATCCCCGCCTCATGCGCGGCATTTTCCGCCCGCTGCAGCGCGGCGCGCGCCGCGCCCGTCTGCAAGCGCCGGATAGCGATCCCGGCGCTGGCCAACTCGTAAGCGGTCCTCAATGGTGGGGGCAGCAATGTCGGTTCAAGCTCGCCCAGCAGACCTGCGGCCTCGTCAAGATGGCCGGTCAAGAGCAGCAGCCGGATTTCCAGGTGCCGGGCATGCGCGGCATTCAAATGGTCGCCATGCTCCTCAAGCACCGCCCGCGCACTCGCCAGGGTCTTGGCCGGCCAGGCCAGGTCACGCGAGACCAGTGCGATCTCGGCTTCGGCGACGACGCAGCGCGCCCTCGCCACCACCTCTTGCGAACCGAAGGCACGGGCGGCGAGCTTGAGCAGGGCCCTGGCGCGAACCCGTTCGCCCAATTGCGCCATGGCAATACCGCGCAGCGCAAGCGCGGGCCCGTCGTCGCGCAGGGCGACCCGCTTCAAGGCGCCGAGGACATCACCGCGCGCAAGCAAGCGCGCCGCGGCGCTGATCAGCGCGTCCATGGACATCCCGTCAAACTTGTCACTCCCACCATCCGCTGGGCCCGCCTTAGTCTGCTCACAACCACCCGGTAACTGCTCGCACGACCGATGGTACGACGAGCAATGGCAAATGGAGAACCATGATGAGCACACAGAAGATAGGCACCCGCGAAGAATGGCTGGCGGCGCGACTCGAACTGCTGGCGGATGAAAAAGAACTGACCCGACGTGGCGACGCCCTGGCCCTGCGACGTCAGGCCCTGCCCTGGGTACGGATCGACAAGGCCTACCGCTTCGACACCCCGGCGGGCAGCGTCTCGTTGCAGGAACTGTTCAAGGGCCGCTCGCAACTGCTCGTCTATCACTTCATGTTCGGGCCCGATTACAGTGCCGGCTGCCCGTCCTGTTCCTCGATCGCCGATGGTTTCAATGGTGTCGTTGTCCATCTCGAGCACCATGATGTCGCCTTCACCGCCATCTCGCGGGCACCGCTGGCCAAGCTGCAAGCGTTCAAGCAACGCATGGGCTGGAGCTTTGACTGGGCCAGCTCGTTCGGCAGCGATTTCAACAGCGACTTCAACGTCTGGTTCAGCGAAGAGCAGCAGCGCGAGGGCGGCATCGTCTATAACTATCTGCGCGAGGCGCCCTTGGCGGGTCCCCAGAGAGGCCAGACCGTCCAGGAATGGCAGTTGCAGGGCAGCGAAAGTCCGATTGCGCGGATCGCCGCGACGACCGGCACCGACATTGCCACCTACACCCGTGACCGGCCCGGCATCAGTGCCTTCGTGCTCGAAAAAGGCGAGGTCTACCATACCTACTCCGCCTATGCGCGTGGGGTGGATGGTATCTGGGGCATGTATCAATGGCTCGACCGCGCACCCAAGGGCCGCAACGAACAAGGTATCTGGTGGCGGCGCCACGACGAATACGGCCAGGAGTAACCCGCATGTTCTCGTCCAAGCGGGCTCTGGAAGGCAGATCGACAGGCACGCCCGTCGGCAATGCCCTGGGTATTGCCGACGGGCTGTGCCTGGCGGCCGCGCCAATCTTCGCCATCATGGCACTGCTCACGGCCCTCGACCCAGGCACGGATATGATCTGTGCCTCAATGCCGGGAGCCTTTGCGCTCAACGGCATGCTGACGATGTACCTGATCATGGGCGCCGTCCATCTGCCGCCCTGGCTGCGGCTGATTGGCGGCCGCGGCGGCTGATCGACGATGGCGACCGGCAAGGGGTCGAACATCGCCCAGGGTTGCAGGCAGCCTATTGCTCTTTGGTTATCATTGCATGTTAATGTTATGCACATGACCACCTTGGAGTAAGCGTCATGATTGCGATACGAGAAGCCTGGAAGTCCGGATTGCTGGGGCGCAAGCACTGGTCGCGCAACCTGGTCGCGGGCGTTATCGTCGGGATCGTCGCGCTACCGCTGTCCATGGCCTTTGCCATCGCCTCGGGGGTCAAGCCCGAACAAGGCATCTACACCGCCATTGTCGGTGGCCTGCTGGTGTCCTTGTTCGGCGGCAGCCGGGTGCAGATCGCCGGTCCCACGGGCGCCTTTATCGTGATCCTGGCCAGCATCACGGCCCGTTACGGCATTGACGGCCTGCAGATAGCCTCGTTCATGGCCGGGGCGATTCTGCTGACGCTCGGGATCACCCGGCTCGGCGCCATTATCAAGTTCATCCCTGATCCGGTGATCGTCGGTTTCACCGCCGGCATCGGGGTAATTATCTGGGTCGGGCAATGGAAAGATTTCTTCGGCCTGCCGAAAATCGCCGACGGACATTTCCATGAGCGGCTCTGGCACCTGCTCGAAGCGCTACCAAACCTTCATCCGGCGACCACCCTGCTGGCGCTCCTGAGCCTGCTGCTGGTCCTGCTCACACCCCGGCTACCCGGCATGAAACGCGTGCCCGGGCCGTTGGTGGCGATGGTGGTCGCTACCGCCATACAGTCGATTTTCCAGTTTTCCGGGGTGGCCACGATCGGCAGTGCCTTCGGCGGAATCCCCCAGGGGCTGCCGACCTTGAGCCTGCCGGAAGTGACCCTGCCGCGAATCATCGAATTGATTGGCCCGGCGTTCGCCATCGCCATGCTGGGCGCCATCGAGTCGTTGCTCTCGGCGGTGGTCGCCGATGGCATGGCCGGCACCCGGCATGACTCCAACCAGGAACTCATCGGCCAGGGCATCGCCAACCTGCTCAGTCCCTTGTTCGGTGGTTTTGCCGCTACCGGGGCGATTGCCCGAACCGCCACCAATATCCGCAACGGCGGCAACAGCCCGCTGGCCGGACTGGCCCATGCGCTCACGTTGGTGCTGCTGATTTCTTTCCTGGCACCGTTGGCTTCGAACATCCCGCTGTGCGCCCTTGCGGCCATCCTGTTTGTCGTAGCCTACAACATGAGCGAGCTGAAACACTTCAAGCGCATGCTCCAGCGGGCGCCACGGGCTGATATCGCGATATTGCTGATCACCTTCCTGCTGACGGTCTTCAGCGACCTGACCATTGCGGTGAATATCGGCGTCATTCTCGCCATGCTGCAATTCATGCGGCGGATGGCGTCTTCGGTGGAAGTGCAGAAAATGGTCGGCAAGGACCTGGAAGTCGAGCTGCGCCTCAACGGCCATGTCGATTTGCCGCCGAATGTCCTGGTCTATGGCATTGAGGGGCCGTTGTTCTTCGGCGCGGCGGAAACCTTCGAACGTGTCCTGGCGCAGACCCACACCGACCCCGGGACCCTGATCATTCGCCTGAATCACGTGCCCTTCATGGACATCACCGGCTTGCAGACCCTGCTTGAAGTCATCGAGCAGTTACGCAACCGCAGTATTGCCGTGAAGTTGTGCGAAGCCAACGAGAAAGTCCTCGGCAAGCTGCGCAAGGCCGGGATACTCCAGGCGCTGGGGCCTGAGCATTACCATGCCGACTTCAATTCGGCACTGAGCGCAGCCAGCCCACCCAGGCAGTAACCGCGGCCTGCCTGGCGTCGCATGGCCGGGTCACTGCCCCCTGCCAGCCGCCTTGCTTTGGGTCGAATAGGAAACACCGTGGGTTTCCAGATAGTCGCGAATCAGCTGGCGAACCACCTGGGACGGCGTCAGGTCCTGAGCAGCGCAAAGCTCCTCAAGGGCCTTTTTCTTGACCGGATCAATCAGTACGGTCAAGCGTGCGGTCTTGCTTTCCATGGAGGTGTCGACACTCTGAAGCGGCCTATGATAATCAAATTATAATAAGCGCTCTCCAGCTTGTCACCTCCTTACCCGGGCAACCACCGCACGCCGCCTCGTCATCTTGCGTAGACGTCGTTATCGCCAGGACTACTCACTCGCAACAGTCAGCTTGTCTTCGGTGCGGGTGTCGAAATCGCTCGCATCATGACGCTCGCGCAGCTGGCTGGAAGGCTCCCCGGAGACCCGGTTGACCATGCGCCCACGCTGCACGGCGGGACGTGCGTCGATGGCATCGGCCCAACGCCGGACATGCGGGTAGTCCTGTACCGAAAGAAATTCCGCCGCCTCGTAGAGCCGCCCCTTCACCAGACCGCCATACCAGGGCCAGATCGCGATGTCGGCGATGCTGTACTCGCTGCCCGCGATGTATTCGCTGACGGCAAGCCGCTTGTCGAGCACGTCGAGCTGGCGCTTGGTTTCCATGGCAAAGCGGTCGATCGCATATTCGATCTTGGTCGGCGCATAGGCATAGAAGTGCCCAAAGCCGCCGCCCAGGTACGGCGCGCTGCCCATCTGCCAGAACAACCAGGACAGGCATTCGGCACGGGCCGCGGGCTCGGTCGGGAGGAACACGCCGAACTTCTCGGCGAGGTACTGCAAGATCGCCCCCGACTCGAAGATCCGAATCGGTTTCGGGCCGCTGTAATCCATCAACGCCGGGATCTTGGAGTTCGGATTCACACCGACAAAACCACTGCCGAACTGTTCCCCCTCGCCAATACGGATCAACCAGGCGTCGTATTCCGCCCCCGAGTGACCGAGCGCCAGCAGTTCCTCCAGCAGGATGGTGACCTTCTGGCCATTGGGCGTGGCCAGGGAATACAGCTGCAGCGGGTGACGTCCGACCGGCAGGTCCTGGTCGTGGGTCGCACCGGCGATCGGGCGATTGATACTGGCGAATTTACCGCCGTTTTCGCGGCTCCAGGTCCAGACCTTGGGTGGCAGGTATTCTGATGAGTGGGTCATGCTCGATATACTCTTTGGGGTCAATGGGGCGCCGCGGCGCTGCCTGCGCCAGCCTGATTGACTGCAACCTCAGGCTTGGCGTTCAACTTCGTGATATTCCAACCACCACCCAGCGCCTTGATCAAGCCGACATTGGCGCTCAACTGCTGGGTTTGCAATTGCAGTACCGAACGTCGTGCTTCCAGCGAAGCGACCTGCGCCGTCACCACATCCAGATAGGCGACAGCGCCCTGGCGGTAGCGGGCCAGGGACAGGTCCTCGGAATACTGCGCGGCCGCGGCGGCGTCACGCTGGTCGACCAGGGCGCTGTCCAGCCCGGCGATGGTCGAAAGGTTGTCCTCGACCTGCTCGAAAGCACCGAGCACCAGACTGCGGTACTTGGCCGCGGCCTCATCGGTGGCTGCCTTGGCAATATCCACCTGGGCCTGGCGTGCACCCGCGTCGAACAGGGTCGTCACCAGCGAAGGACCTAGGGCCCAGAACAGGTTCGGGGCCGTCAGCAGGTTGGCGAACTCATCACTTTGATAGCCGCCCTGGGCACTCAGGGTGATGGCCGGAAACCAGGCAGCCCGGGCCACGCCGATCCGGGCGTTGGCGGCGGCGATCCGGCGTTCGGCGGCGGCAATGTCCGGGCGCCGCTGCAACAGCGTCGAAGGCAGGCCCGTGGGGACATTGGGCAAGGCCATCGGCGCGGTGTTCGAGGCAATGGCATAGGTCGACGCCGACTCACCCAGCATCGCGGCAATCGCATGCTCGATCAACGCCCGCTGCACTCGATTCTGGCTCAACTGCGACTTGACCGAGGACAGCTGGGTACGCGCCCGCGCCACATCCAGGCCGGAGACGATCCCACCACCGTGCAGCCCCTCGGTCAGGCTCAGCGCCTTGGTATAGGCATCGCGGGTTTCGCTCAGCAACTGGTTCTGCCAGTCGAGGCCGCGCAGATGGATGTAATTGTCCGTCAACTGGGCCTGCAGGCTCAGGCGCACCGAGGCCAGATCGGCCTGTGCCGCCTGGGCTTCGTTGACACCCGCCGCCACCGAGTCGCGCACCCGGCCCCAGAGGTCGACCTCATAGTCCACCTCGACGCCCAGGGTGGCGGAACTGTAGACATTCGGCGAGGTGGACGAACGCAACGGTCGCGTTTCCGACTGGCGCAGGCGCTGGCCATTGCCGATCGCCTCGACCTTGGGAAACAACCCGGAGCGGGTCTGGGCAACAAACGCCTGGGCCTGGAGATAATGCGCCAACGCGGCGCTCAGGTCGGGGTTGTGGTCGAGCAACTGCTGCTGCATGGCGTCCAGTTGCGGGTCATTGTAGATGCGCCACCAGCCTTCCCGGCTGGACTGATCGTTGGGCGTGGCCAGCGTCCACGGGCCCTGGGTATGGAACTGCCCGGGCTCGGGGGTCTTCGGCACGTTCATCGGCGGCGCAAGCGAGCAGGCACTCAGGCCCAGGGTCGCGATCAGACACAAGCCCGAGGGCCACGGCGCGCTGTGTTTAGCCATGGGGTTTGATCTCCACCCGTACCGCGTCGTTGTCGCCCAGGCCATCGGGTGGCGTGTCGATCACCCGGTCACTGGCGCCCAGGCCGCTGCCGATCTCCACGGAGTCGCCAAAGTCCCGGGAAATGCTGATGGCCTTGAACTGCACATGATCGTTCTTGTCGAGGGTCGCGACCCGCATGCCGTGATCGTCGAACACCAGGGCGCTGGCGGGCAGGCGCAGTACATCGGTCTGTACCGGCAGATCGAACTGCACACTGGTATAGCCGCCCGGCAGCAGGCGACCGCCCGGGTTGTCCACCAGCAATTGCACCAGGGTGCTACCGGAAGATGCCGTCACCGCGTCGGCAGTGGCAATCACCCGGGCGTTGAAGGATTCCTTGCGGTATTCAGGCACCGTGAGCCGTGCCGTGGTGCCGATGCGGATCTGCGGCGAGAAGGTCTGCGGCACTTGCACGTAGATCCGCAGGCGGCTGACATCCGAAACGGCGAACAACTCCCGTCCGGCGCTGCCACCGGCGCTGATCAGCGCGCCGACGTCGGTGGAGCGCGCGGTGACCACCCCTTCGAACGGTGCGGTCAGGCGCTGGAAGCCCTTGGTCGCGACCAACTGCTCGACATTGGCCTGGGCCGACTTGACGTTGGCCCGTTTCGCCGCCAGGTCGCCGGTGCGCTCATCGACATCCTGGCGCGACACCGAATCGGATGCCAGCATCGCCTGCCAGCGCTTGGCCGTGGTTTCGGCCAGCGTCGCATTGGCCTGCGCCGAGGCCAAGTTGGCACGGGCCTGCAGCAACTGCTGGTCGAGTTCAGGGGTATCGATCTCGGCCAGCAGTTGCCCAGCCTTGACGTGGGCGCCGATGTCGACCTTCCAGGACTTGAGGTAACCATTGACCCGGGCAAAGATCGAGGCCCGCGAGTAAGCCTCCATCCGCCCCGGCAGGTTGAGGACCGGGCCCTGGGCCTGCACGCCCGGCGTAATCAGATTGACACTGGGCAGCGCCTGGGCGTTGGTCCAGGTTTTCAGCTGCCGCGACTCGCTGGCCCGCACGCTGATGCCCAGCACCACAACGGCGACCAGGAAGGCCAACCCCAGCAGCAGGCCGACCAGACCCCGACGTGAACGTCCGCGAGGGGTCGGATTGGGTACGATGGTATCGATGGACATGTCAGACCCCTTGAATCGCGATGGCAGGTGATGCGGCGCGCGCATCGCGCCCGTGGACAAGACTGAAAATCAGTGGCACCAGGAACAACGTGGCGATGGTGGCGAAACCCAGGCCGCCGATCACGGCGCGGCCCAGCGGGGCGTTCTGCTCCCCGCCCTCGCCCAGGCTCAAGGCCATGGGCGCCATGCCGATGATCATCGAGATGGCGGTCATCAGCACCGGCCGCAGGCGGGTAAAGCCGGCCTCCAGGGCCGCCTGCAGCGGATCACCATGCTCGGCGAGGCGTTCGCGACAGAAACTCACCACCAGGATCGCGTTGGCGGTCGCCACCCCCATGCACATGATCGCCCCCGTCAGGGCCGGCACCGACAGCGGTGTGTGGGTCACGAAGAGCATCCAGACAATCCCCGCCAGCGCCGCCGGCAAAGCGGTGATGATCACGAACGGGTCGCTCCAGGACTGGAAGTTGACCACGATCAGCAGGTAGATCAGCACTACCGCGCCGAGCAAACCGAAGAGCAAGCCGCTGAAGGCCGAGCTCATGGTCTGTACCTGCCCCTGCAACTGAACTTTCGAGCCGCTGGGGACTTCGCCGGCATGGGCCACGATGATCTTCTGGATATCGGCGGCTACCCCGCCCAGGTCACGATCCTGGATCGAGGTCAGGATCTCGACCACCGGCTGGATATCCGATTGGGTCACCACCGAGTTGCTGTGGCTGCGCTCGATCGAGGCCAGGCCACCGAGGGTCTGCTCCGCCGCGCCGCCGCTGCCGGTCAACGGCAGGTTGTGCAGCGCGGCCAGATTGTCGAGGCTGTATTGCGGCGTTTGCAGGACAATCGGGTAGGAAACGCCGTTGGCGTTGTTGAGCCAGAACGTCGGCGCCACCTGGCTGGATCCGGCCAGGTTGACCACCAGGCTGTTGGTGATGTCACGTTCGGTCAGGCCGACCAACTGCGCCCGGGTCCGATCGACATCGATCTTGAAGGTCGGCAGTTGCTGCGATTGCTGGATACGTGCATCCACCACTCCCGGCACCCGGCGGACCTCACGCAGCAAGCTGTTGGCATAGCTGAAGTTGGCCGCCAGGTTGTTACCGGTGATCTGCAGGTCGATGGGCGCCGAAGAACCGAAGTTGAGAATCTGCCCGACAATGTCCGGAGCCGGGAACGAGAACACCGCGTTGGGGAATTCGCGCGGCAGGATCTCACGCAACTCCCGCACGTATTCAGCCGTTGGCCGGTGGTCCTCGTTCAGGCTGATCTGGATATCGCTGTCCTGGGAACCTACGGTGCCGGTGTTGTTGTAGGCCACGTTGATACCGCTGATGGCCAAGCCGATGTTGTCCACCAGCGCCGCCAGTTGCTGCGGCTCAATCACCTTGCGGATCGAATTCTCGACCTCGCTGATCAGCCGGGTATTGCTCTCCACCCGCGTACCAATCGGCGCACGCACATGCAGCAGAATCAGCCCGGAGTCGACTGCGGGGAAAAAGTTGCGGCCCAGGAACGGCAACAGGGCAAACGAGGCAACGACAAAGGCAAGCATCGCCACAACCACCGTACGCCGATGCCGCAAGGCACTTTCCAGCGCCTCATGATAATACCCGCGAAAGGCCTCGAACCGCGCTTCGAAGCCGCGCTGGAACAGCACCAGGGGATTGTTCGACGGCGCGACCAGGGCCTGCCCGTCCTCGCCATGCAGGTGGGGCTTGAGCAGGTAGTTGGCCAGGGTTGGCACCAGGGTCCGCGACAGGAGGAACGAGGCGATCATGGCAAAAATCACCGCTTCGGCCATTGGCACGAACAGGAACCGCGCCACCCCGTCGAGGAAGAACATCGGCACGAACACGATGCAGATACACAGCAAGGAAACGAAGGCCGGCGTGACGATCTGCGCCGCACCGTCGAGTATCGCCGTTTCCACCGGTTTGCCCTGCTCCAGGTGCCAGTTGATGTTCTCGATGGTCACCGTGGCATCGTCCACCAGAATCCCCACCGCCAGCGCCAGCCCGCCCAGGGTCATGATATTCAGGGTCTCGCCGAGTGCCGACAAGGTGGCGATCGAAGCCAGGATCGCCAGCGGAATCGACGTGGCAATAATCACCGTCGAGCGCCAACTGCCGAGGAACAACAGGATCATCAGGCTGGTCAGCGCCGCCGCGATCACGCCTTCGCGCGCCACGCCGCTGATCGCCGAACGCACGAACAGGGACTGGTCGCCGATCAGGTCGATATTCAAGTTGGGGGGCAAGGCCGCCTTGGAGTCAGCCAGCTTGTCCTTGATGCCCGCGATCACCCCCAACGTCGACGCCGAACCGGTCTTGAGCACCGGAAGCAGTACCGAGCGGTTACCGTTGACGTGAACAATATTGGTCTGCGGCGGGTTGCCGTCGCGGACCGTGGCAACGTCACGAATCAGCACAGTGGTGCCGTCGGCGGTCTTGATCGGCAGGTTTTCCAGGTCCCTGAAGTCCGAGGGGGCGTTGTTCAACTGCAGCATGTACTCATAGCTGCCGATCTTCTGCGTGCCCACTGGGGTAATCACGTTCTGTGTCGCCAGGGCAGTGGCGACATCCTGTGCCGAGAGCCCCCGCGCCTGCATCCGCGCCGAATCCAGGTCGATCTGCACCTGGCGGCTCTTGCCACCGAACGGATAGGGCAGCGCCGCACCGGCCACCGTGGTCAGCATCAGGCGCACGGTATTGAGCCCGAGGTCGCCGAGCTTCTGCTCGCTGAGGCCGCTGCCCGACAAGGCCAGTTGCACGATAGGCACCGTCGAGGCGCTGTAATTGAGAATCAGCGGCGGTACGGTGCCGGGCGGTAGGTTACGCAGAATCGCCTGGGACACCGAGGTCAGCTGGGCGTTGGCGGTGCTGATATTGACCCCGGGCTGGAAGAACACCTTGACGATCCCATAGCCGCTCAGGGACTGCGCCTCGATATGGCGGATGTCGTTGACCGTGGTGGTCAGCACCCGTTCGAAGGGCGAAGTGATCCGCCCCGCCATCTGGTCCGGCGGCAGCCCGGTGTACTGCCAGATCACCGCAATCACCGGAATGCGAATTTCCGGAAAGATATCCGTGGGCGTTCGCCAGGCCGCGAGAGGACCGATGATCAGGATAAGGATAGCCAGTACAACAAAGGTATAGGGGCGCCGCAAAGCTATGCGCACGAGGCTCAGCATAGAGGTGATCCAGACAGGAGGTTGGACAGTGAAGACGGCTAACGGTACTGATATACAGGCTATAAAGAGGCATATGCCACGATATAGATTTTAGAGGCATACGCAAGTATATTTGTCACAGGACATGTCGACTCCGCCCCATGACCTGAAAAACCTTGTTCTCAAGGCTGTCACAGGCATAATTACTGGCTCGACCTTTGCATTAGAGAGTGATCAGCCCTTGAAATGTGCGCCACCCAGTCCCGACAGTTCCCAGGCCAGCAGTTGTGCCAATGGCGCCGTGCGCCGTGCTTCCAGGCGTCTGGGACAAATCTATGACGAAGCGTTCGCACCCTGCGGCCTGAAGGCTACCCAGTACTCCCTGCTGTCGCATATCGCCCGCGCCGATCAGCCGAAAATGCGCGATCTGGCGCAGTCTCTGGTGATGGATCTTTCGGCCCTCGGCCATACCCTCAAACCGCTGGTACGCGACGGGCTGGTGGAGTTGCAGGTGGACGAGCTCGACCGCCGTAGCCGGCGCGTGCTGCTGACCGAAGACGGCCGGCGCAAATACGAAGAAGCCCGGCTGATCTCCCAACGGATGTCGAGTCGTTTCGAGCAGGCGTTCGGTGAGGAAGAAACCGTGCAACTGCGCAAGACCCTGGACTTTATCGCCTCGGATGATTTCGCCCGCTCATTGCTGGGTGGCGATTGACAGCTGAGGTCGGCCCCCCGGTGGGTTATCGTCAACCGCCCTATCGAGCCTGCTGGCTCTTGCTCCTGCGGGAATAAAGACACTCCTGGGCGATGGTCGTGCGCAACTGCGCCGCCTCCTGTTCCAGCCGCTCGCACATGAAATCCACGAACACGCGAATCTTGCGCGACAGCTGGCGGCTCGAAGGCCAGACGATGCTCATGCTGTCCGGCGGGATCAGATAGCCATGCAGCAGGCAGCGCAACGAACCGTCGGCCAGGGCCTCGCGAGCGAGAAAGTCGGGGATGGTACCCAGGCCAAAGCCCTTGACCAGCGCCCCAAGGACCATTTCCATATTGTTGCTGATCATCACCGTGCGGGTCCGTGGCTCCCGCGCGCCCTCCTCGCGCAATAATGGAAAATCCAGCAGCTTGCCATTCTTGAAGTAGCGAAAACGCACCGCCAGGTGGTCATCCAGTTCCGCCGGGGTCTGCGGCGTGCCATGCCGTTCCAGGTACGCCGGCGCGGCGCACAGTACCGGTTGCACGCCAGGCAAGGGTCGGCTCATCAAGCGCGAGTCCGGCAGGTTGCCGCTGCGAATGACGATATCCATTCCTTCCTCGATCACATCCACCAGCTTGTCGCTGAAGTCGAGGTCCAGTTCGATATCCGGATACAACGCCATGAATGCCGTCAGTACCGACTGGAACAACTGATAGCTGGCCGCCGGCATGCTGATCCGCAAGCGCCCACGGGGGATTTCCGTGGACTGCGACAAGGTTGCCTGGGCGTCGTCGAGGTCATCGAGGATGCGCCGGCAACGTTCCTGGAACACCCTGCCCTCGTCGGTCAGGCTGAGGCTGCGGGTCGAACGTTGGAACAAACGGACACCCAACTGCTGCTCAAGCCGGGTCACGCCCTTGCCGACGGCCGAAGCCGACAGGCCAAGCGCCCTGCCCGCCGCCACGAAACTGCCCAGCTCGGCCGTGCGGATAAAGGCCATCAAGCCACTCAGTCGATCCACTTGCCCCTCCTATTCGATCCTTTTATTCCGATATGGGCGGAATATTTACCGCTTTTTACCAGATTACTCGCTCCTTAAAATCCTTGGCTGTTCTGACTGCCCGGGCAACCCACCGAATCGCGGCCGTCATCACGCTCACCCAGGGCGCCTGCACCTGCCCGCGACAAGGATCTGCGAACATGCCCATTCCACGCTTGCTTCAACAGCGGCTGATTCTGCTGGCCGTGTGCATCACGGCCATCACCATGCCTTTCAACTTCACCGCGGCAGCCGTTGCCCTGCCTGCCATTGGCCGGACCTTCGGTGGCTCGCCAATGGAACTGAACTGGGTCACCAACGCCTTCATGCTGACCTTCGGCAGTTGCCTGATGCTGGCCGGGGCATTGGCCGACAACTATGGCCGCAAAAAAATCTTCCTCGGCGGCGTCAGCGCCTTTGCCCTGCTCGCCGCGGTATTGCCCTTCGCCCCCGGCCTGGCGCTGTTCGACGTCCTGCGCGCGGCCCAGGGGTTGGCCGCCGCGGCCGCCTTCTCCGGCGGCATGGCCGCCCTGGCGCAAGTCTTCGACGGACCGGGGCGCATCCGTGCGTTCAGTTTTGTCGGCACCAGCTTCGGTATCGGCCTGGCCTTCGGCCCCGTGGCGGCCGGCGCGATAATCGAGGCGTTTGGCTGGCCGCTGATCTTCCTGCTGATCACCGTGCTGGCGACCATCTCGCTGCTGCTGGCCGCGCGTTACATGCACGAGTCACGCAACCCCGAGGCGGCCGGCATCGATTGGCCCGGCGCGATCACCTTCACCTGGGCGCTGGGGATTTTCACCTTTGCCATCCTCAAAGCGCCGGAAAGCGGTTGGGCCGATCCGCAGGTGCTCGGTCTGTTCGCCATCGCGCTGCTGTCCTTCGTGGCCTTCGTCGTGATCGAGCAGCGGGTCGCCCAGCCCATGCTCGACCTGACGCTGTTCCGCTTCCCGCGCTTCGTCGGCGTGCAACTGCTGGCGGCCGCACCGGCCTATTCCTTCGTGGTACTGCTGATACTGCTGCCGATCCGTTTTGTCGGCATCGAAGGCATGAGCGAGATCGCGGCCGGCTGGTTGCTGATCGCGTTATCGGCGCCGTTGTTGGTACTGCCGGTCGTCGCCGGTTACCTGACCCGCTGGCTATCGCCCTCGACCTTGTGCGGCAGTGGCCTGCTGGTATGTGCCACCGGGCTGTTCTGGTTGAGTCACGTGCCGGTGGGCAGTTCAGCCATGCAACTGGCCTGGCCGATGTTCGTGATCGGTGTCGGCATCAGCCTGCCCTGGGGCTTGATGGACGGCATGGCAGTCAGCGTGGTGCCCAAGGAGCGCGCCGGCATGGCCACCGGCATTTTCAGCACCACCCGGGTGGCCGGTGAAGGTGTGGCCATTGCCGTCGTCACTGCACTGCTGTCAGCGCTCACCGCCAGTCATCTCGGTGGCGCGGCGACGCCGGACATCGTCGGTGCCGCGCAGCATCTGGTCAGCGGCGACCTGGCCGGTGCCACACAACTGCTGCCCACCGCAGGACAAGCCGTGCTGGCCGAGGGCTACAGTGCCGCGTTCAGCAGCTTGCTGCGGGTACTGACCGTTATCACCGTGCTGACGGCGGCCGTGGTGTTTCTGTTTCTCGATCGTGGTTCGATCGAGGACGATACCGATACTGAACGGGATGAACGAGTGCTGGATCAAGCGGCCTGAGCACACGAAGGTTCTCAACCGTGTCCGAGACCTCGCAGGTAAGCGCAAAACATATCGGCCATGGCATCCGCGTAGGTTTCGATCTGCGCGGGGGTTCGCGGGCTTTCCGAAAACTGCTTGCCCACCGAACTGAGTGTCGCCTTGATCAGATCGCCGGCCACGGCACGGATCGCGTCGCTAGCATCGGGTAGTACCTCGCGCATAAATACCTCGACGATGTGCGCTCCCGCAGCCCTTACCTCCCGAGCCTCGGGCGCGTCGCGATAAAACGGCGCGGCGTCATCCAGCGCCACGCGGACCTCGGCCTCATCGCATTCGGAGCGGATAAACGCGTGAACCAGCAGACGCAGCCGTTCCAGGGGCGGGTGGCGCGGGTCTTCAAGAATGCCGCGTAGCATTTCGGTGGTCTCGCGCCACTCATCACTCTGCAGGCGAAAAAGGATCGCCGCCTTGTTCGGGAAATACTGATACACCGATCCGACGCTGACCCCGGCCCGCTCGGCGACCCGTGTGGTGGTAAAGCGGCGCATGCCCTCCTTCGCCAAAACCTGAATAGCCGCTTGCAGAATCGAATCGACCAGGTCATTGGAGCGAACCTGCTTGGGCTGTTTGCGTGAGGCAATCCGCGGACTTGGGCGATCGGTCATGGGCTGGGCTCACAATGCGAATAGAAAATATGAAGGTTTGTTCGCATTATAAACCCTCACTGAACTCACCGGGAAAACCCCATGACCACCCTGACCCAAGCCCCCCTCGCGCCCCTGCTCGACCGCCTGTTCGCCGAGGCCGATGCAACGTGGCCAACCCTCGCCGCCGCCGCTGGCAATATTTCGGAAGCCGAGCGCGTGCGTCTGATGCGCAGCAAGACCGACTACCTCGAGTTCTATACGCGCTTGAAGGACTTCCCGCTGGCGGTCTCACGGGAAACCGGGACACTGCTGTATATGCTGGCGCGCAGTAGCGCGGCACGGACGATCGTCGAGTTCGGCACCTCGTTCGGCCTCTCGACCCTGCACCTGGCCGCCGCCCTGCGGGACAATGGTGGCGGCCGCTTGATCGGCAGCGAGTTCGAGCCCTCCAAGGTACTGCGAGCGCGGGAAAACCTGGTGGCCGGCGGACTGGTCGACCTGGTGGAGATTCGCCAGGGCGATGCCCTGCAGACCCTCGCTGTCAACCTCCCGGAACGCATCGACCTGGTCCTTCTCGACGGCGCCAAGGCGCTCTACCCCGATATCCTGAACCTGCTGCAGAGTCGCCTGCGCCCGGGTGCGCTGATCATCGCCGACAATGCCGACCATAGCCCCGAGTACCTGGCCCGCGTGCGCAATCCTGCCGAAGGTTTCCTGTCCACGCCGTTCGCCGAGGACGTCGAGCTGTCCATCTGGCTGGGCTGACACCCATCGGGGGGGGCTTCCTGGTGCGGATAGCCTGGCCAGCCCCTCTGGTCTCAGGATCGTCATCCGCTTGAACGATTCAATGGCTATGCTGGTCAAGTTCTTTCCTGCCCCATGAAACCCAAGGTGACGACGCCATGACCAAGACTTATAGCTATGCGGCCCACAACCCCAAGGATTCACTCAAGCCTTTCACCTTTGAACGTCGCGCTCCCGGTGCCGACGATGTGCAGATCGAGATCCTCTACTGCGGTGTCTGCCACTCCGACCTGCACACCGCGCGCAATGAATGGCATAACACCCTGTACCCGTCAGTGCCGGGGCACGAAATCGTTGGCCGGGTCACCGCAGTCGGTGCCCATGTCAGCAAATTCAAGGTCGGCGACCTGGCCGGCGTCGGCTGCATGGTCGACAGCTGCCAACACTGTGCGTCCTGCGCCGAAGGCGAAGAGCAATACTGCGAAAACGGCTTCACCGGCACCTACAACGGCCCGGTGTTCGGCGGTGAAAACACCTTTGGCGGGTATTCGGACAATATCGTCGTCAAGGAGAAATTCGTCCTGCGCATCTCCCATGGCGATGCCAACTTGGCGGCCGTCGCACCGTTGCTGTGTGCCGGTATCACCACCTATTCGCCGCTGCAACATTGGAAAGTCGGCCCGGGCAAAAAGGTCGGCGTGGTCGGTCTCGGCGGCCTGGGGCACATGGCGGTGAAAATCGCCCATGCCATGGGCGCACATGTGGTGCTGTTCACCACCTCGCCGAACAAGCGCGAAGATGGCCTGCGCCTGGGCGCCAATGAAGTCGTGGTGTCCAGGAACGCGGATGAAATGGCCGCGTTCAGCAACACCCTGGACTTCATCCTCAACACCGTGGCCGCGCCCCACGACCTGGACGCCTTCCTCGCGCTACTCAAGCGCGACGGCACCATGACGCTGGTCGGTGCCCCTGACAGTCCGCACCCTTCGCCGTCGGTGTTCAACCTGATCTTCAAGCGCCGCAGCCTGGCCGGTTCCTTGATCGGCGGCATCCAGGAAACCCAGGATATGCTGGACTTCTGCGCCAGGCACGGGCTGGTCTCGGATATCGAGATAATCGATATTCAAGACATCAACGAAGCCTATGGCCGCATGCTCAAGGGCGACGTCAAATACCGCTTCGTGATCGACATGAGCAGCCTGAAAAAAGAAGCCAACGCCGCCTGATCGAACCCTGCCATCCGAACCCGTGGGATCGCGCCGGGCGCGCTGTCGTCACGGGCTTCGGAAGCCGACTATCCAGGCCTGAACCTGGTGAGGTACTGTAGGACGAATACACCTGAGCCATGGGCGGCTGCAAGCGCGAAAGCGAATGCCGATGGCTAAGCAATACAAGGCGGAACCGCAAGGTAAAAGCCTACATTCAAAATGAGATCAGAATGCTCAAGAACGCTATTTTTTGCCTGTCCCTCCTGGCCACGGCAAGTTCCGCCTACGCCAACGAAGCCATTGCCTACAAAGACGAATTTGAAAACCAATACGTTCAATGTATTGAAAAAAAACTGGCGGCGGACTGCTGGAACAAGGTCTTTGCCGGGCACTTTGACCAGTGGCAAACCAACGAAAAAGATCTGATTTCCAAAAGCCAAGGCGCCCTGTCCAGCTGGATCGGGCAACATGACATCTACAAAATACACTTGGGTCCCAAAGAAACAAAAGGTGAAATCTTTGAAAACCGGGCTTACCTGATCGAACGTGATGACGGGCGACTGGTTGGCATCCATATAGGTTTCAGGCAAGTCAAAGGCCAGTGGTATGTCTCCGAACTTATGGGCAGCCCCGACGAGGCCTTTATCAGATCCATCATCAATATGCCCAAGTTGAAGTAAGGCGAGAACAACAGGACCGCGCTGCCGCTGCCCGGAAGCCCCACGGCGTGCAGCATGGGCAATCCGCATTGCACCTTCTTTGTTCTGGATCGGTTGAAGCGATTTTACACGGCCCCCTTGCGAGCCATTTTCTGCAGGTCTAGACAGTGCGTCCGATCATCTACGCGCCGAACCGGCACTTGAGCGCCGGCTTGCGTGTTTTTGTCGATTGGAGGGCGCCGCTATTCTGGGCGCTTCCAGAAGAGCAACGGGGCAAATCAGGCGATAGCAGCTCCAACCACAAAGACAACTAAAAGGCTTCACTCGCGCCTGGCAAAGTTCAGACTCATCAGTCACTTCGATCGCCAGATATCACCAACACCCATTATCTAAAAAAACTGCCAATTCTCGTCGGATTGCCCTACAAACCGCTCTATCTCAAGCGATACAGCCTATAGATACGAAACTGAAACATTGGTAGTTTGCGCGGCACGTGATTATCCACAGAGTTCTAATAATGAAAAAAGTCATACTCAAAACCACGCTCAGCCTTGCCGTTACCCTGGCCTCCACCCAACTGTTCGCCAGTGGTCTTGCCATCAACGAACAAAGTATCAGCGGGATGGGCACCGGTTACGCGGGGCGCTCATCTTCCGCCGAAGATGCCAGCACCCTCTACGGCAACCCTGCCGGTATGTCCCTGCTCAAGCGCGACCAAGTGACCGCCGGCGCCGCGGTGCTTGATGCCAAGACCGATATCAAGAACGTCAACGGCGGTCGTCGAGGCGGCACCAACGACGGCGACATGGTCCCGTTCACTTCCGTACCCAATGCCTTCTTGGTCAAACAGCTGGGTAACGGCTGGGCAGTGGGTCTGGGCGCCTACGCGCCTTTCGGCCTGATCACCGATTATGAAAGCGGCTTTGCCGGCAGCAATTACGGCCGCAAGAGCGAAGTCAAGGTTGTGACCCTGCAACCGACTGTCAGCTACGCCATCAACGACGTGGTGTCCATCGGCTTCGGTCCGACCTTCAACCGCATCAGCGGCGAGCTGAGCTCCACGCTGCCTATCGGTAACGGCTTTGTCGACGTCAAGGGCGACGACACGGCGGTGGGCTACAACATTGGTGTGATTGTCCAACCAACCGACACCACCCGCCTGGGTCTGACCTACCACTCCAAGGTCAGCTACTCGCTGGATGGCCACACCAGCGTCACTGGCCTCTCCGGCCTGGGCATTGCCGACGCCCGCTACAAGACCTCCCTGGATATCACCACACCAGAGAACGTCGACTTCTCGATCACCCAGAAACTGGATGATCAGTGGACGGTCTATGGCGGTGCCACCTGGACCCGCTGGAGTCGCCTGCAAAACATCACCATCAACAACCAGGGTGTGACCGGCCCGCTCGCCAGCCAGCTCACCAGCAGCACCGAACCCGAGAACTGGCATGACACCTGGGCTTCGGCCATCGGCGTGTCCTACCGGGTCAACAAGGAATGGATCCTGCGCAGCGGTTTGTCGGTCGACCAGGCACCGACGAACAACACGGATCGTTCCGTGCGCATCCCGACGGGTGATCGCCGCGTCATCAGCGTCGGTGCCGGCTACAGCCCAACCGACGACCTGACCATCGACCTCGCCGTTTCCTACCTCAAGGAAGAAGATGTCAACGTCAACCTAAACAACCCGCAAAAAGGCTCCTACAGCGCCCAGTACGAAAACAGCGCGTGGGGCTACGGCCTGGGCGTTACCTACAAGTTCTGATTCACGGCGAACTTGAAGCGCTCGTCAACGGGCCCAAAAAACCCGCATCGCCCGATGCGGGTTAATGAGATCCCCCCAACCTCAATCAGCGCGAACAGTACTCAACGTACTCGCCGTGCCGCCCAAGGCCTTCAGCAGCACCGGATCATGCCCATAGATATCCGGTGCATACAGCAAGGCTCCAGTGCTATCGACCTGGACCGTCCAGTAACCGAGCAGGATCGGCACCGACGCCGCAAGCCGGTATTCGTGGGTGGTACCGCTGGCCAGCAATTCGTCGGTCCGCGTACGTTCCGCCGGGGTCAGTAACAGGTCCCGCAGGTGCAGCGGTTGCTCGACCCGCACACAGCCCGAGCTGAAGGCCCGGGGGCCCTTGGCAAACAGCGGCTGGCTGGGGGTGTCGTGCAGGTACACCGAAAAAGGATTGGGGAAACGCAGGACGATCTTGCCCAGCGGATTCCTCGGACCGGCATCCTGGCGCAGCATGATATTGCCAGGCCGCTCCCAGTCGATGGCGTCCGCCGCCAGCGGATGGCCTTCACTGTCCAGTATCTGCAGGTTCTGTTGGCTCAGGTACGTCGGATTCTGGCGGATCGCCGGCAGCTTGTCCTCGCGCATGATGGTCGGCGGCACGGTCCAGGTCGGGTTCAAGGTCAGCCGGGTGACCCGCGATTTCAACAACGGCGTCTGTCGATCGGCACGTCCCACTTGCAGGCGCGTCTGCCACACCGACGCGCCATCGTGGTAGACGCTCAACTGGGCCGCCGCGACATTGACCAGCACCCCCTCGGGCGCCAGGTCCGGCGCCAACCAGCGAAAGCGTTCGAGGTTGATGCGCAACTGCTCGCGCCGTAGCGCCGGGCTGATATTCAGTTCGGTCAGGGTGCCCGGACCGATCACCCCATCGGCCTGCAGCGAATGGCTGAGCTGGAAGTGCTCGACCGCGTGCGTCAGTTCCTCGCCATAGGTCTTTTCCAACCCGGCGGGCAGGCTCTCCAGATAGCCTTCGGCGAGCAGTCGCTGGGCCAATGCCGGCACCCGCGCGTCCTCCATGCCAGGACGCAGCAAGGGCCCGCCGCCGATCGCCTGCCAATCTGCCAACGGCTGCTGGCGCTGCGCCGCGTAAGCGCGACGCAGGCTTCGGTACAACTCGACATTCGGCCGCGCCTGATCGAACGCCAGGGCCATATCCTGCAACCCCGTCGCCGCCAGTGTCAGTAGCTCGGTGTCCACGTCCCGTGTCGGCGGCTGTGCCTGCCAGAGCGGTTCGAAGCGCGCCTGCTGCAAGCGACCGTAATGCAGATCCTGTAGGGCTTGCAGATACTGCCGGCTGATCTCGATATCGGTACACAGCGCGTTGCCGCCAGTTGTGTCCTGAGGCAACGGGTAACGCGCCGGATCCAGGCCATCATCGGCCAACAACGACAGTTGGGCCTGCAAGGCCGCCAGCCGACCACTGGCGGACCACACGGGCGCCTCATTCTGCTGCTGGTAAAACACCCGCAAGCGCTGTTGTGTCGGCGCGTCCAGCCGTACCGCCAGGCCTGGGCAGGCGGTCGACAACTGCGCCATCACCGACGGCAAGGGGGTGGGCGGATCGCTGAGCGGATCCTCGGCCATCGCGACCAGTGGTGCCACGAACAGGCACATGCTCAAGTAACATGCGTGTTTTTTGAACAACGGCTTGACTCCAATCCATGATCGTCGCATTGATGGTCTACAGCTGTGGCAGAGGCGAAAAACCTTCAGGCAGCCTGTGACCACGCCACCCAAAGACCGACGGGATGCGCGAGCCTGTACTGACGGCCGAGGCACTCTCTACATGCTGACTTCTTGCTATCGACTCTGCCTGATCATTCTGACCCTGGCCGCGCCATGCAGTTCTACCCTGGCCGCCAGCGGCCCTGAACAGACGCTGTATCGCAGACTCGCCCACGCGGCGCCGGAACTCAACCCCCGGGTTCTGAAAAATGCCCTGAGCGCCATGCAATGCGCGATCAATAGTGGACTCGAACAAGCCGAGCGCCTGGCGGTGATCGACTACTCGCAACCCTCGACCACGCGACGCCTGTGGATCTTCGACCTGCGCAAGCAGACCCTGCTGCTACGCGACCTGGTCGCCCACGGGCAGAACTCCGGGGAAAACTTCGCCACCCAGTTCTCCAATCAGATCGGCAGTTATCAATCCAGCCTGGGGCTGTTCCGCACCCAGGAAAGTTACGAAGGCACCCATGGCTATTCACTGCGCATGGACGGCCTGGAACCGGGTTTCAATGATCGCGCCCGCGACCGGGACATCGTGATTCATGCGGCCGACTACGTGAGCCCGCTGTGGAGCAAGCGCGAAGGCCGTCTCGGCCGCAGCCAGGGCTGCCCCGCCGTACGCCCGCAAGTCGCGCGGCAGGTGGTCGACAAACTCAAGGATGGCCAGTTCATGTTTGTCTGGTACCCCGACCGGAACTGGCTGAAGTCCTCGACCTACCTCAACTGCAAACCCCAGCAGATGGCCAGTGCCACGTCCGCCAATGGCGGTTGACCGCGCCCCGGTGCAGATTGGCTGATCGGGCCTGTTATAACCTCAGCGTAATGGGCATTACGCCATCAGTTTGTCCAGAAACCCAAACAACTTCTGGTTCATTTGCGCATAGTCATTCGCGCGAAGGGCGGCCGGTTGCTGGACGAAACGGCACTCGATCGACGTCGCCAACTCACTCTCGGATGCGCCAATAAGCCGTTCCACGACGTCGAGGGTGAATTCCATATGGCATTGAAAGCCATACACCCGCGGGCTGTATTCGACAATCTGCCGAGGACACCCTTCGCTATAGGCCAGGATCTTGGCGTTCTCGGTGAGGCCAGGCATGTCGTTGTGCCAATGTCCGACTTCCAGGACATCGCCGAAATGAGCGATCTTGTTGTTGTCCTTTCCCGCCGCGGTGAGGCTGATCGGGTACTTGCCGATCTCTTTCTCGGGGCTGTGAGCGAACCTGGCCCCCAGGGCTTCACCGAGCAGTTGGGCACCGAGGCAGACGCCCACCACGGCCTTTTGCGCCGCAACGGCTCTGGCGATCAACGCACATTCGGCGACGGCGTCGAAGTGCGGACACTCTGCCAGGGTGGTGGCCGGTGACTGCGGGCCACCCAGTACCACCAGCAGATCGATGGTGTCTACGTCCGGAAAAGCATGGCGCTCATAAACACGCGAGTAGCTGGCCTCGTAGCCGCGCTCTTCAACCCAGGTTTCGTAAGCGCCCGGCGACTCGAAGGCTTCGTGAACGACGAAATGAACTTTCATTGGAACTCCTCTGGTGATAATCCCTGTCAGCTACAGCAGCCTACCAATACGCCGGGTAAAAGAGCAGCGATAGCCAACGCCGTCGCGCAACAAGTCGTCCTGCAATGGGACCCGCTGTATGCCGCCGTTGATAGCGCCCGTCTGCCCGCCAATTCGCCGCAAATCATGGTCAGGTCGGCCATGCTGCGCTACTTCGACAACATGCGAAAAATGTCTCGCCTGACCGTAGTCATGGTCGAGCGCGGCCCCACGCCGGATCCTGCACTGCTGGCCCAAGTCAAGACACTCAAGAGCGACTCGATGGAACAGATCGCCGTGCTGCAGCGACTGGCGGCGGCGGTCAAGCAGCAGGGGCGCCCTTCATAAAGGGCGCTAGTGCGCTGCGAATGCTCGGAATGAGGCTTTAGCCCTTGGGTTTCACTTTTGCCTTGGTCGACAGTTTTTCCGCCCGGTACTGCTTCACCTCGGCCAGCCTCAGCTCTTCGGGCAAATGAGCATGATGTTTGCTCTGGCCGACCCGTTGGGCGTTATAGATACCGGCGTGACCGGACACCAGGTAGCTGGCGATACAAGCAATGGCGGCAAACGGCGCGATTTGCGGGCCAAACAACTCCATGGCCATGATGATGGTTGCCAATGGGGTGTTGGCCGCACCGGCAAAGACGGCGACAAAACCGATACCCGCCAACATGGCGAAGGGCAAGTGCAGCAATGGCGCGAGGGCATTGCCCAAGGTCGCGCCAATGTAGAACAACGGGGTGACCTCGCCGCCCTTGAAACCCGTGCCCAACGACAGCACGGTGAAGAGCAGTTTGCCGAGCCAGTCCCAAGGCGCCATGGGCATCTGAAACGACTGCTCGATGCTGGGGATGCCAAGCCCGATGTACTGATGCGCACCCAGCGCCCAGACGGCGATGGCGATCAGCGTGCCGCCAAGCAGGGGACGCAAGGGTGGGTAGGTGATCAGCTTTTTGACCCAGGCGCCCAGTCGATGAGTCGCGGTGGCAAACAGTAGGCCGGCCAGGCCGAACACGATGCCGGCCGCGACGACAGCCATCATGCTCCAGAATTGCACGGGCACCACCTCGCCAATGGCGTAATGGACATGCGCCACGCCCCAGGCCAGGCCCACCTGATCGGCGACGATCGCCGCGACCATGCAGGGGAACAGTGCGTCATAACGCATGCGCCCGATGGCCAGCACCTCCAGGCCGAAAATCGCCCCCGCCAATGGCGTGCCGAACACCGAGGCAAAACCTGCGCTGATACCGGCCATCAGCATGATGCGTCGATCTTCCCGGCGCAGACGCAGCAGGCGCGTCAATTGGTCGGCCAGTGCACCGCCCATTTGCACGGCGGTACCTTCACGCCCCACGGAAGCACCGAACATATGGGAGACCAAGGTGCCGCCGAGCACCAGGGGCACCATTCGCAACGGCACGGTGTTCTTCGGATCGTGAATCTCATCGATGATCAGGTTGTTGCCCGCATCGACCGGTTTTCCCAACCAATGATAAATCAGCCCAACGGCAAAACCCGCAATCGGCAGCAGCCAGATAGCCCAGCCATGGGCTTCACGCCACTGAGTCACATGGTCCAGGGAAAACAGGAAAAAAGCCGAGGCCGTACCTGCCGGTACGGCGACCATACTGGCTAACAACAACCACTTGGCGATGTAGGGCAGCAGCTGGAGTTGTTCGAGTTGAGAAAGTCTGGGCATGGGGGTCAGCCGTAGCATGTCAATGGGGACTGACCAAAGAGGCATTCTGGGCGCAAGCACCTACAGACCTGTTTGATCAGGTTTCTGCAGGCATCATCAGCTGCAAGAGAAGCAGCGGTTAATACGGAGGAATGCCATCTCCGGCCGGCGATCATAGCCAGCGCCGAAAAAATTGTAAATTGTTGTTGCATGACGGCCCCATCCCTGGCGCCCCCGTCATCAATTGCCCGTCTGCGGTTGCGGCTGATGCAATCCCGGCCTATGTTCCAAACGATACCTTTATCTGCAACCCGCTCCCCTAGCCCGCTGTCCATCCAATACGAACTGCCCCCGTAACGAGGTGACGACATGCCGAACAACTCCCGCCCCGCCGTACTCGAACTGATCGGCAATACACCGCTGGTGCGCGTCAGCCGCTTCGATACCGGCCCGTGCACCTTGTTCCTCAAGCTCGAATCGCAGAACCCAGGCGGCTCGATCAAGGACCGCATCGGCCTGGCGATGATCGACGCGGCCGAGCGCGACGGGCGCCTGCGCCCCGGCGCGACCATCGTCGAGGCCACCGCCGGCAACACCGGCCTGGGCCTGGCGTTGGTGGGTCGGGCCAAGGGTTACCGGGTGGTGCTGGTGGTCCCCGACAAGATGTCCACCGAAAAGGTCCTGCACCTCAAGGCCATGGGCGCCGAGGTGCACATCACCCGCTCCGATGTCGGCAAGGGCCATCCCGAGTATTACCAGGACGTCGCCGCGCGGCTGGCCAAGGAAATTCCCGATGCGTTCTTCGCCGATCAATTCAACAACCCGGCCAACCCGTTGGCCCACGAAACCAGTACCGCGCCAGAAATCTGGGCACAAACCCAACACGATGTCGACGCCATCGTCGTCGGCGTCGGTTCGGCCGGCACCTTGACCGGGCTGACCCGCTTCTTCCAACGCGTGCAACCGAACCTGGCCATGGTCCTGGCCGACCCCGTCGGCTCAGTGGTCGCCGAGTACAGCCGCAGCGGCACCCTCGGCAGCGCCGGTTCCTGGGCCGTGGAAGGTATCGGCGAAGACTTCATCCCGTCGATTGCCGACCTGTCCAGCGTGCGCCACGCTTACTCGATCAGCGACGAAGAAAGCTTCGACCATGCCCGTCAACTGCTGCGTGCCGAAGGTATTCTCGGCGGTTCCTCGACCGGCACCCTGCTGGCCGCGGCGCTGCGTTATTGCCGCGAGCAGACCGAGCCCAAGCGCGTCGTCACCTTTGTCTGCGACACCGGCACCCGTTACCTGTCCAAGGTCTACAACGACCAGTGGATGAACGATCAGGGGCTGCTGAAGTACAAGCACTACGGCGATCTGCGTGACCTGATCGCGCGGCGTTTCGAGGATGGCCGGGTGATCAGCGTCGGGCCGGACGACACCCTGCTCACCGCCTTCCAGCGCATGCGCCTGGCGGACGTGTCGCAACTGCCGGTGCTGGTGGCCGGCCAGCAACTGGTGGGTGTGATCGACGAATCGGATATCCTGCTGGGCATGCACGACGACGCGGCGCACTTTCGCCTAAGCGTGGCCAGCGTCATGACCGACAAACTGCAGACTCTGGCCCCCACTGCCAGCCTGGCTGAACTGCAGGCCGAGCTGGATCGCGGCTTGGTCGCAATCATCGCCGACGCCTCGGGCTTTCACGGCCTGATCACTCGCGTCGACCTGCTCAATCACTTACGGAGATCCCTGGCATGAGTCAACACGACAAGTCCGCCGCACCCCGCGCCTTCTCCACCCGCGTCATTCATGCCGGGCAGGCGCCGGACCCGACCACCGGGGCGCTGATGCCACCGATCTACGCCAACTCCACCTATCTGCAAGAGAGCCCCGGGGTGCACAAGGGCTTCGACTACGGCCGTTCGCACAACCCGACGCGCTTTGCCCTGGAACGCTGCGTGGCGGACCTCGAGGGCGGCACCCAGGCTTTCGCCTTTGCTTCCGGGCTGGCGGCGATTTCCACCGTGCTCGAACTGCTCGACGCGGGTGCTCATGTGGTCTCCGGCAATGACCTGTACGGCGGCACCTTCCGCCTGTTCGACAAAGTGCGCCAACGCAGCGCCGGGCATCGCTTCAGCTACGTCGACCTGACCGATCTCGGCGCCTTCGAAGCAGCGTTGCAGGACACGACGCAGATGGTCTGGGTCGAGACACCGAGCAATCCCCTGCTGAGCCTCACCGACCTTGCCGCCGTCGCCCGCATTTGTCGCGACCGCGGCATCATCTGTGTCGCCGACAACACCTTTGCCAGCCCCTGGATCCAGCGCCCGTTGGAGCTGGGCTTCGACATCGTGGTGCACTCGACGACCAAATACCTCAACGGCCACTCCGATGTGATCGGTGGCATCGCGGTGGTCGGGCAAAACGCCGAACTCGCCGGGCGCCTGGGCTTTTTGCAGAACTCGGTAGGTGCGATTGCCGGGCCATTCGATGCGTTCCTCACCCTGCGCGGCGTGAAAACCCTGGCGCTGCGCATGGAGCGCCATTGCAGCAATGCCCTGGACCTGGCGACCTGGCTCGAACGTCAGCCACAGGTCGCGCGCGTCTACTACCCGGGCCTGCCGTCACACCCGCAGCATGAACTGGCGTGTCGGCAGATGCGCGGCTTCGGCGGGATGATTTCGGTTGACCTGAAAAGCGACCTGGCCGGTGCCAAGCGTTTCCTGGAAAGCGTAGAAATCTTCGCCCTGGCCGAGAGCCTGGGCGGCGTCGAAAGCCTGATCGAACACCCGGCGATCATGACCCACGCCAGTATCCCGGCGCAAACCCGCGCGCAACTCGGCATCGGCGATGGGCTGGTGCGCTTGTCGGTGGGGGTCGAGGATGTCGAAGATCTGCGGGCGGACCTGGCGCAGGCGTTGGCACGGATCTGAAGCCCAAGGCGACGGCTACCCTCAACGAAAGTTGGTGGCCTGTCGCCTTTCTTTTAAGATGCATTTTCCATAGGGTTTATTGAGTTGCCCAAGCGCCCCTGTGCTGCAAACACCCACCCCGCCCCCCTCCGCAGTCGGCGATAACAACATGATCGAAGTAACCGAAGTTTCCATTGCCCAGCTACGTGCTGCGCTTGAATCCGGCCAGACCACCGCGGTTGAACTGGTGCAGGCCTACCTTGCCAGGATCGAGGCCTACGACGGCCCAGGCACGCCTACCGCCCTTAACGCGGTGGTAGTTCGCAACCCTGATGCTCTCAACGAAGCGCGGGCGTCCGATGCCCGCCGGGCCAAAGGCGAGACGCTGGGACCGCTCGATGGCATCCCTTATACCGCCAAGGACAGTTATCTGGTCAAGGGGCTTACCGCTGCCTCCGGCAGTCCGGCCTTCGCCAAGCTGGTCGCCCAGCGCGATGCGTTCACCATCGAACGGCTACGCGCCGGCGGCGCGATCTGCCTGGGCAAGACCAATATGCCGCCCATGGCCAACGGCGGCATGCAGCGCGGGGTCTACGGCCGGGCGGAAAGTCCGTACAACGCCGACTACCTCACCGCGCCGTTCGCCTCGGGCTCATCGAACGGCGCGGGAACGGCAACCGCCGCCAGTTTCGCCGCATTCGGCCTGGCGGAAGAAACCTGGTCGAGCGGACGCGGACCGGCCTCGAACAACGGTTTGTGCGCCTACACCCCTTCCCGTGGGTTGATCTCGGTGCGCGGCAACTGGCCGTTGACCCCGACCATGGACGTCGTCGTGCCCTATGCCAGGAGCATGGCCGACCTCCTTGAAGTGCTCGACGTGGTGGTGGCGGAGGATCCCGATACCCGTGGCGATCTGTGGCGGATGCAACCCTGGGTGCCGATTCCGAGCGTGACCTCGGTGCGTCCCGCGTCCTATGGCGCGCTGGCGGCCAATAGCGATGCGCTCGCCGGCAAACGCTTCGGCGTGCCGCGTATGTTCATCAACGCGGATCCCGACGCGGGCACCAGCGAATCGCCTGGGATCGGTGGCCCAACCGGCCAGCGCATCAACACCCGCGCCTCCGTGATCGATCTCTGGGAGGCCGCACGCAAGGCGCTCGAAGCGGCTGGCGCCGAGGTGATCGAGGTCGATTTCCCGTTGGTTTCGAACTGCGAAGGTGATCGTCCGGGTACGCCGACGGTGTTCACCCGGGGCCTGGTGTCCAAGGCGTTCCTGCACCATGAATTATGGGATCTGTCGGCCTGGGCCTTCGATGATTTCCTGCGGGCCAACGGCGATCCAGCGTTGAACCGTCTGGTGGATGTCGACGGGCCAAAGATTTTCCCCCACGACCCCGGCACCCTGCCCAACCGCGAAGGCGACCTGGCCGCCGGCATGGACGAGTATGTACGCATGGCCGAACGTGGGATTACCCCGTGGAACGAGATCAGCAGCGTGCCTGACGGACTGCGCGGGCTTGAACAGACCCGGCGCATCGATCTTGAGGAGTGGATGGATCGCCTGGGGCTCGATGCGGTGCTCTTCCCAACGGTGGCCGACGTCGGCCCGGCGGATGCCGATGTCAATCCAAAGTCGGCGGATATCGCCTGGAGCAACGGTATCTGGGTCGCCAATGGCAACCTCGCCATCCGCCATCTGGGTGTGCCCACGGTCACAGTACCGATGGGCGTCATGGCGGATATCGGCATGCCGGTCGGCCTGACCTTCGCCGGTCGTGCTTATGACGACTCGGCGCTGCTTCACCTGGCTTCGGCGTTCGAGTCGACCGGGAACAAACGCTTGATTCCGCCGCGCACTCCGGCATTGCTGGCCGGCAAACAGTAATCCGGGGGGATTGCGGCCGTGGGCTCCAGTCCCCCTGTATAGGCACCGATGCATGGCTGCCGTATGGTCAGAAGACTAATATCAAATGCTGTTTGGGAATCGCTTTGCTTCGCTCGCCTGATCGTAAACATCTCATTCAGCGGTAAAGATCATCGCTGTGCCTAAAGATTGAGGGACTCAACAGAACGGCACATTGAGTTTCGCCGCTTGCCACCCAATCCGCGAGAAATGCGAGTTCGCATTTGACTCTCCCATAACCGCCTGCTAAACCCAGCTAGGCGCATCACAACGTCAAGACATGAACTCGGGTATCCGGGCATAAGCCGCTTGTGCGGCTCAAAAGTCCGAATGCTTGAGCGCGGCAGCAGGACTGCTGACGTGAGTCGCCTTGTGCTCCAGTTCTCCGCGCGCACTCAGTCAAGGATATGACCTATGGAAAGCGTTGATCGCCTTAGCAGTGCTATGGGGCGCGGTCTGATCAATCGGTCTTGCTCGTCGTTCATCCGACACGGCCTTGCCGGGCTGACTCTCTCAGGACTGTTGCTGGCTACCCAGCTGGCAGCCGCCCAGACAGGACCTGTGTTCTCCCCGGACTTACCTTCCCCCCTGAGCCCGGTCATTCCGTCGGACGTCGACCCCACGCTGATCGGCACCCTGACGAAAAATGGCGAATTCGCCCAGGTACAACGGGTCTTCGATATCTTTTCCTGGCAACAATTCCTGGCAATCAATTGGCCGACAGGCGAACAAGGCAAACCTGCGCCACACATTACCGACCTGGCATTCGGCCCACCGGCCTGGACACGCTGGCGTGAGTCATTCGAGCTGTTCCAGGAAGACGGTCGACCACCGCCCACGATGCTTACCGAAACGCAGTCGGCGCGGCCCCTGCGTCAAACCGTGACGGCACGCCATGGCGTGCCCCTGGGGCCGCTGGCGGCTACGAGCACCGACCGCAGCAAACGCATTCTGTCAATTATCAGTGCCACCAAGGCGCTGACTGTCCTGAATGAGACCCAACAGGCTTTTACCCATCCGCTTTGGGACCAGCATGGCCGGCAGGCCCATTACGAAATACTGATGAACGATACCGAAACCCAGTACATCGTGCAGAACCAGCTCTACAACCTTGATGGGCAGATCGCCTTCAGCAACACGCATAACGCCTTGAATATGCCAGCCGGATCATTCAATCGTCCCGAGCAACCCGGCGCGATCGAGATCAAGCTCGCCTGGCGCATCCTGGATGAGGCGGCCGGCGATATCCCTCAACGCTATTTCACCACCACCGCGATGATACTCAACGACGACGGCAAGGGCTGGCACGATGCACAGGTTGGCCTGGTAGGCATGCACATCGCGCATAAGACCGGCACCTCGCCGCAATGGAGCTGGTCAACCTTCGAGCACGTCGACAACCTGCAGGTCAATTCACTCGAAACCGTTCAGGTCAATGGCAAGCCGCAGCACCTGCGAGCGTCCTTCAACAATCCCGACTGTGCGACTTGTCTGGTCAACACCTTTCCGCCGACCAAGGATCCGGCCACGGGCCAGTTGCGCACGCAAGTGACCCGTGTGATCCCCATTCCCCCCGCCACCGAGCAGATCAATCGACAAGCCCAGGCCTTACTGCGTGACATGGGTTCGGTCTGGCAATACTACGAGCTGATCAACACCCAATGGCCGACAGACCCTGCCGCGCCACCGACCACCCCGGGCCCGGGGACCTTGCCAGGGAGCATCGACAACAAGTCCGGTGGCAAGCCGACCCCCGTCTATCTGGCCAACTCGATCATGGAAACTTATTTCCAGAAGGGCAACCAGCCCGTGGGGCAGGAAGAGGAAGGCGGGCCGGCAGTGACCGACCAGGTCTTCGCCACCGAAAGCTGCATGGGCTGCCACTATTCGGCGGGTATCGCCAGCACTTACACCCTGGGTCCGAACGGCGTCAAAACGGCAACTTTCAATGGTCCGACCAGCGCTGACTTCAGTTGGATGTTTCAACAGCTGGCGCATTTCCGCACCGACGGCACGGAGGCAAAACCGAGCCCCTGAGAGGCTGAGCACGCTACCGGGGCGCCTGTAAGGCCTCCGGAGAGCGTGCGTATTATCCCAGCGCTCAGCCCATTCCACGGAGGAACTTCATCATGAGTCGGCCCCTTACTCAAAAAGCCTACCTGAGCGCCAACGGTGCCAGGGACTTTCTGCAAACCGATCCAGCTGGTACTTACCAGTTTGTGACCACCAACAACTTCACCCCTAACCTCGGACAGTGGACGCCATTCGGTAACGTCGGCGCCATCACGCGGGCCGGCAACAGCTTTCTGCTGAGCGCGCAGAACAACAATGTCAGCCTGCAACTGTCCTTCCTGTCTCCTCGTTGTTTCCGCGTTCGCTTCAACCCTGCGGCGAATGCAAGCTACGACACTGACAATTCATATGCCGTGATCAATCGCGATCTCGGCCCGGTGACCCTCAACGTCCTGCAAAACACCCAGGACCTGCTACTGATCGACACCGGCGCCCTGCAGCTGCGTATCAATTTGCAACCCTATGCCCTGCAAGTCTTTCGCGACGACGGAAGCGGACCGCAGTTGGTGCATAGCGATACGACGGATGACTGTGGTGGTTTAATTTCCCCGGACACCCCGATAGGTGGAAAATGCATCTATCGAGGAGTTTTTCATGACCGACAAGC
>NZ_JBWKTH010000006.1:0-66516 GCF_059420225.1 Pseudomonas sp. GW821-FHT04D07
GAGCTTGCCCGCGAAGAGGCCCTTAAGAGCGCTAAAAGCTTCGCGGGCAAGCTCCGCTCCCACACAAACAGTGCACCCACAAGAAATGCGGTCACCTTGAGCCCTTCGTCCGGCACGAAACAACAACAAGAGAGTGAAACGACAGAACGCAGTAGCTCTAACCCATAGATTGTTTAAAGGAGTAACACCATGATTCCAGTCATCCTCTCAGGTGGTAGCGGCTCACGTCTTTGGCCGCTTTCGCGCAAGCAGTTTCCCAAGCAATTCCTCGCCCTCACCGGCAAGGAAACGCTGTTCCAGCAAACCCTCGAACGCCTGGTGTTCGAGGGCATGGAAAGCCCGATCGTGGTCTGCAACCTGGACCACCGCTTTATCGTCAACGAGCAACTGAGCAACCGCCAGCTCAGCGCCCAGCGCATCCTGATGGAGCCCTTCGGCCGCAACACCGCCCCGGCCGTGGCCCTGACCGCGATGTTGCTGGTCAACGAAGGCCGCGACGAACTGATGCTGGTACTCCCCGCCGATCACGTGCTCGACGACCAGAAAGCCCTGCAACGCGCCCTGGCCCTGGCTACCGTGGCCGCCGAGCGCGGTGAAATGGTCCTGTTCGGCGTCCCGGCAAGTAAACCGGAAACCGGCTACGGCTACATCAAGTCGAGCAACGATGCGCTGCTACCGGAAGGCGTCAGCCGGGTCTCGCAGTTCGTCGAGAAACCCGATGAAAAACGCGCCATCGAGTTCGTCGAAGCCGGCGGTTACTTCTGGAACAGCGGCATGTTCCTGTTCCGCGCCAGCCGCTTCCTCGAAGAGCTGAAAAAACACGACCCGGATATCTACGACACCTGCCTGCTGACCCTGGAACGCAGCACCCGGGACGGCGACAGCGTGATCCTCGACGAAGCCACCTTCGCCCAGTGCCCGGACAACTCCATCGACTACGCGGTGATGGAAAAAACCCAGCTCGCCTGCGTGGTGCCACTGAGCGCCGGCTGGAGCGACGTCGGTTGCTGGTCATCGTTGTGGGACGTGCATGAAAAGGACGAAAACGGCAATGTCAGCAAAGGCGACGTAGTGATCCAGGACAGCCACAACTGCATGATCCACGGCAACGGCAAGCTGGTCTCGGTGATCGGCCTGGATGACATCGTCGTGGTCGAAACCAAGGACGCCATGATGATCGCCCACAAGGACAAGGTTCAGGGCGTGAAACAGATGGTCAACACCCTTAACGCCCAGGGCCGCAGCGAAACCCAGAACCACTGCGAGGTCTACCGGCCCTGGGGTTCCTACGACTCGGTGGACATGGGCGGACGCTTCCAGGTCAAGCACATCTCGGTCAAGCCGGGGGCTTGCCTGTCATTGCAGATGCACCACCACCGCGCCGAACACTGGATCGTGGTCAGTGGCACCGCCGAAGTGACCTGCGACGACAACGTGTTCCTGCTCTGCGAGAACCAGTCCACCTACATCCCGATTGCCTCGGTACACCGCCTGCGCAACCCGGGCAAGATCCCGTTGGAGATTATCGAAGTGCAGTCCGGCAGCTACCTGGGCGAAGACGATATCGAGCGCTTTGAAGATGTCTACGGGCGCTCGACCGCGCCTGAACAGGAGGTGAAAACCATCGCCCAGTAAACTACAGTGTTCCACTCACCCCCGCCCCGCTGGCTGCGTACCCCCTATCCGCAGTCGGTGGGAACGGGGGTGTTTTTTGCCGGGGATACCTTTCCTGAGCTCAGCTTTCGGACTAAGACCCCCCTTGAAACCAGCTTTTTAAGCGCCCTAAAAAAGTTGGCGGCGGAGCGTTCAAACGCTCATATTCATGGTTTAGCGTGTAAACAAGGTAGGCAATATTGTCGGCATTATCGGTCATGGCTAGCTGCCGCACTACGGGATCACTATTAAAGGTACTCACAAATGCCTGTTTGTTCAAAAAACCGAGCGGGTGATTTTTTACCTGATTCTCAGAGAGGCCATTTTGCATCATGCGATATCCTTGCATCTTGAGATTAAGAGCGGCCCAGTCACTTCCATGCTTATATAAATCCTCATTATCCATGTACCAATAATCCTTCGTTTTAAGATATTGATGTGACCACTCATGAATAAGAAGCACCGCCAATTCTTCGGAGTCCTTGAGCACATTGGACGACATCTTAATATACATTGATTTTTCTTTATCACTTCCATAAACATAGGCAGCTCTCGGAGTCCCGGCTTCCTCAAAACCGATTATTCGAGCAGGATTGACCGTGTACGCTTGATCTCTCAAGCGTTCAAGCCAGGCGTTACCAAAGCCGGCTACCGGCCGCTGCTCACTCCCCGTGAAGCTCCACAAAATTTCCCTGCCAGGGTATTCGTAAAACTCCTGATTTTCTGCCGAAAGCGCCGCGACTGCATTGTCCAGCATCGTATGGGCACGCATGATGGCTGTTGCAATTGTCTTGCCCGCCTGAGGATTGGACTTGTTGATAGAAAGCAGGCCCCGGTTCGTGATGGTCTGATTCTTAGAGAAAAAATAAGCGGTGGCGGGCTTATTTTTATCGAAAAAACTGAAGTTCGAGTCATGGGCAAGATTGAGCCGTGCCCCTTCCATGGCCTTGTTCCAGCGCTGCCCGACCAGCCCCGCAGCATCACTCAGGACAACAGGACTGTTTTGCACGAACTGGTAGCGGTTAAATCCATCGATATCGCCGGCTGGGTCAGGGTTGAGCCAACGTTGCTGCCACGGCAGGTAATATCTGAGCCCATAATAATACAGCCCCGTCGCATCCCGCTCCTTACCCGAGTAACGGACAGTTTTATAGCTGGCTTCGACTTCACTTCGCCCAGCAAACCAGGCTGTACCGCCGTAGGGATGATAGGTCTCCTGGCTGATCACCTCGGCGTCACCATCCAGCTCCAGACTGCTGGAGCCCAGATGGTCGGTCAGGTTGTAGCGGTATTGATCATTGGCGACTCCAGACGGCGGTGTCGTTTCCCAGTGCAGCACCTGCATGGCGCTGCGTCCAGCCTGCATGCCGATCACTTGCAACACTTCGCCGGTGCCTTGATGGGTGCGGATTTCCAGGCCAGGCAGGTAGCGGACTTCCGATATCAGCGAACGGGCGTTGGTTTGGATGGAGCGGACTTTGCGTCGCCGCAAGCCATCGCCGCCGTACACATACAACTCCAGATCATCGTCAACATCGTCACGTTCGACTGGTCGCACCTCACGCAATTGATTACGCACATCCCAGCTCATCGCCTGCCCCGGTTGCAGCTCCAGCAGGTTGCCGTTGCCGTCAAAAGCGGCAGCAATTTCCTCTTCGGTGGGGGGCCGATCATTTTGCTCAGGCAAACAGCGATTGCTGTAGCATGCCGCCGTCAGCTTGCGGCTATGGCTTTGCGGGCCGACATGGATCAACTCCAGCAAATTCCCACCCGCGTCGTAGTGGTAAGTTTGACGATAGTTGGCGACTGCACCCGGATCGTCGAAACGATTGAAGTCAGGCCCTCGACTGGCAGTGCCCGCCTCCCAGCCCGTTGCCTCGATCAACTGGTAGAGACTGTCGTAGCCATGATGTTTGATTGGCTCAACCCGCTGATTGGCGAAATAACGAGTCGGCAAGGCCGCGTCTTCAATGCTCAGCACATTGCCCACTGGATCGTAGTCGTAATGCAGGTCTTGCAACGCCGCTTCAGTTCCATGTCGAGCCTGAAGTCGAATCAGGCGGCCGTCTTCAGGGCGGTAGGTCAGCGTACTGACCACACCGTTACCGGCGGTTTCCTGTTCGACCTGACCAAAGGCACTGTAGGCAATGCCATTGACCAGCGTTTGTGGGGCTGTCTGACCGCTGAGTTGCAGATGGCTGGCAAACAATTGACCGTCAACGGTGTAATCGAACAGTTGTCGATTGCCCTTGGCATCGGTCTGTTCCAGCACGTCGCCCAGCGGGTTGAAGCGTGACGAGGTGGACGCTGCTTGCGCCACGGGCTCCAGCAGCGCATCTCGCTCCGGCAACCCAGGCGGCCAATCGGGTATGTCCAGCGCGCTCAGGAATCGCTGGGTCTGCTCAAGTACTCCGCCCGTCAAGGCGTAGTTATCCACAGTCAACGTACCCGCCGGATCATCGTGTCGAATCAACTGTCCACATTGGTTGTGAGCGGCGAAATCCGCACTGGCATCGGCGTATTCAAAACGTTCGGGGTAGCGCGGAGTTTCACCTTCGCCCTGCTCGATAATCGCCAGCGGGCGCAGCAGATCGTCGTACTCGACCTGCCGCGCAGTGCCCCGGCTGTCCCAGCTTTGTACCAACTGATCCCCATCGCCAAACAAGCTGATCCGCTCACCGGCATCGACGCTGACTGAATTCAGCACCTTCCCTGACAGTGAATAGCGATTGACCAGGTTGGCAGGTGTTGCCGTATCTTCCGCGCTCAGCGCCCACAGCCGGGGATCCCACTGTTGAACCAAGCGCCCCATGGCGTCATAGGCGCTGCGGTTGACCCGCTCTTCGGCTTGCGCCGTCTCGACGGAACGGCAGTAAGCGACCGAGCGCACCGTGAGCCCGCGAGGATCAATAACCGTCAGCGTCGGTGTGTGAGTGTGAATCCCGCCCGTCAACCTCGACATGGCTCAGGCTCTGCGTAGGAGGCGTCAATCTAGTAATCACCCAATTCGCAGCGTTGACTACTGTCAGAAATGACAGGGCCGATAAATGGTATGTGAAAACACCACGCAACTTGTGGGAGCCGGCTTGCCGGCGATGGCGTACGGATAAATACCGCAAGGCTCAAGGGCCTCATCGCCAGCGAGCCGACGCCTACAGGAACCGTGTTCGGCCTTGGCTAACGGGCATTGTGCCCGGCGTCGGAACTTGCCGGTACACTCATCGCCTTTGATGGTCAGTTCCCACAGGCTGGCCGCGCCGAAATACGAGGTATTGGCCTGATCATCGATCAACTGGGCTGCAGCCTTGGGCAACTTGATGTTATCGGTGGCGGCCCAGATCAGGATATGAGTATCGAGCAATAACCTCATGCCTTACCCTCGAACAGGTCCGCGATCTCAGCATCCAGGGCATCCGAAGCCTCAGCGTTGAAGGTGACCCCCGTTAGCGTCCCACGCCGCTTGGGGGCTGTGATGGGGACCAGTTTGGCGACGGGTATACCGGCCTTGGCGATGATGATGGTTTCCCCGCCTGCGGCTGCATCGACAAGCTGCGAGAAATGCGTTTTGGTCGCATGGATATTGTGGGGCGACATGGTATTACCCCCCTGCATGGATCGAAGCCCAGGCTTAGTCCATTGCATGGACTAAAGATAGAGCTCCCCCATTATCCACCCTGATCGAAGATCGTCCGCAGGGCGCCTGCGAAGACTATTCCCTTTCACTTGAATGAAATTTCCTAGAAAATCCCAACCCGTTGCTTCTGCCCATTTCGATGACTAGTCTGCATCCTATCACCGCAAACTCGGTGATACGGACGTGCAAGTCCGGCCTGGTTAACGAAACAACGACGCCTGATCAAAATTTCAGAGGATGTGTCTCTGAGATTCAATGTCATGGTGGCTGTGCGTGGGAGATCTTCGGGATCTGCCGGGTTTTTGTTTCCTTAACCACCGGTCTTGCACACCTGCGTACAGCTGCCACCCTACTTCGCGTGCAAGCGAAGCGTGGTAGCTCCCAATGACGGTTAAGGAATCTCACCATGTTCAAGATCACCCCCAATCCGCCTGTCGCGGAAGACCTCACCTCCCCAGCATTCCGCCTCGCCGCCGAGCGCGCCTTCGCTCACTACGAGCTACCAGTGACCCACATGCGGCCTCGAAAAAATCAAACACGCAGCACCGAAGAAACCCTGCTCCATATCTACGAAATCCTCCAGAGTGCCTCGGCGACCGCCTATGAATCAGCGGACAATCTCCAGGGCTCGCAGCGCAAACTCGCCTTGGGCGCCGTGCATCTGATCGATATGGCTCAACAAGAAATGGATGGGCTGCTCGACGCCTGATGGACTGAGCGCGTGACCCGCTCCCGCACAACTGTGCGGGAGCGGTCCCCTCACCTACCTGCGTCAACAGTGCGGCGCCGGAATCAGCGTATTCACCCCCATCACCGTCCTCCAAGACGATTACGGATAAAATCAATCCGCCCCAGAAACGCCGACTTTATTTCCGATCTATTCTCTAACAACGCTGGCGATATATTTTCTTCAAAGAAACTGCCCCAGTCGCTATTAAGCAGACGTTCAGCGGTCAGAAGGTTGCCGAAAAACGCATCCAGGCTTTCTTGCGCTATGTCTTCTGGCCTGATATCGATATACCCCAGCTCCAAGATCGACTGGTGATCAATCGCAAACGCCTTACCCGCCTGGTCAAATATGACATTTCCTCCCGCATTCATTCGATCCCGAGTATTCAGCAAAAAGTCAAACACATACAGACTGGACTGCCGTCGATCAAATGCCGGGGTTTCTCCAACATTGACATAACGAGAGACGACCTCTCGCTCAGCACCGGGTCTCAAAGCTGTTGCCGGAACGATATTCAAGCTCAGACGCTGACTGAACTTATAAGCAAACACCTCGTTACCCGCGCCCACTTTCTGCCTGACCACTTCAGAAGTATCCAGGGCGAGCATACTTGAATAGTCCTTGATGACGATCCACTCGTTATCAGTGTAACCATAAACAATACTTTCATAGCTGGAAGAAACGTCTTTTATTTTCTTGCCGGGAATAAACCCAGCGTCCAGCACAAGTTCCATATGGGGTTCAGGTAATCCCGGTGGAACCTCTGTACCCGATTTATCTGCGAGACTTAGAGCCTCCAAAGCTGTAGCGGTTGCGGAAACACTCGGCGCTACGGGAGAGGGCCGAGGGGGAACAGCTGGGGCACGAAGCGTTGACGAGGGGCGGGAACCAACGACCGGCGGTGGCCGATCCATCAGCCCCTCAATATCCACGCGCGAGAGTGGATTGTTAGACACCATTCGATAGAGGTTCAGCCCCCCCATGCATCCGATCGGATCCGGGTTCACCCACCTCTGCAACCAGGGCGCGTAATACCTGAACCCATAATAATAAAGCCCCGTCGCATCCCGCTCCTTACCCGAGTAACGCACGGTCTTGTAACTGGCCTCCACTTCACTGCGCCCGGCAAACCAGGCCGTAGTGCCAAAGGGGTGATACGTTTCCTGGCTGATCACTTCGGCCTCACTATCCAACTCCAGGCTGCTGGAGCCCAGATGGTCGCTCAGGTTGTAGCGGTATTGATCGTTGCTGATGCCGGAAGGCGGTGCGGTTTCCCAGTGCAGCACCTGCATGGCACTGCGTCCGGCCTGCATGCCGATCACTTGCAAGACTTCGCCCGTGCCGGTATGGGTGCGGATTTCCAAGCCCGGCAAGTAGCGGACTTCCGATATCAGCGAACGGGTGTTGGGCTGGATGGAGCGGATCTTGCGTCGCCGCAAACCGTCGCCGCCGTACAGATACAGCTCGCGATCATCGTCGGCCCCTTCACGCACAACCGGTCGTACCTCGTGTAACTGATTGCGCAAATCCCAGCTCATCGCCTGCCCCGGTTGGAGGTCCAGCAGATTACCGTTGCCATCGAAAGCGGCGGCAATATCGTCTTCGGTAGGGGGCCGATCATTTTGTTCAGACAGGCAGCGATTGCTGTAGCGCGCTGCCGTCAGCTTGCGGCTATGGCTTTGCGGGCCGACATGCACCAGCTCCAGCAAGTTGCCACCGGCGTCATAACGATAGGTTTGCTGGTAGTTGGCGACGGCGCCCGGATTGTCGAAGCGATTGAATGCCGGTCCCCGACTGGCGCTGCCCGCCTCCCAGCCAGTTGCCTCGTTCAGTTGGTAGAGGCTGTCATAACCATAACGCTTGATCGGCTCAACCCGCTGGTTGGCGAAATAACGAATCGGCAAGGCGGAGTCTTCAATACTCAGCACATTGCCCACCGGGTCATAGTCGTAATGCAGGTCTTGTAGCGCCGCTTCAGTTCCACGCCGAGCCTGAAGCCGGATCAAACGGCCATCTTCAGGACGATATGTCAGCGTACTGAGCACACCGTTGCCGGCGGTTTCCTGTTCAACCTGAGCGTAGGCGCTGTAGGCAATGGCACTGACCAGAGCTTGAGGGTTTGGCTGGCCACTGAGTTGCAGATGGCTGGCGAGCAATTGACCGCCAACGGTGTAGTCGAACAACTGTCGATTGCCCTTGGCATCGGTCTGTTCCAGCACATCGCCCAACGGGTTGAAACGTGAAGAGCTGGTCGCCGCTTGCGCCACGGGCTCCAGGAGTGCATCTCGCTCCGGCAACCCTGACGGCCAATCGGGTATTTCCAGCGCACTCAGGAATCGCTGGGTCTGTTCAAGCACTCCGCCCGTCAAGGCGTAGTTATCCACAGTCAACGTACCCGCCGCATCATCGTGTCGAATCAACTGCCCGCACTGATTGTGAGCGGCGAAATCGATGCTGCCATCGGCGTATTCATAACGTTCGGTACAGCGCGAGGCCTCACCTTCGCCCTGTTCGAAGATCGCCAACGGTCGCAGCAGATCGTCGTACTCGATCTGCCGCTCACTGCCCCGACTGTCCCAGGCTTGGACCAATTGATCCCCATCGCCAAACAAGCTGATTCGCTCTCCGGCATCGACACTGATCGAACCCAACACCTTGCCCGACAGTGAATAACGATTGAGCAGGTTGGCAGGCGTGGCCGTATCTTCCGCACTCAACGCCCACAGCCGGGGATCCCACTGTTGAATCAAGCGTCCCATCGCGTCATAGGCACTGCGATCGACCCGCTCTTCTGCCTCCGTCAGCTCAACAGAACGGCAATAACCGACCGAACGCACCGTGAGCCCGCGTGGGTCAATCACCGTCAGCGTCGGTGTATGAGTGTGAATCCCTTGCGCAGCAGACATCGCCTAGTCCCTCGCTTGAAACCTACCCTGATGCGGATCTGCCGCGTTCAGACGCCAGCGTGCCACCCTCCAATTTTCAGGATGAGGTAGGCCAGTAAAAAGTAGCCTGAACGAGCCCCTCCATCAGCAAGGCTTCCTGCGCACCGCGAGCGCGCATGATCATATTGCACAGCTGGGGGAGCAGACTCTCCGCTGGCAGCCTGAGATCCCCCAGGATTCCAGTCACTTTGCTCCTCAAAGCCTCTTCAAAATCCTCTTCGGTTTCGCCCCGCAGATATTTGACCAGGCCCTTGGCCGCCGGTGAAGTTTCACCCGTCTCGATAAAATCGCGCAATTGCTCGAACCAATTGATGCCAACAGTGGAAAACACCTCCCGGTTGTTATCGTCGAGTTCAACCGACACACGGCTTTCAGGCGCGCCGGCTTCGACAAAACTGCTGTCACTGATCAGCGCCGCCGCCAGGCGCGAGTGCATCTGGTTCAGCAGATTGAGCTCGGCCTCGCTGGCCACCGGTTTGGTCAGGGCCGGCAGCACCAGCCGGCACACCTGGCCGACGGTCCATTTATGTTCGAGCATCCAGGCCCGGGCCTCGACCAGGGCATGGATCGTACTCAGGGTGTCGGTGTTACCGGAAGTCTGATAAGAGGCGATATGGGTCGGCCCGGCCAGCTTTGATACCAACTGGCTGCCACCGTTATCCAACAGTTCGAGCAGCGCCAGCGCCTCGATGGTGGTCAACCCCAGGTAATGGGGCAACCGAACCAGACGGTAGAACGCCGATACCACCCCGGCATTCCAGCGCAAGGGCTCACCGGCGTATGACAGCTCGATAACCTTCGCGGCAAAACGATACATCTCGAAGGTCATGCCCAACGCGGCGCATAGATGATCGATTTTCTGCCGCTCGGTCTCGTTCCGTGGCGTGATGCTGAACGCCTCCCCATCCAGGATCAAGGGGCTGGGAAACAGCGCCTGGCTGTTGAATATCTGGTCGAACTGAGTAGGCTGCTTGCCCCTGCCATGCACGGCCAGCCCCTGGAGCAAGGCGGCAAAATCGTCGACGCTGACCTTGTAGTGCGTGCGCAGGTTCTGGAACAACCCAAGGGCGCGCAGGGTGTCGGTGGTGATCCGGTAGTCCGGGCTTTTCCGCTCGGCGCGAATCGAGGCCACCAACAGACGGTCGACCTGGTCGAACGGCAGCTTGAGCCACTGCGCCAGGCGGATCATGCGGTTAAGCCGGTCAAAGCGGTCCAGGGACCCATTGACGATCTGATGGCTGGGACCGTTTTCATCGTCGCTCGTCGTTTCAATGGCCATGGCCGGGCTGGTACCGGCATTGACGTACACCGAACCGAACATCGCACCATCCACCTTGCCCGAGGCGATGAGATTGGCCGACGAATAAGGCGCGTAAGCCCCCACGGAGAGTAGCGATTCGAGCTCTTCGGTCTTCAACCCGGTGTGCAAGCAGAAGGTCTGGGTATCGAGCAACTTGAAAAAGTCGCCCTCGCCAAAGTTGTCCTTGAAAAAATTATCGGGATCAGTGTCGGTGGTTTCGAACAGATGAGTTCTGGGGTTGATACGCGCCAAGGTGAAGGCTGCCCCGGGTTCGGACTCTGGATCGACTTCGTCGACCTCCGGAAAAAATGGGGCCTCCAGCAAAATCCCCTGTTGCACCGGCCCCAAGCCGGTGTCCTGCACCAGCGCAATGTCCGAAAGCTGCGAATGCGCCCCGACTTCCTTGAAATAGGGATAGGCCGGATCGGTGCAGCGGATAACGTCTCCGGGCAGGCGCTCCTTGCGCTGCAAGCAATAGTTGATCTGCTGCTGATAACGCTCGTAGGGCAAGGTCATGGGGTAACGCACATCCAGCATGACATCATCCAGGGAGCGCTCGTCGCCAAAGCCGTCCAGATAACGGCGCGCCGAGGTTTCCAGGATTTCATTGACCAGCACCAGGGTCGGCTCGACCCGCTCAAGGGCGGTGTGATCAAGCAGCATTTCCGCCAGGTCCGGACGGCGATCGGCCAACAATATGCGATTGCCCTGCCCTTCCCCGGGGGGACCGCTCTGCTCGATTTTCTGCACTTCGCGGTACAGGTCCGCCAGGTAGGCTATGGGCGAGGTCGTGGCTTCGATGGCATCCGTTGGGCAATGGTTGGCCCAGTCCGGCCGGAAGAGGTCGTTATAGGTCGGCGCATCCACCAGCCCCCGGATTCCGGAACCGGGTTCGAAGGCCCGACGGATTGCCGTGGTCAGGCGCTGTTCGCGAAACTGCCGGACCGTAATGGCGCTGATGGCCCTGGCCTGTTCATGGATGGCCCGCGCTTCGCTGATATGCAAGGTTCGGTCGGTGTCCATCAACTGTTGCAGCGAACCGTTGGCGATCTCGAAGACCGAGTCGTAATGCTCCGCCAGTGTGTTGCTCCTGCGGAGTTCGGCCTGGCCCAACAACTGCAACAGTGAACTGGGTTTATCGTTCATTGCCCGTCTCCCGTCGAAGGCGACTGACCCGTTGAGGGTTGTTTGTTTGCCAAGGACTCTTCCAACGTATCGTTTTCATCCTCAGCAATCCCGTACCAGCCCAGGTAACGCTGGCGACGCCAATAGCCCATGGCGGTCACGGTCAGGGTCGGCCGGCCCAGGGGGTCGTAGAACTGCTGGTCGCAATAACCGAAGCGCCGAAACGATTCATCGTTGATATAGCGATAGCCATCGGCGAAGTACGGCCGGTAGACGCGCACCGCCAGGCCCTTGTTGTTGTATTCGACCCGTTCGCTGACCCGCCAGCGCTCGGCGGCCGGCGCGCTCACCGGTCGGTCGCCGTCGAGCACCAGGCTGCCGTCGTCGGCGATCTGGTAGGCCGGGCCCGGCTCGACCTTCTGCTTGCTCTGCAGGGCCCGGCCAAAGCCGTCCCAGCACTGCACGGCGATGCGGATCTTGCGTCCGGGATTGTCCGGCGGCCGCGGGTAGCGGTCGGCTTGCAGGACCGCCGCATGCACCGGCTCCCGGCGCTGCATCCAGCTGAACGCATCGCGAAAACAGGCGCTGGCCGCGCCCTGCAATGCCGCCTCCGGATCGGCGATAGCTTCGGCGGGCAAACGGGCAACCGGCTGGTACTCCTCTATCGGATCGAAACCGACCTCGCTGCCGCCTTCGCTGCCATGGAAGCTGCTGACCGACAGTTCGCCAAAACCATCAAAGCGGGCCTCCTGGATGTTCTGGTTCGGATCGACGATTCGACGCGGCAACAAGAACCGATAGTCCACCTCGGCCACGCGAGTACTGCATCCGTCGGCCGTGGTGACCCGGATCGGCAGGCAGTAATACGGATCGAACTCGATGCTCGTCGGCCCCTGGCTTTCAGTGGGCCGGGCACTGAGCAGCCGATAGAAACCCTCCAGCCCGGCATAGGTCATAAAGCCCTTGCGAGTCGAACACAGCACTCTTTCCGGTTCCGCCGGCAACAGGGCATCCATGGGCCGATAACCGAGCCCAGGCAGTTTCCTCCACAGTTCCTCGGGACTGAGCACCGACTCATACGCCCTCAGCGCCGCCTCATCCAGTTCGGCGGAGTCCAGGTAGTCAGCCAAGGCCTCAAAGCTCGCCTGCCCCGCCGGCAGGGTCTGGCCGTCATGCTGATAACGCTGCTCGGACAGCTGTGTCAGCATTCGCCTGTATTCAGCCGTGGGTCGCGCATTGAGACGGTCGAACATCACCTCATGGGAAATATCTTCCGGTCGTAATGCCACCTTCGACAGCACCAGCGCGTTGCTCCGCGACCGGTAGGGCAAGCCCAGACGGCAAGCCTGCGGGTCATCCAGGTGAATGAATTGCGCGCGGTGTTCGTTCAGGTAGTAAAAACGCTGCGCGTCATCGTGGGCGGCGCGCCACCAGGTCTGTTCATGGGCTTCGCTGAACGGCGGTTCATCGCCGATCTCCTTGCGCCGGGCATAGTCGACCGTCACCTCATGGGTCAGTCCACCATAACGGTCCCACCTCAGGCTGATGTGGTGTTGGCACAAAGGATCGTCCGGCTGGCGCTCGTAGGTGTAGGCGATGGACTCCAACTCCAGCGGCTGCATCCGGCAGTAAGGCTGGTACTCGTCGCGCACCTGCCACAGGCGCACGGCATAACGGTATTGCTGCACCGAGTAGGGCTTGGCATGCAGCGGGTCGGCGCCATCCAGACCGAAGACTTCGACCCGCAACGGCAAGCCGGCCATGGCGTAGGCCATGTCATGCCAGGTCGCGTCATCGGCGTGGCTGATGATCTCGTCGGGATCGTCGCCTTGCGGCGCCAGCAGCAACGCCGTCCCCAGGACCTGGGCCGCGCCGTCCGAATGGTCATAGTCCAGGCCCGGCAGGTCCGCCGCGCGCCCGCTGTGGAACCAACTCTTGCGCAGCACCGGTGCGGTAAAACCGGTGCGCCACTGTTCGTCGCCGGTGACTTCGCTGTCGCCTTGCAGCACCAGGCCAAAACCACGGAACTCACGCTCCTGGCCATCGTAAAAGCCCTGTCGATACTGAAAGCGCTGGGTCAGCCGATTGCCGGTGATTTCATCGAACTGGTGCTGCTCGACAGCCACCGGCAGCGGAAATGGCACGTAACTGGCGACCTCCAGGCCCGCCGCCAGCAACGCCTGTTTCTCATCCAGCCATTCCTGCGCCGAGCTGCGATAGATCACCTCGCCCGCCGCGCCCATATTGTTATGGGTGCTATGCAGCAGATAGGGTTTGGCCTGGACGAAATCGCAGCGCCAGTGCTGGGGTTGCATATGTGGGCGGGTGATCACCAGGCTGGAGCAGCCGAGCCCTTGCAGATCAGCCGTGCTGACCTGGCACAGCCGGTCATATCGCACGCCCGGCGGCCACGGCTGGATCCGCGGGGTGCTTTCAAAGCCCATGCCGGCGCGGTTCATAAAAATCTCGGCATGTTCGCTGGTGAGGTAGATCAGGTCCGCCGCGCCGGAGCCATCGAGGTCGGCCAGCAACACCCGCGAGGCGTCGAAGGACTCATAGGTATAGGGCAAACTGCCAAGGCGAAAGCCCGGGTCGAAACGGCCATGACCGCGGTTGGGCCAGCAGACGATTTCGTTATGGCGTATGCGCACCAGATGCTGCTGGCCGCTGCCCAATACATCGCTGAACGCCACCAGTTCGGTCTGTGCCTGACTCAACAACGGCAGACGATCGTCGGGAGCGGTTTCGACGAAATGCGCGACATCCTTGCCCGGGGCAAAACCTTCCTGTCGGCGGTTGGCATACAAGCGCACGCTGCGCGGGCCGATCAGGGCCAAGTCCGAAAGGCCGCCGCCCATCAGGTCGGCCAGTTGGCTTTGCGGGTGGAAGAACTCCAGGGGGAACGCGGCAAAGGTGACGAACCTCGACCAGCTGCGATCCGGGTTGAGGGTGAAAAATCCGCTCACCCCGGGTTGCGCCATCACCCAGTCCAGCCGGCCATCGCCGGTCAGGTCCATCAGCGCCTGGCGCACCGGCTTGCGGCTGTCCATCAGCGGGATGGCATCCAAGCGTTTCCACGAGTCGTAGCTCACCTCGTCGGGACTTTCCGCCGACTGCGCGCGCAGCGGCTCACGGTAGTACCAGGCCTTGTCACTGCGGTAGAGCACGCCCGGCAGGCCCTCGCCATACAGGTCAACCAGCTGGTATTGCTGGCCGTCGTTGAGGCCGGGCATGGCATCGAATGCTTGATAGTCACTGTGCTCGGGTTCAAACGCCGAGTAGCTGAACGCCACCGGCGGGCGCGACTCGATGCGCCCTTGCTCGTCGTAACCTTGCTGGTGTGCGGCGGACAGCAGGTTGTAGCCCAGTTCGGTGGTCCGGTATTCAAACAGCAAGCGTTGCACCAGCAGCGGTTCGCTACCCAGCTCGGCGAACTGGTGGAACATCAGCACCTGCCGGCACAGCCGCAGGTTGCCCAGCAGGAAGCCATAGCCGTAGGTCGCGAACGGGTCGCTGCGCACTGGCCACTCGCCTGTCGGCTCGTAGGCGGGGATATCCTCCACCCCGCTGTCGCGCTCGCCGTAATCGAAGACCAGATCGAAGTGCCAGCGCACTTGATCCAGCTGTTCCGGCATCCAGTGGTAGAGGTGCGCGCAGGCCTCGAAATTGCCGTAACGCACCCGGCTCAGATAACACTGGGCACGAAAATCGCGCGGCGTATCTTCGGGCATGCCGGCATGGTCTTCGCCGGCGTATTCATAAAGGATATGTTCGCCGAGGGCGTTCAGGCTTTCTTCCAGCAGCCACTCGCCGACACGCAGGTGATCCTCCAGATCGGTACTGCGTGACGAGCTGTTGAAACCGTACAGGTGCAAGGTGCCGTCGGCGCCGTGCACCAGCCAGAACCCCGGGTAGTCATCCGCCGAACGCCAATGTTCGATGCGCTCGAACGCGCCTTCGATACGCGGAAAATAACGCGCCACCTGGTAGTCGGTGCCCAGCTCCAGGCCCTGATAGCTGCGCACCGGGGTACGGATGATCACCCCGGCGGCGGTGCGCTCCGGCATCCAGACCATGCCGTCGGGCCCGAGCATGACATCGTCATCGGTGTAGTCCGGCACGCCCTTGCTGGTCCGCCGCGCGACGCAGCCCAGGGACAGCACCCAGCCGATCCCGAACAGGCTGTTGCCCACGCTGCTGCCATAACCCAGTGTCAGGGCTGGGGCAAAACCGCGTCCGGGAGAGATCGGTAACGGCAGGTCGAAGGAGGCCTTGCCACTGGCACCGACCTCGCCCCAGCCTTTGCCGATGCTCTGGATGGCACCGCCGCCCTTGGGCAGTGAAGGAGGCGTGATGCTGAAGCTTTCTTGTGGGTCCATCGCCGGGCTCCAAGCGGGTCTGCTGGGAGCTAATGTGGGCGCAATAGGGGGGAGCGATCTACTGTCAGAACTGACAGTTTTTTAGTGATTAACGAAATAAGAAACAGCCGAACCGGGCATATCCCCGCCACTACGAACGATAACGCGAAACAATAACGATCCTATTACCGACAAAGACCAAGAGAAAAACGACCAGTCCACGTCACCGTCGCCCCTCGAATCAAGAACACAATCCATTGATTTTATTGTAAAAAAGTCGAAATCTCGGCATTCAGGCCGGTCCTGACCTACAGTGATATCACTTTGACACCCGTCATTTCTGACAGGTTACATTGGATCACATTTGGCGTTGAATACCCCCCAACACCGAAACATAGGGCGGCAGGGTAACGAGCATGAAAGGGACGAGCACGGTCATCGAGATAAAAACTCGACAAGCGTTCAGAGCGGAGTTGGGCAGCCTCGAGGTTCCATTGATCCGCCCTCGACCGGCCGTGGTGCTGGTCTACAAACGCGACTGTCCACCGTGCGAACGACTCAAACCGTTGCTTGAAGCCCTGGCCGCGGGCCCATACCAGGAGCGGGTGGCGTTCTATCAGATCAGTTATCCGCTCTTCAAACTGTTCCAGCCGGAGATCAGGATCGAGTATGTCCCGGCCCTGTTTTTCCTCGATGCCCACGGCACCCAGAGCCTGACGTACGGCACGCAAAAGGATGAGATAAAGACCGGCCTCGATACACTCATTTTTGTTTCGAACGGGGTATTCTCGGAGGTCTTCGACTCCCAACCCCACTAAGGATGTGCCATGCCCGTTGCCCTGATCACCGGATGTTCCAGCGGCATAGGCCGCGCGTTGGCGGATGTGTTCCAGCAGGCGGGCTACGAGGTCTGGGCTTCGGCGCGGCGGGCCGAAGATGTGGCGGCGCTGGCCAGTGCCGGCTTCACCGCCGTAAAGCTGGACGTCAATGATGGCGAGGCCCTGCAGGCATTGGGCGAACGCATCAATCAGCAGTGCGGCGGCCTTGATGTGTTGATCAACAACGCCGGTTATGGCGCCATGGGGCCACTGCTCGACGGCGGGGTCGAGGCCATGCGCCGGCAATTCGAAACCAATGTGTTTTCCATTGTCGGGGTGACCCGGGCGATGCTCCCGGTATTGCGCCGCAGCCGGGGTTTGGTGGTGAATATCGGCAGTGTCTCCGGGGTGCTGGTGACGCCGTTCGCCGGGGCCTATTGCGCCTCCAAGGCGGCGGTGCATGCCTTGAGCGATGCCCTGCGCATGGAGCTGACGCCATTCGGGATCCGGGTGATGGAAGTGCAGCCCGGGGCCATCGACACAAGCTTTGCCAAGAACGCCGGGCATGAAGCCGAGCAGTTGATTGGTGAACAATCGCCGTGGTGGCCGCTGCGCGAAGGCATTCGGGCGCGGGCCAATGCTTCGCAGAACAATCCGACGCCAGCCGCCAGCGTGGCCGCCGATTTGCTCAAGGCCGTGCGGCAAACCCGGCCGCCGCGCCTGTTGCGCCTGGGCAATGGCAGTCGGGCGCTGCCATTGATGGCCGGGTTGCTGCCCAAGGGCTTGCTGGAAAAAGTGCTGATGAAGCGGTTTGGCTTGAACGCACACCTGTAATGCCCATTCAACACCGAATCCATCCAGCGCTGGGCCAACTCGATCAGGTGCACAACCCCCATCGCCACCTGGCGGTTGGAACCGGTCTGGTTGTCGGCGTGTTCATAGGCCGTGGCCGCTGCCGATTGCAGGACGGAGTAGGCGTTGACGAGGGCGTCTTCGCGGCTTCTGCTCTCGGGGAGACGGTAAGTCGATGAGTTGACGGCAGAAGATTTCGGACGCGGATACGGCCCCAGGTCGTAGTGCGCGAAAGCACGGTCGGCGGCTTGGGGGTCGATGGTTTCGGCGCTGGTTGAAAGCGGCGGGTTGGGGGTGATCTTGAACATAGCGAAAAGCTCCAAGTGCATGTTTGGGAGCCGTCACCATCGCTGCTAAACGAGAGGGTGGCAGCCGTACGCAGGTTAGCAGACCGGTGCACTAGGAACCCGGCGCGCCGCGAGGCGCCCTGCGCACGACCACCATAAAACAGGGCCGAAAAAAAGCGCCTTGCTGAAGGTGGCGCTGTGCGCCTAGTTACACGACGAGCTGCTAAACCCGGCCACTGAATTGGCAGTGACGAAATCAAGCCTAGTCGCGCAATCAGGCACAAACAAGCGCCCGGGATTTTCTAGGAAATTTCACTCAATGGAAAGCGAGTTGTCTTGCTGGCCGAAGTTAACCCCAAAGCTTTAGCGCTCTGGAGGGCCTCTTCGCGGGCAAGCACCGCTCCCACGGGTTCTCAGTCGTACGCAATATTCAGGTACGACTCAAGACTGTGGGAGCGGTGCTTGCCCGCGAAGCTTTTAGCGATTTTCAGGCCCCCACCGGCTTGACGATCACCGTACACGTAATCCCCGCCGCCAACAGCACCCCGTCTGGCACCTGATCGATATGAATCCGCACCGGTACCCGCTGCGCCAGGCGCACCCAGTTGAACGTCGGGTTCACATCGGCGATCAGCTCGCGGCTCTCGGGGTTGTCACGGTCGTAGATCCCCCGCGAGATACTCTCCACATGCCCCTTGAGCACCTCGCCGCTCATCAGTTGCATATCTGCCGGATCACCCACCTTCAAATGCGGCAACTTGGTCTCTTCAAAGAACCCATAAACCCAGAACGAATTCATATCGACCACCGCCAGCTTCGCCTCGCCGATCCGCGCATAGTCACCGCGATGCACATTGAGGTTGGTGACATAACCGTCCACCGCCGCCCGCACTTCGGTGCGCGCCAGGTTCAACTGCGCCGCCTCCAACTGCGCCTGGGCCTGCTGGTAATCAGCCAGCGCCGCATCGGCGGTGTTGCTGGCGTCGTCGCGGCTTTCCTTGGAGATCACCAGGTTGTCCAGGTCGGCGCGGCGATGGGCATTGAGCTTGCGCATCTCCCAAGTGGCCTTGCGCGAGTCCACCAGCGACTGCGCCTGCTTGACCGCAAGGCGGTAGTGCTCGGGGTCGATGCGCATCAGCAGGTCGCCCTTCTTCACCTCCTGGTTATCACGCACCGGCACGTCCACCACTTCACCGGTGACGTCGGCGGCGACGTTGATGATGTCGGCGCGCACCCGGCCGTCGCGGGTCCAGGGGGTTTCCATGTACTGCACCCAGAGGAATCGGCCGATACAGATCGCAAGGGCCAGGACCAGCAAGGTGGCGATCAGGCTGAAGAGCTTTTTCATCAGGTCGTTCTCAACGGTAGACAGTGAGCGCCAAAGCGCCGAACAAGCAACAGAACAGGCTCAGGCGCAGTAGCGCCGGGTGCCAGAAGAAGCGGTACAGGTCATGGCTGGCGATAAACCGGTCCAGCGCCCAGCCCAACCCCGCCGCGATCAGGAACATCAGGGTCATGGTCGGCATATAGACGCCGTGGAAGGCGATTTCACGGGGCATGGGGATTTCCTTGGGCACGGCCCAGCTCGGCCAGCGGGGATTGCGGGTCCAGCAACGAGGTGCGGATAAAGTGCAGGTAGCTCTGTACCCGACGCAGGGCCGAGGTGTCGAAGTGCCGGGCAAAGGGTTCGTCGGTGGCCTGAACCCGGCTGATGGCATGGTCCACCGCCACCAGCCCACGCTCCAGATTGCTCGCGTTAGGCTGGATAAACAGACGCACCAGCGCCCGGCCCATGACCCGGATCGACTGGCGCCACGGCTGCGATTCGGCATACGCCGGGTGCACCGGCAGGATCGCCTGTTCCTTGCGCAGCTCGATAATCGCGTGGCCGACTTCCAGCACCACGAACATCCAGCGCAACAACTGGCTCTGCACTTTCGGCTGCCCGGCGGCCAGGCCGTAGGCTTGGTGCAGCAGGTCGCGGGTGCCGCTTTCAAAGGTTGAACCGAGGCCCTTGAGCTTGCCGCTGATGGCGAACACCACCTGTTCGCGCAGGTCCTGCTCCAGCCGGCGCCACAACCAGCGGCTGTTGGGCGGCAGGATGATCGCCCCCGCCGCCGCGCAGACCAGCATGCCGATGACCATGGCGATGTAGTCATTGATAAAGCTGTAGGGGTTGTAGATCGTCAGGTTGTCCGGCACCGAGCCGGTGCTGAAGAAGATCAACAGGCCCAGGCCAACACCCGCGTACGCCGGGCGCGAGGCGAGAAAGGCGCCGAGCACGATCACCGGCGCGAGCATCAGGCACAGCAGCGGGAAACCGTCGATCCAGGGAAACACGAAGAACATCGCGACAAAGCCGATCACCGCGCCGAGCAACGTCCCGCAGGCCATCTGGAAAGCCATGCGTTTGGGGTTCGGCGTGGCCGCGGAAAGGCCCACGGTGGCGGCGGCGATCAGGGTCATGGTCGCCCCGCTCGGCCAGGCGGTCGCCACCCAGTAGCTGCCGAGCACGATCAGGATAAACGCGCCGCGAATGCCCGACGCCGAGGCGGCCAGCCAGTTGGTTTTCGGCACATAGGGCTCGTCCCACTGTTCGCGTTCGTGGTGGTGATCGGCCAGGGACGCATGGGTCAGGGCGTAGCTGTGCAGTTCCTCGACAAAGCGATAGAGCAGTTCGTAGGCGGTGTGGAAATCCAGCAGGTCGGCTTCGCTCGGCTCACTTTCCAGGAAACTCGCCCGCAGGCTGCGTACTTGCTCCGGCAGCCCCAGTTTGTAGTCGGCCAGGCGGCTGGCCAGGCGCTGGGCATCGGCGTCGGTCAGGGCGCGGCCAGCAAAGTCATCGAGCAATTCACCGAGGCTGGGAAAGCCCGGCTCGATGGCCGCCAACACCTCGACCCGAGCGCGACTGCGCAAGCGCTCAAGCAACTGGTGCAGGGCGTTGAAGCGGGTGGTTAGGGTCATGAACTCGCTGTTCAACCGGTTCAGCCGACCATTGCGCCGGCGCATGTGCGGGTCCTCGAACACGGTGACGCTGCGCAGCCCTTCCAGGCCCACCGCCTGGGCGATAAAGCCGACGTTGGCGGCTTCGAAGGCGGCCTGCGGGTGGCGGCCGCGCAAGCCGGCGCTGACAAACCCGGCGAACACTCCGAAGCGCTGGTAGAGGGCATTGCGCATGGCGGCGCTGGAGGTCTGCGGCAGGATCGCGGCGCTGACCAGGGTCGAGCAGAGAATCCCCAGGGAGATTTCCAGCACCCGCCACATTGCCGCCATAAAGGCCCCTTCCGGATGGGCCAGGGCCGGCAGGCCGACCATCGCGGCGGTGTAGCCGGCCAGGACAAAACCGTAGGCGCGGAAGTTGCGGTTGCGTTGCGCGCCAGCCGAGCAGAGGCCGATCCAGATCGCCAGCGCGCCGAGAAACAGCTCGGTGTACTGGGCGAACAGGGCGATCAGCGCCACCATCACCGCGGAACCGGCCAGGGTGCCGAGGAAGCGGTAGAAACTCTTGGCAAACACATGGCCACTCTGCGGCTGCATGACGATAAACACGGTGATCATCGCGGTGCGCGGCTGCGGCAATTCCAGGCGCATGGCCAGCCACAGAGTGAGGAAGGCGGCGGCCAGGACCTTGAAGATATAGATCCAGGTCACGCCGTCGCTACGGGCCCAATCGAAGAAACCGCGACGCCATTCCAGGGAGTACAGCCAACGCACGGGGGCGGGCAAGGGGGTCATGACGCGGTTCTCAGTGATCAAAGGCGGCCAGCACGGCCGCAGGTTTGTGCGCCACGGTGCGGCTCTCGGCCGGTACATCGTTGCCCGCGCCTAAGCCGCCCCCCAGTTCGGTGATGAGCTCGGCATGGGCACTCAGGCGCGCGGCCTCGACCTGCTGCTCGACCTGCTGCTGATGAAACAGCAGGGTCTGGGCATTGAGCACATTGAGGTAGTCGGTCAGGCCACGCTGGTAGGCGATCATGGCGATGTCGTAGGTTTTCTGCGCCGAGGCCACGGACTCGACGGCGAACACCTGCTGCTTGTCCAGGGACTCACGGCGGATCAACTGGTCGGAAATACCCTTGAGGGCATTGACCAGGGTCTGGTTGTATTTCGCCACGGCGAGGTCATAACCCGCCGCCGCTTCGCCCAATTCGGCGCGCAGGCGGCCGCCGTCGAAGATCGGCAAGGACAGCGCCGGGCCGACGCCGTAGTTGAATTTCTTGCCGCTGAGAAACGTCAGCAGGCCGCCGCCGGTGGCCATGTAGCCGAGGTTGCCGAGCAGGTCGACGTTGGGATAGAAGCCGGCGTGGGCGACATCGATACCACGCGCCTGGGCCGCCACTTGCCAGCGACTGGCGACCACGTCCGGGCGCTGGCCGAGCAGTTGCGCGGGCAGGGCCGAGGGCAATTTCAAAGTGGTGTGCAGGGACAGCGACGGCCGTTGCAGGCGCGCGCCCTCGCCCGGGCCGACGCCGGCCAGGGCCGCCAACTGGTTGCGGCTCAGGGCGATCTCTTCGTCCAGCGCGTCGAGCTGGCGATGGGTTTCCGGCAGCGGCGTCTCGGCCTGACTGACTTCGAAATGGGTGCCGAGGCCGCCGTTGAGGCGTTTTTGCGCCAGGTCGAGAATCTGCATCTGCTGCTTGCGGGTGGCTTCGACGATATCGCGCTGGGCGTACTGCAACGACAGCTGGATATAGGCGTGGACGATGCTGTTCTGCAATTCGAGCCGAGCCTGGCGCGCTTCGGCGACGCTCATATGGGCCAGGTCCACGGCCCGTTCACTGGCATTGCTTTCCCGACCCCAGAGGTCCAGGGAATAGCTCAGGCCCAGGGCGGCGTTGTTGTCCCAGGTGGTGGTGCTCGCCAGTTCGCCGGGGCCGTAGAACGGGTCGTTGGCCCAGTTATGCCGTTTGAGCGCGGCGTCGCCCTTGATCTGCACGGACTCGGCGGACTCGGCCAGCCCCGCCAGGGCCCGGGCCTGGCGCACGCGGGCGGCGGCCATGGCCAGGCTCGGGCTGCCTTGCACGGCGCGCTCGATCCATTGGTCGAGCTGGCGGTCGCCATAGGCTTGCCACCACTGCGCCACAGGCCAGTGCGCGTCGCGCTCGGCACTCTGGATCGCCTGGTCGGTAAGCAAGGTGTTGGCGGCGAGGGGCTGGCCCTGTGGGGCAATACCTCCGGTTCCGATGCAGCCGCTGATAGCCAAGGATAAAGCCCAAACACTGAGAGTCTTCAGCTCTCTGCTGATGCGACGCGGCACTGCTGCAAATTCCTGGGGTGGGGAGAAAAGCGGTTTCCCGTGGGCACAACACTGACCTGGGGGAGCAATTCTAGAGGGCGGCCTGTCAGACGATAAGATGGCCTTTCTGTGAAGCTTTGTTACCGTTAACGCGATAATCCCTTGGTCGAATGCCCATCCCCCTGTTACTTCGTGTCACAATTTGCCGTCACCCCAGAGAGCACCCCATGGACACTTTGCAAAATATGCGCGCCTTCAGTTGCGTGGCCGAAGCCGGTAGCTTTACCGCCGCCGCCGTGCAACTGGACACCACGACGGCCAACGTCTCGCGCGCGGTCTCGGCTCTTGAGGCCCACTTGCAAACCCGCCTGCTCAACCGCACCACCCGGCGCATCGCCCTGACCGAGGCCGGCAAGCGCTATTTGCTGCGCTGCGGGCAGATCCTGGCCTACGTTGAGGAAGCCGAAGCCGAGGCCAGCGACGCCCATGCGCGGCCGGCCGGGCAGTTGAAAGTGCATTCCATGACCGGGGTTGGCCAGCATTTCGTGATCGATGCAATTGCCCGTTACCGCAAGACCCACCCCGACGTGACCTTCGACCTGACCCTGGCCAACCGCGTGCCGGATCTGCTCGACGAGGGCTATGACGTGTCCATCGTGCTGGCCAGCGAGTTACCGGATTCGGGCTTTGTTTCGCAGCGTCTGGGGATCACCTACAGCATCGTCTGTGCCTCGCCGGCCTATGTGAAAGCCAACGGTTGCGCGCAACGGCCGAGTGATCTGCTCAACCATGCCTGCCTGCGCCTGGTGAGCCCGGTGATCGCCCTGGACCGCTGGGCTTTCGATGGGCCGGATGGGCAGGAAGCAGTGAACATTGCCACCTCGCCGTTTCTGGTCAACTCCGCCGATGCGATGAAGGCGGCGATCATCAGCGGCATGGGAGTCGGCGTGTTGCCGGTGTATGCGGCGATCGAGGGGCTGCGCAATGGCAGCCTGGTGCGGATGATGCCCAGCTATCGCTCGCAGGAGCTGAACCTGTATGCGATCTATCCGTCGCGGCAGTACCTGGATGCCAAGATCAAGACCTGGGTCGAGTACCTGCGAGGCTCCTTGCCGGAGATCCTCGCGGCCCATCAGGCCGAGTTGGCGGCGTATGAGCTGAAAAACGTACGTATCGCCAACTGAAATGTAGGTGCGAGCTTGCTCGCGATGGGCGTCAACGATAACGCGGGGCATCTGATACCCCACGGTGTCTGGACCACCATCGCGAGCAAGCTCGCTCCTACAAAGTCAGAATCCAGCGCACAAATCCGGCGAAAAATGATAGCGTGCTTTGCATTCCCGCCGTTCGATGAGCCCTGCGATGAAAAAAACCGTACTCGCCTTCAGCCGCATCAGCCCCGCCATGGTCGAGCACCTGCGCGAAGATTTCGAGGTGATTGTCCCGGATCCCAAGCGCGGTGATCTCAACGCTCAGTTCGACGCCGCCCTGCCCCACGCCCACGGCCTGATCGGCGTCGGCCGCAAACTCGGCCGCGCCCAGTTGGAAACCGCCGCCAAGCTCGAAGTGGTCTCCAGCGTCTCGGTCGGCTACGACAACTATGACCTGGCCTACTTCAACGAACGCGGGATCCTGCTCACCAACACCCCTGACGTGCTCACCGAAAGCACCGCCGACCTCGGCTTCGCCCTGTTGATGAGCAGCGCCCGCCGCGTTGCCGAGCTGGACGCCTGGACCAAGGCCGGGCAGTGGCAGGCCAGCGTCGGCCCGGCCCTGTTCGGCGGCGATGTGCACGGCAAGACCCTGGGTATCGTCGGCCTGGGCAATATCGGCGCGGCCGTGGCCCGCCGTGGTCATCTTGGCTTTAACATGCCGATTCTCTACAGCGGCAACAGCCGCAAGCCGGAACTCGAACAGCAACTCGGCGCGCAGTTGCGCAGCCTCGACGCCTTGCTCGCCGAGTCCGACTTCGTGGTGCTGGTGGTGCCCTTGAGCGACAAGACCCGCCACCTGATCAGCCATCGCGAACTGGGCCTGATGAAGTCGGATGCGATCCTGGTGAACATCTCCCGTGGCCCAGTGGTGGACGAGCCGGCGCTGGTCCAGGCACTGCAAAACGGCACTATCCGTGGCGCCGGGCTGGACGTCTACGAGAAAGAACCACTGGCCGAGTCGCCGTTGTTTCAACTGAAGAACGCCGTCACCCTGCCACATATCGGCTCGGCCACTCACGAAACCCGCGAAGCCATGGCCAACCGAGCGCTGGCCAACCTGCGCAGCGCCCTGCTCGGCGAGCGGCCACGCGATCTGGTCAATCCCCAAGTGTGGAAGGGCTGAGTCACCACGAGGCCGGGCTAATCCTGCCCGGTCTCGATATTGGCCGGTATCAGCCGGGACAAGGCCTCACGCGTCAATCCGCGTAACCATTCGTCACGCCGCCTCAGATACTCGCCCTGCAACGCCTCGCCACGCTCGCGATACTCCTGGGTGTTTTCTCCCTCCAGCGCGGAATAGTCGAAAAACTCACCGAAGCGCGCGTCATGCTCGGCAAGATGGCTGTCCTTCATAAACCCCTGCCACTGGCTGTTGCTCATCAGGATATTCTCCAACCCTTGCGTTTGCTCGGCGTGAAGAATGCGCTGGCGCATCGGATCCAGCACCCCGAGTTCAAGGTCCGTCACGACCACATCGGCCAGGAACAGCGGCGGCAGCTCAAGGTCCCCGAGGCGATAGGCATAGGCCCGAAAACGTGCCTCAGGGTCCGGCACGTTCTGCTGGCGCACCTCCTCGGCCAGGGTGAAAAAGCGGAATTTCCCCCGCACCAGGCCAAAGAGCACTTGCTCCGCCTCTTGAATATCGGCCTTGCCCCGGGCGAGCGCATAAAACGCCTCCAGTTCCAGTTCCCGGAAGACATCAAACGGCAGCGCATCCTGCAACCCGGTGTAGTGGACGATATCGAACTGCCGGTCGCGCAGTTCGGGGTCGCGTGAAGCCGAGGTGAGGACAAACTCCAGGTGCTCGATCAGGCCCTGGCGAACCGAATCCCAGGCCTCCAGATACAGATCGGGAAGCGTGGCCAGTTTGCTGAAGAAGCCCAGGAATTCCTCGCCGTTCTCGGCAGCCAGGCGCTGCCAGGCCTCGGTCAGTGCCTGGTTGCGGTTTTCGATACGACTCCATAACCACAGCTCGAGCCCCTCCAGGTCAGGCACATCGAAACCCAGACGCGCATGGGGATGGCTCAGTTTGAAATACTGCAGACGTAGCCGCGCATCGTTTGACAGCGGGTTGTCGGCCAGGGCAATCGCTGGCGGTTGCCGGCCTTCGTCAGGCGCGACCGCCAGGGACTCGAACACCCGCCCGGGAATGTCGCGGATAAGGTTATCGCCCAGGTTGGCCTGTACCAGGTGGCGCAACCGCTCGATGCCGTCCGGCAGGGTCTCTATCCGGGTCTGATGAAGGTCAAGTTTTTCCAGCAGGTGCAGCTCGCCGAGCGCGGGCGGATGGCCGAGGGGATTGTGGCTCAGGTCCAGGTGCACCAACTCGCTCATGCCGGACAGGCGTTGATGGCCGCCCACGGGAAAGACGATCCGGTTATCCCTCAGCGTCAGCCAACGCAGATCCCGCAGCGGCCCCTCCAATGCCGGGAGATCAGTCAGGCGGTTATGGGACAGATCCAACTCCTGTAGAAACGAAAACTTGCGCAGAAACTGGTCGAGAAACACCGGTGCTTCCAACGCCATGTCACGCATCAACAATTGTGTGACGTGAGAAAAATCCGCGCTCGCCGGCAACAGCGGAAAGCGCTTCACCTCCAGGTTATCCAGGTTCAGTTGGTAGCCGCTGTCCCCATTCAAATGCGGATAGGCGTACAGGACTTCCCGACGCCAACACTGCTTGAGCCGTTTCGCCAGCTGATACAGATGCGCCGGTCTCTCGGGATGGTAGGCCGTCTGGCGCCAGCGCTTGAGATGGCCCCTGAGGGTATTCAACTCGGCACCGCGCTGCTGGATCAGCCCCTCGCGGCTGGCCAGATCGCCAGCCAAGCGCTCCAATTGTTGCAGCGCTTCGTCATAGGAATAGCCCGAATACAAGGCGCGGAAACGCTTCAATTGCCGGCCCTGTCGACCTTCGCCACCACTCAATGAGTAGCCGATCCGGCCATCGGCCAGGCGTTGCGGCGGCACGAAGCCGGGGATCTCGGGGCGCATGCCCAGCAGCCGTTTGGCTCGCCCGCGCTCGCCGACCGCCGCCCGCGCCAGGTCACGCCGCAACTCGCTGGCAAAACCGCTGGGCACCAGCGCCGTGCGCGCCGTTTCCGGCAGCACGGCGACGATCGCCGGAAGCAGTTGGTGGCTCGCCGGTGGCAGGCGATTGCCCGGGCCGGTGGCCGCTGCGTAGCCCGCACGGGTCTTGACGATCAGCGCGCGCCGCGCCGCCGCGTCAGCGCCGACGCTGTCGAGCAACGGCCCGCTCGGCGAGTTTTCGCGCACCTCGATGCGCAGGTCGTCCGGCCAACCCGGCAGATATTCCAGCAGGTGCAAGGCCAGGCGCTCGGTGTCGGGGTTGATCAGGCTGTCGACCTGGAAACCTTCCAGCGCCCGCCCGAGCCGGACATCCTGAATCCACCAGCGCGCTTCTTCGGCCATGGCCAGGGGCAGCTTGCCGGTTTCGCGCAGGCCCCGGCGCTGTTCGCTGTCGGCGCGCTCGACGATATCCCGCGCCACCCGTTCCGGCAGGCTGGGGAACAGCCGGCGAAGCAGCGCGGTCGACGGCTCGCTGGCGCTGTCCCGCGCCCGATCCAGCGCATTGCCCAGCAGGGTCTTGAGTGACTGCGCGTCCTCGCTGGTTTTTTCACTCAGCACCCGCACGCGGCCCTGATCATCCATGTCCCCCGCGCCGAAAAGCGCCACCCGCTCCTGTTGGTTCAGTTGTTCCAGCGCCCGGCTCAAGACCTTGTCGAGGCGGCGACTGGTCCCCAGCCGATCCAGGCTATAGCCGACGCGGACATGGTTGTCGACCCGCTCCAGGGTGTCCATCAGCAGGCCCGGTGCCCGCGAGCGAGTCACGTGGACTTTGCGCAACTGGTCCTCGCTGACATCACAGATCGCCATCAACTGCCGCGCCAGCTCATCGGGTTGCGCCGCCGCCCGATGGCCCAGACGCCGAAACAGCTTCAGTCCTTGCCACTCCAGCGGCTGCTCCTGTTCATGCCACCAGGCACCGGCGCCGTTATGCTCAAGCTCCAGTCGGTAGGCGCCAGGCAAGCTCGGATGCTCGATGCCCCACTCGTCGAAGCGCGGGTCATGGTCGACCTCGAACACCGCGTCATCCAGCGCCAACCAGGTCTTATCCCGCCAGCGATACAGTCCCAGCGCGTCGGGCTCCAGCTCCGCGGGCAGGCTGAGGGATTGCCGGTAGCTGTCCGCCGAATCGTTCCAGGGGCGTATATCGCCGTCGTCGCTACGCCGCTCGGTCAAGGCATCACCCACGTCGCGCCGCAGGATCGCGACATTGTCGGCACTGGCATCCTGGATCCCCAGTTGCAGCTGCTCGCTACGGCTCAACGCCGTATTGAATGCCTTGTAGAAGCTGTCGGTGCCGGGCAGGACCGGACGTTCCACCTGCCGGACCGTATCGAATACCGCATAGCGCCCCTGGCCATGATGGCGCAGCAGTACCCGCTTGCTCGCCGACTCCTCGACAACCGCAGTGGTGTTCGCTCCCGGCTCGACCTCGCCGATCTCCAGGGTCACTCCCAGTTTGTCTTGCAGCAGCGCCGTCATGCCTTCGCGGGCCCAGGCATCCGTCGATGCATTCCAGGCCCGGCGCTGATAAATGCCATCGAGCGACTGTTCCAGGCGCAGGCTTCTGGCCGCTTGCGCCAGCGCACGGCGCGGGCCTTCCGGCAACTGGCCGGTTTTCAGGAACGCGCCACGTTCGGCCGGTGACAACGGATGGCTACGCAACCATTCGGCAACCCGCGCCGGGGACAGGTCCGGGTGCAGCAGCAGGGCCTGGTCCAGCACGGCCGGGCGCGGCGCCCGCGCCACCGGGAGAAAGCGGCGCAGACCCGGCGCCAACTCCGGCCGCTCGGAGCGGGTCCGCGCCGGATAGCGGCTCAGCACTTCGAACAGCGGCAGTTTCTCACTGATCGCCAGGTCACCGACACGGCGCCGGAGGATCGCGACCTGGCTCGAGAACGCCTGGCCAGGCGCGGCCGGCCGCCGCAACGCCGCCTCGGCCGGCAATAATCCGAGAATCAAGCCGAGCGGTCCCAGCTGGTGATCGGCGATCGCCTCCGGCGCCGCGTGATCGACGTAGCCGCCATCTTCCAGGCGGCGTAGCGAGAGGGTCTGGCGGTGTTCGGCCAAACGGTCTTGTTTGCCGTAGGCCTCCAGCAACCGACCCTGCCGATCATAAATGCCCAGGGCCAGGTCGTCCGGCCAGTCCGGCAATTGCGTCAGCGCCGAGAACAGCGCCCGGTCGCCTTCCTCGGGTAACGGTTGTCGCGATGCCAGCGGTGCGGTCACGGCTTGCAGGGCGCGGTCGGTGTTATGCCGTTTGACGGTATCGACCAGCGCGGCCGGTGCCGGCTCACCCGCCCAGACCTGCTGCAGGGTCTGCGAGGTGGTGCCACTGATCCGGCTCAGGCGGGTCACTTCGCCACGGCTCAGCGGCCCGCAGGGCAGCAGCCGCTCGCCCAGTTGCGTCATGCTCGGCGGCTCGATTTTCGCCAGGTCCAGCTGCCAACGCGCAAGGCCCGGGTCGAAGCTGACCACCGGACGGAACAGCGTCGCGTCCGGATGCACCAGCGTGTGTTGCCGGGCCAGCGGATCGTATGCCAGCTCGAACGCCCGTGACTCGCCCTCGACCGACAGTTCGGCGTATTGCTTGCCCTTATATTCGATCACCCCCGAGGCCCGGGGTTTGGCACCATGCAACAGGCCGATCTTCACACTGACATAACGGTCCAGCCGCGACGCCCAGAGGGCATGCCCGCCCGCCACCTCGACCCGGTGCACGGCGCCCAGGCAACGGCTCAGTTCCCGGTGCCGGCGTATCGACACTTTCACCGCGTGGCGATGCAGGCCCGCGCTGATCAACAGGTTGCCGATATCCACCACCGACTGGGCCAACTGCATCGGATGGCCCTTCGCCGCTTCCGTCAGGCCCTGGATGAAGTTGTAGCTCAGAGTGCCGAACAGGGCGATCTGCACCACCCGCCCCAGGCCACGCGCACCGCCCGGCACCGGCAGCAGCAACAGGCCGAGGACTTCGTCCATGACCGCGCTGACGCCCTCGATGAAGGCCTGCAGATCCTTCACCGAGCGCTCCACGGCCAACTCGTTGAGGTTCTGCCGGTCGCGTTCCAGGTAGTAGTCTTTCAGGGCCTGTGCCGGCGTCGTGGTCAGCGCCTGGTAACGCCACTTGAGGTCCTCGAGCAGCGGCGCCGGAAACACCCAGTGAAAGGCATCGTACAGCCCGCTGTACACCGCGTTCATTCCTTCCGGTCGTTCGTGGGGGCGGGCGATATCGCGCACGATCGCCTGGGCCTTGATGCTCAATGGTGCCAGGAACCAGTTGAGGCGCTGTTGCGCATTGTCCTCCTTGAGCTGGCGCTTGAAGTCAGCCTCGAACGTCGGCCGGTCGCGGTGATAGCGCAAGGCGCCGCCCAGCCGATTCGGGTAGTAGCTGAACAGCCCGTCGAACTGTTCGAGTTCAAAGGTCAACAACGGCAGTTCGAGAAAACTGGAAAACAGGTCGCTCTCGCCGAAAAGAACCGTACGCAACTGATGGCCGGGGTTGAGGCTTTTCAGGAGAGTGACGACGACACTGTCCTTGAGCTTGATCGACACGGCTTTGACCGTGACATTTTGCGGTGCATTCCACAAATCGTGGCGCAGGCGGCTGAACGGCGCGTTGCTCACTCCGGTCAGCGCGCCGTTGCGATACGCCTCATAGGGGCTGAAACGGATCTCGGCCCAGGCCACCTGCTCCAGGCCCCGGCTCAGTTCGCCGTCCTTGTCCAGGGCCTTGTCGACGCGCGCCTTGAGATCACGGCCCAGATCCAGTTCACGGGCAATTATCACGAAGCTGCGCACCGGCATCAGGGTCCCGGTGCTGATCTCCCCGGGTGGAAAACCGCGCTGGTAACCCGGCCCCGCTTCCTGGCTGATCCAACTGGCGCGCACCTGGGTCGAGGCGAACAGATCGCCGAAGCCATAGTTCAGGCAGGCCGCCTGCCACAGCGACAGGCTGTAGACATGGGCCAGGGGCGCATCGGGGTCGTAGGCGCGTCGGCCGCGTTGGCCCGGCACCCAACCCGCGCCGTCCTTGAACTCCATGTGCAGAGTATGGATATAGGTGTTTTTCGGGTCCAGGTCCTTGCCGGTGCGCTCCCGCAGTTTGTCCCGCAGGGCTTTCAAACCGTCCTGTTCAAAGGCGCGGGCGAGCTTGCCGTTGGCAAGCTCCACGGCCCGGTTCATCTGGGTGAGGTAACGGAACAGGCTGGCGTAGGTCAGCTTCTCGACCTCGTTCAGCGGTTGCATGGCCGCATCGGAAACAGCCAGCAGGTGCTTGCCGATATCGTCGAGCCGCCAACTCTCGCGGGAATGGAGAAAGTGCGCCTGCTCCTCGAGAAGATCTGAGGGGGCAGGCTCGACGCTGGGGTCGGCAAGGGGTGGGGAGTCGTCCATGGCTGCTCTTTTCATTGATGGAAAAAAGCAGCCTAACGTGCCCTCCCGAGGCCGCGGTTCTAACTAAATACGACAGCCGCCAATGGGCACTCAGGCACTGCCGAGCGGCGACACCCCCACTTTGCCCAGGGCCTTGACGGTCCAGTGCCGGAGCCAGGCGGCACGCCGGCGGGTGTACTGGAGCTGGTTCAGGCGGGTGCGCCAGAGGTGGCGGTACTCACTGTCTTCCAGGCGCTTGTCGAATTCCCACAGACGCCCGAAGACCCGCCGAAAATCACGCTCATGGGCGCGGATAAGAAAGTCGCTCCAGCTGTCATTGGCCACCAGATAGCCGATCAACGGCAGGCTCTCGGCATCGGCAGACTCCTCGTGCGGCTCGGGCGGCAATTCATCCGGCAACACCCCGGGCGGTTCTTGCGGTATCTCCTCGGGCAACGCTTCGCTCATGCCTTCAAGCAGCGTCTCAAGCCGAGCCTCGGGGGATTTGCCGGGTGATCCTTCAGGCAATGCCTGGGGCAGTTCCTCGCGCAGCACCTCAGCCTTGATGTCGCTGGCCTGCTGCTTGCCGACATGCACCGGATTGGCGGTAAACAGGCCGTTGAACTGGCTGGGCAAGGCCAGCTCAGCGGCCAGGGCATCGTAATAGGCGCGATACCAGAACAACGACCGCGCCGGATGCTTCCTGCCCACCGCGACGCTCAACACGCCCAGGCGGAACTGCCCCCTGAGCACGCTCAACAGACGCGACTCCACCGCCTCCTGATCCGTCAATCGCAAGGCTTCATGACAATCCACGCTCAACTCCAGTCGATTGAATATCTGGTAGCTGGTAAGGCCGACGACACGCCCTTGCGCCTCCAGGCGGAACACCTCTTCACACAAGGCGCGGTCTTCGGAGGCGGCCTTGATCAACCGCCAGACCCGCGCACTCAGGTCACTGCGTACCGGCTGATACTCATCATGGAAGAAATTGGGCGGAGAACTCATGCGATCGAGCAGCAGGAAAAACACATCGGCATTGGGCTGGTCCCTGACACTCTGCCACTGGGCGCTCCTTTGCGCGGTTTTCTCGGCGCCGTCGGCCCAGCGGTCAATCCCGAACAGAGACGACAGGCGCAGGCGACCCAGGCCGAATACCACATCATGGTTCTCGACGGTCTGTCGATAATGCCGAATCGACCTCAGCACCTGCGCTGACAACGGATTGCCCGACAGGTCCAGGCCGCGACAGAGTTGAGCGTGCCTGCTGAACAGCTCCACCGGTAGCTCACTGATCGCATTCTCGCGCAATTCGACCCGCACCAGGTCCCTCAAGGCCAGCAGCCCCAAGGGCCAGCGCTCGATACCGGTACGGCTGAGGCGCAGTACCTGCAATTGCTCCATCTCGCCGAAGTAGGGCAGTACGCCCAAGGGGTTGCCGTTGAGATTCAAGCGCTGCAGCCTGGTCAGTCCCGCCAGTTCCCGCGCCGTGCCCTGGGTCAGCTTCAACTGGTTGTTTTCCAGTGAAAGCTCTTCCAGCCTCTCCAGCGTCCCGATCGCATTGGGCAGGCTGCTCAAGCCGTTGCCGTCCATGCGTAACGTGGTCAGGCCGCTGAAGTATCTCAGGAAGCGGCTCAGATAGCGGGCATTGCCCAGCCGCATGTCATTCATCGACAGCAGGGCGACATGGCTGAAGTCGGCGCTCAGTTCGGGCAGGTCCTCGATCTCCAGGCCATCGAGGACCAGCTCATAACGCAGCGGCCCGAGGTCCTGGGCGATACTCTGGCGACGCCAGCAGTGCCTCAGGCGTCGGGCGATTTTACGGCGCCGTGGAATCCGGCTATCGCTGAACGGCAAGTCCATCTCCTCGAACTGCGGGGCGTACTGCCAACGCGCCAGGTCATCCTTCAACTGGCGGTATTCATCCTGCAGGTGTTCCACGGCCCTGACACGCGCCTCGAAGGTGGCACCGAGGTTGGCCAGAATCTCGGCGATTTGCGCATCGGAACAACCGCGATAGAGTTTTTTCAGCGGTTTGAACAGCTCCGACGGATACAGCCCCGAACGCCCGCGCCCGCTCAGCGGATAGCCCAGCACGCCGCTTTCCAGGCGCATCAGGCGTTGCGGCGGACGGCTCCAGGGCAGCACCGGCGGCTGTCCGAGCAGTTGCCGGATGCGGTTGCGATCACCGGCCACGCTCTGGAACATCAGCCGTTTCAAGTCCATCTCGACATCATCGCCGCCATGGAGCAGGTCCAGGGTCGTACGCTTCAACTGCGGCAACGCCTGCAACAGCGCCGCGAACGGATCGTCATCCAGCGCTGCCAAGCTGCGCGGCCCGCTGCTATCGGACTCGAATGGCTCATAGCCGCGCTCCGTCTTGACCAGGATCCGACGGACCGCGGCCGAGACCTCGCCGACACTGGCGATCAAGGGGCCGGTGGTTGTCTCGCGACGCAGCTCGATCCGCAGTGTCCGCGACCAGCCAGGCAAGCGCTCGAGCAACTGCAATAACAGGGTGTCACAGGCGTCGTTGCGCGTCGTGGACAGAAACAGGCTCTCGTACACCCGGCAGACTTCGATTTCGCGGCTCAGGTAGCGCGCTTCCTCGGCCAGGGCCAGGGGCACGCGCTTGTAGTCACGCATCAGTTGACGTTGGGACGAGTCCGCCTGCTCCGTCAGGTCCTGCGCCATGTCGACGCTCAATCGCGGGAACTGCTGACGCAGAAAGCTCACCTGGAGATCGCTGCCGGGATCACACTCGGCGACCTCCAGCAACGGGCTGTCCATCCGCGCCTGAAGGAAACGCCGAGCCACTTCACTCAACAGCGGTGCGCTGGGCTGGTTTTCGAACAACAACCGGCCCGGCAGCGCGTCGTCGACTGCGCTGATCGCCAGGATCTGGCGCGCCACGCTCGCGGAAAAAACCGCGGCGCCCGGTTCCAGGCGGCGAAACGCCGTGGGTCCGTCCCACGCCAGCGGGTTCTCGAACTCATGCCACCAACCGCCTCGGTCATTGTGTTCCAGCAGGGGGGCATAGGCGCCCTTGAGCCACGGATGGCCAATCCGCCATTCATCGAACCGCAGGTCCTGCTCGACCTGATAGAAGCGCTGGTCCAGGCAGACGAACCGCACACCGTCCTTGACGTACAGTCCCGGCGAGTCGGGTTCCCGATAACCCTCGGAGAGCGCCGGGCACTCATACAGCTCAAGCGCCAGGCCGACACTGCCATCGGGACGCCGCAAGGCGCCCAGACCGGCACCGAGGGCGTTGCGCAACGCTTGCACGTCAGCCGCCGAAACCATGCCCAGCAAGCCCAGCTCCCGGGTGGACAATGAAGCGGCGAAGGCCAGGTAAAAACTCTCGGCGGGCGACGACAGATCGAGGCTTGGTTGCCGGCGGCTATCGAGTGCCGTGTAGAGTCCTTGGCCATATCGGCGTAATGGCAGGTCCCCTGGGGCCGGGAGAAAGGCCCGGTCGCTGTCGACCCATTTCAGGGCCCGGCCCAGACGTTCGCTCACCACGCCGACGGCGATGGCCTGCAACCAGGCGTCGGTGTCTTCCTGGAACGCGCGGGCCTGGTAGATCCCATCCAAGGCCCGGCCCAGGGTGCTGAGCTGCTGCGTGTGCGCCAGGTTGTAACCCAGGCGGTAAGGCAGCCGATTATTGTCCAGCAGGATCTGGCATTGGCTCGACGACAAGGGGTTGTCGCGCAGGAATTGCGCCAGCCTGGCCAGCGACAGCTGTGGATAGAGCTGGCGGATTTTCCCCGGCAGCGCCGGCACGCCGGACGTGAGCACGGGCAGGTAGGCCCCCACTTCGGCCCCGAAGGCGTTGTCGCTGACATCGACCTTGATCCGCCCCGCATGGGTGCCGAGGGCCTCGAACAAGGGGCCCGAGCGCTCCCTGGCCAAGGCATTGACCAGCCGCCGAACCGTCTTGCTCCAGACTCGCCAGACCAGCGGATCGCTACCGCCGCGCAGCAGCGAGTCGCTGGGCAGCAGGCTGAGGATCAAGGCCAACACGCCGGGTTCATAACCACGCGCGGTGGCGACCGAGGAGTCACTCGGGACTTCGGTCTGCTCGATAAAACTGCCATCCTCCAAACGCCGGATACTCACCGAATGGGTGTACAGCTCCAGGCGCTGGCGCTGGCCATAGGCTTGCTGCAGTTCACCGTCCGCGGCGTGGACCTTCAGGCAGAGGTCGGCCGGCCAATCCCGCAACTCCGGCAGCAGGGAAAACAAGGCCCGCTGCGCGCACGGCGACAGCAGGGCCAGCTCCTGGTCGCCGGCCCTGAGTTCGGCAATGCCCCGATCGACCTCGAAGCGCTCCAACGCCTCGACCAGCGAGGCCTGCGGCACGCCGCCCGACCAAATCTGTTCCAGGTGCTCGCGGGACACCCCGCTGATATCGAGGATCTGCTGGGCCTGCTCCTGGTCGGCGCCCTTGAGCGCGATCATCCGTTGCAGTAGCCGGGCATCCGAGAGCTGATGACTGTCATCCAGGGACACCGACCAGCGCCGGGACGCCGGGTCGTAAAGCATTGGCGGATGAAACTGCCCCGCGTCGGGATGGGTCGCCCGATAGCCCTTGAGGGTCTTGTCGTACTCCAGCTCGACAGTCAGGTCCTGTCCCCGCTCCTTGACCTGGCCATAGAGTTTGCCGCCCAGGGGGCTCAGTCCCTGCTCATCGAATAGTGCGCTCAGCTCGACGCTCTTGCGCGCATAGGGCAGCAACGTCGGTTGCCACAGTTGGCTGGCGCCATCCGCCAATTGCACCCGGCGGTATTTGTCCAGGCGCTTGAACTCCTGGCCGATGTGCCGATAGGCCAAGCGCCCGGCGTAACCATGCAGCCCGGCCAGCAAGAGCATATTGGCGGTCTCCAATCCGGCTTGCAGCAAGGCCTGCGGATGCCCCTCGCCGGCGCCCTCGATCCCATCGAACAATTCCAGTGTCAGGTGCCCGGCCATCGCCGCCATCACCACCCGCCCGAGACTGCCCAGACCACCCGGCACCGGCGTCAGCAGCAGGTCGAGCAGTTGGTGCATCAGGCTGACAATGCCTTCCTTGACCGCGCGCAGATCCTGCTGGCCCTTGGGCACGGCAATCGCCTCGGTGTTGAGGCGAAAGCGCCAGCTGTAGAAGGTGCTCAGCGCCTGCTCCGGACTCGCCCCGGCGGGATGGTAGGCGAAGCCCAGGTCATCCACGGTGTGGTTCGGAAACACCCAATGGAAGGCGTCGTAGAGTTTATCCGCCAGCCAATTGAGCTGGGTCGGCTTGTGCTCGGGCTCAATCAGTTGCCAGAGCTTGCTCTGCTGTTCGAAGGCCAGCGAAGAGATCAGCCAACCTAGGGCCTCGCGGCTGTTGTCGGCCTTGAGCAGGGCCTTGAATTCCTCCTCGAAGGCCGCCAGCGATACGTGATGGCGCAACACGCCGTCAGGGCGCTCGGCGCAATAACTGTACAGGCCGGGCTCACCGGACACCCGCAGGATCAACGCCGGCAGATAAATGCCGCTGAGGTCGAACGACTTCAACGAGAACAGTCGCAGGAGCGCATCCGCGATACTCAGCTCGACGCGGGCCATCCGTCGAGCCAGGCTTTGCGGCAGTTGGATCGCCACCTGCTCGACCTTCAACCAGGGCGTTCCGCGCTCCAGGGCATCGCGCAGCGACTCAAACATGCCGCGGCTCATTCGGGTCTTGGCCACGTCCCTGGTGGCTTCGTACAGGTTGAAGCGAAACAGCTCGTGCACATAGCCGTGGATCAGCCGGGGCAGCAGCGCCAAGGGTTGCAGGGCCGTGTCGACGCGCTGCCGCAGGTCGGCGCCGAGGTTCAGCTCGCGGACAATGTGGATGAACGTGTCCACATCGATCAAGCTGCCCAGGTTGATATCCTCCTCGCCGGTGCCGTAGCTGATCCAGCGGCGCTTCATTTCGGGGAAGTCGAAAAAAGCGAAGTTCAGGCAGGCGGCCTGCCACAACGACAGGGTCGCCACGTCCACCGCGACGCCCGCGCTGGGGTCCAGTGCGCGCCGCTGCGGTGCCGCCCGACGTTTTTTGCCGGGATCCACGGCATAGGCGGTATGCAGGTAGGTGGTGCGTGGGTCCAGGTCCTGGCCGCAGTCCTGTTTGATGCGCGTGCGCAGGGCCTGCAGGCCGGCCTGTTCGAAGGCTTCGACAAAGCCCTTGCTCTCGGCATCCAGGGCGCCCTTGGCGGCGACCAGCGAGCGGAACAGCCCGAGGTAGCTGCGCTGCTCCATTTCCTCCAACGGGCGCATGGCGTCCTTGAACAGGTCGCTGAGATGATCGAGGACCTGTTGCCGCGCCCAGCTCTCCCGGGAATGCAGGAGAGTGGGTTGCCGCGCGAGGAATGCGCTGATCCGTGGGTCGATATCCGGCTCGGAAGCCGGCGCGGTCGATGGGCTGGATTGCGGTTGTTCCGCGGGTAGGTTCATGCTGCCTCCCTGGCAAGCGTTGAAACCACCAGCCTAAGCCGCCAGGTCGGACCCACGGCGCTAGTTAAGTATCGCCAACCGGACCCGGGCCTTGCGCGCCGCGCGGTCAGGCGGGGCTGCCCAAGGCAGCGCTGGTGAGCGCATCGATCCGCGACTCGCGCGCCGTGCCGAATAATGACTGCAGTTCCTCTTCGTAGGCCAGCTCCAGAAAGTTGCGCCAGACCGTGTGCGCTTTCAGGTAGCGGTGCAAGCCATTGACCGCGGTCGGCTGCGCTTCCATCTGCTGGATCTGCTCGACCATCGCCTCAAGCCGGCTGTCGTCCAGTTGCACCCGCTCCTTGTGGAAGGCCTCGTCGAACAGGTCGGGCAGTTCCAGGCGTCCGGCCAACAGCTCCCAGTAGGCCCGATAAGTCGCGGGGTCGGCGCTCTTGTCGCGGAGCACACTCAGCCGGAACTTGCCCTTGAACAGGCGCACCATGCGGGCCTCGGCGCAGGCCCTGTCGCCCTCGGCCAGCAAGACCTGATGGCAAAGTACCGCGAACTCGAGTTCATTGAAGATCTGCAACAGGCTGCCCCCGTCCGCCAGCGTTTCAAGTTGCAGGATGAACAGTTGTTCGCACAGGTCGACACTGTCGGCCGCCACCTTGATTACTCGCCAGAGGCGCTCTGTCAGATTGCGCCGCGTAGCGGAAAACAGCGGGTCATAGAAGGCCGGCAGCGCACTCAGGCGATCCAGGTATTCGAAAAACTCATCGGAGTCCAGGTCGTCCCTGACCCGTTGCCAACAGCTGTTCTGCTCTTGGGTTCGATCCACCGCCGCCCCCCAGGCTTCGATACCGACGGGCCCGGAAAGCTCGGCGCTGGTGAGTCCGAAGGTAACCCCCGCCATCTTGTTTTCCCGCGCATAGACCGACAGTTTGGCCACGGTCTCGGGGAGCAGCGGATTGCCTTGCAGATTCACCCCACGGTTGAGCGACACTGGCGCCAACAGCACCGCGCCAGGTAGCTGCTGGATGCGGTTGTGGCGCAGGTCGAGAAAGCTCAGTTGCTTGAGAAACAGCACACCCGAAGGCCAGCTATCCATGCCGGTCCGGCTCAGATTCAGCCACTGCAAATCCGTCAGGGCGGCGAAGTCGGGCAGCAACTTCAGCGGGTTGTCCTGCAGGTTCAGGTATCTCAATTGCCGCATCCCGGACACTTGCAAGGCACTCGCCGCCGCCAGGACAATCTGATTGCCCTGCAGATCGAGCTCTTCCAGCCCCCGCAGCTCGCCGACGTCATGGGGCAGACGCTTCAGGTTGGTGTTACATAGCCGTAGGTGCTTCAAGGCCGGAAAAGCCCGCAGGAAAGCGTTCACGTAGCTGACATCCAGGTTCGTATCGCGAATGTGCAGTTGCGTCACATGGCTGAACGCGACATTGAGCATCGGCATCTGCTCGACCACAAAACCATCGAGCAGCAACACACCGCCCAATACATTACGGCTTTCCCAGCGCCAGCAACGCCGGATCCGCGCCGCCATCGTCCTGCGCATCCTGAGCGCCAGGTAGCGGTCCAGGCCCTCTGCTTGCGGGATATCGAGCCAGGCCCCCAGATCGTTCTTCAAGGTGAGGTAGTCGCGTTCCAACGCCTCGACCGCCACCTGTTGCTCCTCTCTTGTGTGTCCCAGCACCTGCAGGACGTCGAACAACTCCTGGTAGGTCGCGCCGCGGTAGAGTCTTTTCAGCCGACCGAACAGCTCCACCGCCGGCAGACCCGGGCCGCGACCGCTCAGCGCAATCCCAATCCGGCCGTTGCGTTGGCGCACCAGACGTCGCGGCAAGGGTGCCCACGCCGGTAGCGGACGCAGGCCAAGCCGACGGCGCAGTTCACCACGCTGGCGAATCGCCTGCTGACAGATTTGGGTTTTCAACGGGGCTCCCGGCCCCTGCGCACCGCCCCAGGGCAGGCCGGCCGGCAGGTCCTGCATCAACCGTGACAGGGCCAGTAGCAGGTCGCTTTGTAGCGCGCCCCGACGGACCACCTGCTCGCCCTCAACCAGGAATGACTCGTAACCGTCCGCGGTCTTCACCACCACCCGCCGATCAGTCAGTTCAGCGCTGCCGCTGCTGTCCAACAGCGCCCCGTCGATGGCCGCTTCGCGCAGTTCAATCCGGACCTGGCCGGGCCAACCCGACAGCTCCTTGAGCACCGTCAGCAGGACCTGATCGCTGTGGGCGTTACTCGGCGCGTCGGGGCTCAGCCCCATGAGCGCCCGGCCGAGGAGCGCCTCCTCACTCCACCACCGGGCTTCTTCGGCCAGCGCCAGCGGAATACGGTGCTCCTGCTCGATCAGCCGACGTTGCCAGGATTGGCTGTGCTCCAGGATTTCCTCGGCGACACTGCCAGGCAGCAGGGGAAAGGCTTCTACCAGCGCGCTTGCCAAAGGTTCCACGGCTTTGTCCCGCTGCCGGGACAGACCGTCGACCAGCACCTGCCTGACCCGTCGCGGATCACTCTCCAGGCGCCGCAACAAAGCAGCGACATTCCGCTCCTCGGGCAATTGCGGAGCGACGGCCAGCCACAGGCTATCGGCTTCGCCGACCGCATCAAGAGCCGTCTTAAAGGGTTCTGGCAACGCCTTCGTGCGCCAGTTCAACGCGCCGAGGTGCTGCTCGATATCCAGGCAGTCCCTGAAACGCTGCATGACGGTGGTGAGGAAAGCCGGAGGCCGTCGATTGCAAAAAATCGTCTGCCGCAACAGGCTGTCGGGTGTCGCACTGATACTCAGTATCCGCCGGGCGACCGGCTCGGAAAATGACTCGGCTTGCCCACCCAGACGACGAAACGCGGTCAGGCCGTCCCAGCTCAACGGGTCCTCGAACTCATGCCACCAGGCACTGACCCCGTTATGTTCCAGGCGCGGTGGGTAGGCCCCCGGCAAATGGCTGGGGCTGATCCGCCAGTCCTCGCTCAAACCGGTGTTTTCAATACGGTAAAGGCTCCCCTCAAGCGACAGGTAGGTGTTGCCTTCCAGCCGATAGCGACCGGCTTCATCAGGCATCAGGGTCGACGGCAGGGCGCGGGTTTCCTGGCAACGTTCGATCGGCAGGCGGATACGCCCGTCCGCGCCCCGCCGCCTTTCCAGGACGCCGGCGAGCAACTTGCGCAAGGCCTTCACGTCAGTCGCGTCCGTCACGCCCAGCCGACTCAGTTCACTCGGTTTGAACAACGCCGCCAGCGCCAGGTAGAACCTGTCGTGGGTTTCACTGGTGCGCACCTGCGGACACAGGGTCAGCCCCAGTTGCTCTTGTACCAGCAACTCGCCGGCCAGTTGCAGCCAGGCATCCGTATCGCGATTGAACAGCCGGTTGTGATGAATCCCGTCCAGCACCCGACCGAGGCGGCTCAAGGCTTGCCCATCGGCCAGGGCGCGGGCCTGCGCGCCAGGCAACTGGGCACTGTCCAGGAAACGCTGACGCTCTGACACCGCCAGCGGCAGGCGCCGCAGGTGCTCGGCGATCCGCGCCAACGACAGCGCGGGGTAGCGCCGCTGGAGCTCGATCACCAGCGGCGGCAGGGACGGCGTGACCAGCGACAGGTAATGCGGAGCTGGCGCCCGCGACGTCGCGTGGTGCATGCCGTCATAGGCACTGAGCAGCTCGAACAGCGCAGGCCGCTCAAGCCGGGCCAGGGCCCTGATCTGTTGTCGTATAGTCTTGTGCCATTGGCGCCGGACAAAGGGCTCGAAGTCGCCCTTGAGCGGACAGTCGTCGGGCAACAGGCTGAGGATCAGCGCCTGAACGCCCTCTTCATGGGCGAGAACGTCGCTCACCTGTTGCGCATCGGCGGGTTGCGCGACATAGCCGCCCTCCTCCAGCCTGCGAATCGCCACCTTGTGCTCGAAGTCGGCCAGATGTTCGTGCCGACCATGCACCGCCAACAGTTCGCCGTCGGACCCATGGACAAACAACCCGGCGGTTTCCGGCCAATCGGCCAGCCGTGGCAGCAAGCAGAACAGCGCGCGCTCGGCTTCCACCGGCAAGCTCAGCCGCGCATCGTTGCCAGCAATCAGCGCGCTGAGACCGGCGTCGATCCGTCGACGTCGCTCCGCCTCGACCAGCGACACCGGTGGCAAGCCACCCGACCAGACCGTCTGGAGTTCCTGGCGGCTGACGCCGCTGATGCTCAGCATCGTCTCGGCCTCTTCGGTCGTGCCCCGGACCAGCATCCGTGCCAACCAACTGGCATTGCTCAGGCCCGGGCTGTCATCCAGGTCCGGCAGCCAGCAGCGCGCCTGCCGGTCGTAGCGCATCGGCGGTCGAAATCGCCCGGGGTCGGCGGCGCGCGCCACATAGCGCTTGAGCCCGGCATCGTATTCCAGGCGGACCTGAATCGAGCCGCCCTGCTCCAGCACCTCGCCGTACAGCACGCCGTCCTCTTCATAAAGCCCCCGTTCGTCCGCGCCAAAGCGCTCCTTCAGGCCTTTCACGGAGACGGCATAATTGCTCAGGTCCATCTTCCACAGCTGTTCCGGCCCCTGGCTCGGTGTCACCTTGCGCCAGCGCCCGATTTCCAGGGACAAGGCCTGGAAACGTCGCTCCATGACACGTCCCGCCAGCCCGAGCACGCTGGCGCTGAGGATCATCGAGCCGACGTCGGCCAGGGCCTTGCCCAACGCTCTCGGCCGACCCTGGAAAGTCGCCAGGATACCGTCGGCCAACTCCAGGCCCATCTGCGCGAACATGATCGTCGCCACCACCCGGCCCAGGACCCCGAAACCGCCGGGAACCGGCAGCATCAGCAGATTGAGCAGCAGGTGCATGGCGGCGAGAACGCCCTCCTTGACCGCTTGCAGATCGTGCTCGGTCTTGGCCACCGCGATCGCTTGGGTATTCAGGCGAAAACGCCAGGCGTAGAACTCGGCCAAGGCCCGACCGGGACGGAAGCCGGCCTCCCAGGCGCCATACTCGAAGGTCAGGTCGTCGATCACCTCCCCTGACCAGAGCCAGTTGTAGAGGTCAGAAACGGTCGACGTCCAGTGCAGGCTCTTGGACTTGCGGTGCGCCTTGATCCATTGCCAGAACTGATGCTGCTGCTTGAAGGCCAGCGACGGGATCAACCAACGCAGCCGCTGGCCGCCGCTGTCTTTTTGCAGTTGGGCCTTGAACTCGCGTTCGAACGCCGCCCTTGAATCGTGGTGGCGCAAGGCACCCCCCGGACGGTCGACACAGTAGCTGTAGAATCCCGTCCGCCCGACGATCTCGAAGAGCAGCAGCGGCAAGTAGATCGCCTCCAGAGGTTCGTGCTCAATATTGAACAGGTGCAGCAGCTCGCTCTCGATGGACTCCAGCACCCGGTCCAGGCCGGCCTTCAGACCGCCCGGCAAACGTAGCGCGGCATAGGCTCCCCTGAGCTGCGGCTGGGCCGCCGACAACTCGTCCCTGAGGGCGACAAAGGCCGCGTAGCTCAGCCCCGTCACGGCCGGCTGTCGGGCCGAGTCATACAGGCCGAAGTCGATCTCGGCCTTGGTGAAGGCTTGTATCGAGTGATCCAGTGGCCCGTCGGCGCGCATTGCCTGCGCGACATGGGGCTTGAGCATGGCGCCCAGATCGAGCTCACGGACGATCCCGACAAATTGCTCCGTGGTGAGCAGCCCGCGTCGATCGTTGATATCGACTTTCTTGTCAAAGGAGATCCAGCGCCGCTTGAGGTTGGCGTAGCTGGCATCGGAGAACGTGAAGTTCAGGCAGGCGGCCTGCCACAGGGTCATGGTCGAGACGGTGACCGTGCCGATACGCCGCTCGAAGCTCTCCACCTCGACCGGCGGGCCTTCGCCCTTGGGCTGCGGCGCCTGCTCCGGCGAATCGATCACGGTGTGCAGGTAGGTGGTGTGCGGGTCAAGGTCCAGCTTGGAGACTTGCTTCAGGCGTTCGCGCAGTTTTGCCACACCGGCGGTTTCAAAGGCATCGACAACTTTTCGGCTTTCAGCATCCAGCACCGACCTGGCCGCCATGAGTTGGCGATAGTGTCCCAGCCAGCTGCGCTGCTCGGCTTCATGCAGCGGCCCCATGGCCGCCTTGAACGAGCTCGCCAGTTGTTCGACGACCTGCTGTTGCGCCCAGCTCTTCTCGTTGTGCAGCAGGTCGGCGTCACGCCGCAGAAAAGCCGACAACCGCGGGTCGTCGGCTTCGCTGGGCGCTGGGGGTTCATTCACCGTATCGACATCGGTGCTTTCTTCATCAGTTCGATTCATGGCCTGGACTTCCTGATACGCCGTGGAAAGCGTCAGGTTATCCAGCCATTGATCCGGGACTGATCTACATAGATGTGGCGTGCCTTACATGGATATGGCGCGCCTAGGCCACCCTGGCCGACGTCGATCGCAGCACTCCCCTGGGTTTGCGGAACACCAGCACGTTGCCCGCCATCACCGCCACCAGCCCGAGCAGGGCCGGCGCGCTCCAGTGATAGCCCTCGGCATAGGCCGAGACATTCAACGCCACCAGCGGGAACAGCACCGTGCAATAGGCCGCGCGCTCCGGGCCCATGCGCCCGACCAGGGTCAGGTAGGCGGTGAAGCCGATCACCGAGCCCGGAATCACCAGGTACAGCAGCGAGCCGATATACCGCGTATTCCATTCCATCGCGAACGGGATGCCCTGGAACAGGCAGTAGACGGCCAGCATCGTCGCGCCGTAGAGCATGCCCCAGGCGTTGGTGGTCAGGGGCTTGAGCCCGGCCTTCTGTTGCAGGCTGGAGAGCAGGTTGCCGGCCGAGAAACACATCGTGCCGAGCAACGCCAGTCCCAGTCCCAGCAGCGTGTGCGGGCCCGCGGTGTGCCCGGAGAGTTCCGGCCAGAACAGCAGGCCCAGGCCGAGCAAGCCGAGGGCCCCGCCCATCAGCACATTGCGGGCGATCTTCTGCTTGAAGAACACCCGGGCGTTCAGGGCATTCCACAAGGTCGCGGTGGAAAACACCACCGCCACCAGGCCGCTGGGTACCCACTGGCTGGCGGTGAGGAAGCACATGAAGTTCAGGCAGAACAGGCACAGGCCCTGGGCCAGGCAGATCAGGTGGCCGCGACGGTTCATCGGTTGCAGGCGGCGGCTGAGCAGCAGCATGACGAACAACACCAGCGCCGCCAGGCCGAAGCGATAGACGATGGACACCGGGATCGCCACCACGCCCAGTTGCAGTTTCAGGGCGATCCAGGTGGTGCCCCAGATCAACACGGTAAGCAGATAGAGAAACAGGTTCATGCGGCGGACTCCCGAAGACAGGCCTCAGTGTGCTGAACGCCCGGCGCTGGCGCTTGCAAAAACTTGCGCTTTTGTCGGCCGGCGACTGCCAGGTTTTTGCATCACGGAGTAGGATGCAAGGCGTTGGAGAACAGACCATGCCCGCACTGGATACCCTGCAAGTCTTTCAAGCCCTGAACCGCTCGCCCAATTCGCGCCTGGAACACAGTGCCGATCTGGGTGACGGGTTGGCTGCGGCCTTGTGGAGCAATCATCATGACGCCCAGGACTACGAGGCGCCCAGCCATCACACCCTGTCCTGCTATATCGCCGGTGGCACCGGGACTTTTCGCCGGGACCGTCCCGACACCAAGGGCGGTCCGGACAAGCTGTGTATCCTGCCCGCCGAGCATCGGTCCGGTTGGGTGATCAACGGCAGCATCCGCCTGGCGCACCTGTACTTCAGCCCGGAACAGTTCGCGGTCGGCTGCGTCACACTGCTGGACCGTGAACCTCGTGAACTGCAATTGCAGGAACACACCTTTCTCGATGACCCGCAGCAGGCCCGACGTTTTCGTCAGCTGATCGGCCTGAACTGGGACGAGCCGGCGGAGCGCCTGCTCAGTAGCAGCCTGGCCCACGAGTTGCTCGGCCATACGTTGCTCAATCAGGTGGGGTTGCGCCAGGGTCTGCGCTTGAAAGGCGGCTTGGCCGCGCACCAGCGACGGCTGTTGGCGGAGTACATCAACAGTCGCCTGGACCAGCCGTTGAGCCTGGGTGAGTTGGCCGGGTTATGCGCGCTGTCGGAATATCACTTTGCGCGGATGTTCCGTGCCAGCTTCGGCCTGGCGCCCCATCAGTATGTGCTGGCGCGACGTCTGGAGCAGGCGCGGGTGTTGTTGCGCGGCACGCGGCAGCCGCTTGGTGAGATTGCCCTGGCGTGCGGATTTGCCAGCGCCAGTCATTTCGCCAATCGGTTTCGCCAGGTGTTGGGCGCAACGCCTGGCGAGTACCGGCAAGCCTTCGCACACTAAGGCCGAACACCGACCTTGTAGGAGCTGGCTTGCCAGCGATGAGGCCCTTGAGCCTTGCGGTGCCCATCCGGACACCATCGCCAGCAAGCCGGCTCCTACAGGTTTGTGTCTCTCCGCAAAATATCCTGTTGCCAGCTCCCACAGGTTATGCGGCGTTTTCAAGATCTCGTTTCTTCAGTCAGCTTTGTTGGCCAGCGCCGTGACCACCTGATCCTCCACCGCTTTGACTTGTCGCCCCCCTACCAGGTAGTTATTGCTCAGCATGGCGAACACCAGCAACCGCCCATCACGACTGGTGACATACCCGGCCAGCGACGACACGCCGCCCATGCTGCCGGTCTTGGCATGCAGGTTGTTCGCCGCCGCCGTGCCGCGCAGGCGTTTGCGCAGGGTGCCACCGATCATCCGCTCGGGATTGCCGGCAACCGGCAGCGCCGCGTACCAGGCCTGGAACCAGGGCTGGGTGCGCACCGCCAGCAGCATGTCGCTGAGGGTCCGCGCCGACACCTGGTTACGCCGTGACAAGCCGGAACCATCGAACTGCAGCAACTCCGCCGAGGACACCCCATGTCCCTGCAGGAACGCGTTGACCGCCGCCACGCCCGCTGTCGCCGTCCCCGCATGGGCGGTCTTGCGGCCCATGGACTTGAGCAGGATCTCCGCCATGTTGTTGTTCGACAGTTTAAGCAGCGGTGGCATCAGTTCCGCGAGGACCGGCGACTGGTGCTCGAGCAACGGCTGAGCCGAAACCGGTGTGGCGACGCCCAGCAGGCTGCCGCCTTCCACCGCGATGCCTTGTTGAACCAGGGCACTTTTGAACAGGTCGGCCACCAGCCCGGTCGGTTCCCAGACACTGACTTGGGCGATACGCTCCGCGCCCTTGGGCAACGCGCCGTCAATGCGCAACAGGTTGCCACCATGGCCGCGACTGACCACCAGCGGACCGCCACGGCCCGTCCTGGCCCGATTGAGCACGCTCATGTAGCGGTTGGCTGGCGTGAAACTGACCCGCACCGGCTGGCGCGCAGTAGCGCCGGCGCGTACGTTGACCAGAATCGAACCGACATCCAGGTCGGCGTTCGGCGACACGCTCAGCGCGGAAATCTGCGCCGAGAAATACTGTTGTTCATCGCTGCTCGACCAATCGGCCCCCAGCCGCTCGCGGTCGAAGGCGGTGTCGTCGAAGATCAGTCGTCCACGAATCCGCGTGATGCCTTTGCGCGCCAGCCCGGCCGCCAGGGCCTGGTAGTCTTCCTGGCGCATGCTCGGATCGCCGCTGCCGCGCAGGTAGAGATCGCCGGTCAGCACGTTGCCCTGCTGCACGCCGGTGCTCAACAGGGTTGTGGCAAACCGATAATCAGCACCCAGGACTTCCATCGCCGCCGCGCTGGTCACCAGCTTCAGGCTGGAGGCCGGAATCAGCCGGAACTGCGGATTGTATTCACACACCAGCTTGCCGGTGTTCGCCTCGCGCACCACCAGCGAGGTCATCGCACCTTGCAACGCTGGGGCGCGCAGGACGCTGTCGAGCCCGGCGCAAAAGGCCGAGCGTGGCAATGGCAGTGGCAACTGCGCCGCTTGCAGGACCACCGTCCGGACCGGCTCGGGAGCCTTCGGCACCTTGCTCGAACAGGCCGCCAACAGTACGCATAACGCCAGCGCGATGCCCTTGCCCATGAAACCCTGTACCGAATTCATCTTCCGCCTCGAACTCAACCAATCAATACACAATAGCCGCTGCCAACCGCAGCGGCTCATCACTCAGGAGGCACGTAAGAACAAGGTACTTATCGAGTCAACAGGCGGGGAATTATGCGGTAACACGGCCTCCGGAATCCATGCACGGCGATCCATTTTCCGGGGACAGGCTTTGTGGTTCAGGGCGCCAGAGTGGTGATGGAAAAGCTATTGGCGTGAAACAACGGATCGGCCTTGGGTTCGCTCTTGGCGGTCGCCGGCAGGGTGAAGTCCATGGCCGGCAGGTAGACCTTGCTGCTGGTCGGGTCGAACGCCATGTTGTAGGCCATTGGCAAGGTGCTGACGCTACCCAGCACGGCGTAGTGGTCGACGTCCGTCTGCGTCACCAGCGTCAGGTTGGCGTCCACCCCGCTGGGGATGATCAATCGCCGCTGTTTGGCATCCCAGGCCAGGGCATTGACATCCCGGGTGATCGGCAGGCTGGCCTTGACCGCGCCGCTTTCCAGGTCGGCGACGATCAACCGTGGTTGCTCGCCGCGACAGGCGACAAACAGCCGCTGGCCCTTCTCATCCTGGGCCAGGGCGCTGGGTTTGGCACAACCCTCGAAGCGCCAGCTGTCGAGTACCTCGAAGGTGCTGGCGGAAAACCGTGCCACCTTGCCTTCGTCGCGCATCGGCAGGAAGAAACTGCCGTCGCCCTTGACTAGCAGCGGGTCTATTTTTTTCACGTCCAGTTCGTGGGCGGCGGTGATCTTTTCCTGTTTCGGATCGAAGACAAACAACGTCGAACGATCCGCCCGCCGGCCGCTGACGACAATCACCTGGCCGCTGCGCGGCTCGTACGCCGCGCTGTTGAGGTTGCTCTGGGCCACCGGAATACGTTTGAGCAGCTTGAGGCTCGACAGCTCGACGACGCCGAGGCTACCGTCGCTGTTGAGCACGAACAGGCGATTGCGTTCGGGCACGAACACCACGGCATTGGCACCCGCCGAGTGGTCGAGGGTTTTCACCAGACGCTGTTTCGCCACGTCAAACACGCTCAGGCCGTTTTCCCGCCGGGCCAGAAACAGGTAGGGCCGGGTCGGGTCGAGGGCGGCGAAGCCCCAGCTGTCGCCGGAGCCGGGCAAGGTCACCTGATATTCACGCTGGTACAGGCGCTCTTCCCCGGGTGCCGCCGCCAGGACGGTACCACTCAGGGTCAGGGCCAACAGGGCTGCACTGAGGTTTTTCATCAGAACTCCAGGGTGCTGGAAACCGACACCTGGCGGGCATCCCCCATGGACACGAAGAGCTGGCTGACCGCCGAGGTGTAGTAGACCTTGTTGAACAGATTCTTCACGTTGAGCTGGAACTTGACCTTCTGCCCTTCCACCTGGGTGTCGTAGGTGGCGAAGGCATCGGCCACGGTGTAGCCCGGCAGATCGAAGGTGTTGGCCGCATCCCCGGTCCGATGGCCGACATAACGCGCCCCGGCACCGGCCCGCAGCTTGTCGCCACCGCCCATGATCGAACCGAAGTCGTAGACCGCCGACAGCGAGCCGGCGTTCTTCGCCACATTTTGCAGGCGGTTGCCCTGGTAGTTGGCGTCCTGAGTGACCTGGGCATCGGTGTAGGCATAGCTGCCAATCAGGCTCCAGCGCTCGCTCAACTGACCGCTGGCATCCAGTTCCAGCCCCCGCGAGCGGACCTGGCCGGCAATGCTGTACTGGGTCGTCAGGCCGTCGGCGACGGACACCAGCACGTTGCGCTTGTGGATATCGAAGATCGCCGCCGTGGCGGTGATGCGCCCGGGAATATCCAGCTTGGTGCCGATCTCCCAGGCCTTGGACTGTTCCGGCTCCAGCGAGCCGTCCAGCACCAGCCGGGTGCTGCTGGTCAGCGCCAGCGGGGCGATGGTGGAGTTGGGCTTGAAGGATTCGGTGTAGCTGCCATAGAACGACAGCTCGTCGGTGTAGCGGTACACCAGACCCGCGCGCGGCACGAATTTCTCGCCGTTGCCGTTGGTGTTGACCTGGAATGGCCGGCCCTTGCCCGCGTACTGGTCGTACATCTGGAAGCGCCCGCCGGCAACCAGGATCCACTGGTCGTTGAGGTGGATCGAGTCCTGAGCGAACAGTGAGTCGCTGCGTAGCAGGTCGGTCTGGTCGCTGTCCTTGGCGCTGACGGTAGAGCCCGGGACTTCGCGGCCATAGACCGGGTCCAGGTAACTGAAGGTATTCAGCGGGCTCTGACGGATCAGATCGGAGCGGTAGATCTTGCGATATTCGTCGTCGACACCGAACACCAGGTCATGCTGCATGCCGGCCACATCGACCTTGCCGTCGAGGCTGGCGGTGGTGAAGCGGTCGCTGGTCAGCGCGCCCTTGGTACCGTCCATGCTGCGCACCAGGGTGCCACTGGCCGGGTTGATCGAGACCACCCGGACCTGGCTGGCATCGTAGGTTTCGCGGTTCCAGCTGTAGCCGAAGTGGGCCTTCCAGTTGTCGTTGAGGTCATGGTCGGCTTCGACATGGACCAGGTCGGAACGGCCTTCCATGTTGTTGAACGGCTCGTCGAGACGGCGATCCTTGGGAATCGCCAACGGATGGTTGGTCCGCGGATCGATGGCCGTGCCACGGTCGAACGGCGTGAGGAACTCGCGGTGCTCGTAGGACAGCAGCAGCTTGGTGCTGTCGCCGAACCAGGCCAGGGACGGGGCGATCAGAGTCTCGCGGTGGGACCCGAAGTTGCGCCAGTAATCTTCGTCTTCACGGTCGAGGACCATGCGGTAGGCCAGCCCGGAATCGCCGAGGGCACCGGTGCTGTCAAGGCTGCCGCCGCTGCCGTTCTTGCCGGAACCGTAGGTCGAGCCACGCAGGGTCACGGCGTTGTACTGTTCCAGCTGGGGTTTCTTGCTCACCAGATTGACCACGCCGCCCGGGTCCTGGATGCCGTAGAGCAGGGACGCCGGGCCCTTGAGCACTTCGACCCGATCGGTACTGGCGTTTAGCGCACGGCCCTGCACCAGCGGCATGCCGTCTTGCATGATCGAACCGTTGCGGTTGTCGCCGAAGCCGCGAATCATCACCGCATCCTGGGTGCTGCCGAGGGTGTTGGCCTGGGTGATGCCGCTGATGTTGTTCAGCGCGTCGTCGAGATTGCGCGGGGTCTGGTCACGCAGGACCTGGGCCGCGACCACGTTGATGGTCTGCGGGATTTCCTGCAGCGAGGCGCTGGAACGGGCCACCGAGGTGACTTGCGGCGGCTGGTAGCTGGTGGCGGAAGCCTGCTGGTTGCCATTGATGGTGGTGGCGCCGAGGTTCAGGGCGCCCTGGGTCGGCAGGGGTTCGAGGGCCAGGGTGTGGTCATCGGTGCGGCGGAAGGTGAAGCCGGAATTGCTCAGCAGCCGTTGCATGGCCTGCTCGGCGCTCATCTGCCCGCTGAGCGCCGGGGCCTGATGAGCGTAGGCCGCTTCGTCGGTGTAGACCACGCTCAGGCCGGTGACCCGGCTGAAGTCGCTCAGGGCCTGGGGCAACGGTTTGGCGGCGATGGCGAAGTTGAATTGCGCACTGTGCTGCGCCACGGGCTCGGCCGCCAGGGCCACGCTCAGGGGCAGCAAGGCCAACCCCGTCAGCGCCAGCGCCGATGCGCCGAACCATCGCTTGCCCGAACTGCCTGCCATCGCTTTTGCCCTGGACTTCATGTGTGCCTGACCCGTGTGTAGAGAATTCATTAATGCGAATGAATCGCACTTTCAACCACTACACGAATGGGCTTCGGGTTTACCTCACCTTTATTTTGAAAATATTTTCTCGGGGGGCATCGCGACACCGACCGCTGGCCTGGCACGGCCCTGTAGGCGCTGGCTTGCCGGCGGCCCATCCGGACGCCATCGCTGGCAAGCCAGCTCCTACAACGGTCGGCGTTATCGGGTAGCTCAGCGCAATACGATGACCCGGCCCAACAGGCGGTGCTGTTCGAACCCCAGCACGCCTTGCAACGAGTCGAGCACCGCCCGCGGATCCTTGCTCGGAAAGCTGCCGCTGATCCGCCGTGCCGCCAGGCGGTCGTTGAACAGCAGAATCCGTCCCGGGTAATAGCGGCCCAGGTCCCGCACCACCTCGGCCACGCTGACTTTTGAATAATTCAACCAGCCCTGGCGCCAGGCCAACAGTTGGTCGCTGTCCACCGGATGCAGCGGCTGCGCCGAACCGTCGGCATAAGCCACCTGCTGATTGGCGCCGAGAATCTGCGGCGGCGCGCCCGGGCCCGCGCGGACCCCGACCCGCCCGGACAACACCGTCACCCGCGCGCCCCCCGGTTGCAGACGCACTTCGAACTGCGTCCCGAGCACCCGCGCCTCGCCGCCCTCGGCCTCCACCACAAAAGGTTCGCCGGTATGGGTTACCTGGAAAAACGCCGAACCGCGCCGCAGCCGGACATGCCGTTCGCCGCCACTGAAGTCCACGGCAATCGCACTGTCAGTATCCAGCGTGACTTCGGATTGGTCGGCCAGGATCACCGTGCGCACCTGCCCCGGCACCGACACATAGTCGGCGCCGAGGTCGTCGAGCCAACGCCGGGGCTCAAAGCCCAGACCCATGGACACCGTCAGCAGCAGGCAGGCGGCCATGGCCAGGCCCGCCGACCAGCGCCAGCGCGACACCAGCTGTGGCCGGTCCATGGCCGCGAGCCAACCTTGCAAGGCCGCGGCCTCTTCCCGGGCCAGGGTAGTCGCCGGCACCTCGCTCAGTTCCCAGAGCACCTGGGCCTGGGCATAGGCCTCGACATGGGCCGGGTCGGCTTGCAGCCAGAGACTGAAGCACGCCTGGTCGCCTCGGCTCGGCTGATCGTGCAACAGACTGAGCCAGGCCAGCGCGGCCTGTTCCTGGGCGGGTGTCACGGCGACGCTGGACGAATGGATCACGATGCTTTCCCTGGCAGACGTGTGGCTGACGACTCTCGATATATAGCTGAAGGCTCTCGCAGACTGGCCTTGCACGCTTCAAGGGCGCGCATCATGTGTTTTTCCACGGCACTTTGCGAGAGGCCCATGGCCTTGGCGATCTCGGCATACTTGCGACCATGGATGCGGTTGAGCAGGAAAATCTGTCGGGTGCGCTCCGGCAGGCTGCGCAGCGCCGCCTCGACATAACGCAGATCGTTACCGGCCTCCAGAGCTGCCTCGGGTTCGAGGCTCTGGTTAGCCTGCTGCTCGGGCAGCCAGCCTTCATTGACACGTACGCGGGCCCCCTCGCTGCGCAAATGGTCAATGGCAATGTTGCCGGCACAACGCAGCAGGTAGGTGCTCAACTCCTCCACCTGCACCAGGGGCCGACGCCAGAAACGCAGGAACAGGTCCTGGACCAGGTCCGCCGCCGTTGCACGACAACCGACCCGGCGGCTGACCAGCGCTTCCATCTGCGAACGCTGGGACAGGAACACTTGCAGGAAGTGCGTACGACCGGCGTGCGGCTCGGTCCTCTCGGCCTCGGAGTTCTCGGGGGGGCGCAGGGCCAGGTTCATCGCGACACTCCCAGCAACAGCCAACCGCCGGGCGGCGGCAAGTCTGGCTGAAAAGACGCCAATATTAATGATAAAAATTCTCATACGCAAAGACATCCGATGTGCCGCAATGGCACAAGGACATCTCATCTTGACTATCCGAACGGCTAGTCATGCTGGAAAACACTGGAGAAGGGGGCGAATGCTGGGCTAATTTCGGCGTGTCGACGGTTGCCGTCTCAGCACGGGTCGCCGATCCGGCCCGGGTTCTTGTACGCGGATGGAGTCCCGGGCCGGCCTAGTCTGATCGTCCAACATACGGCCTCTTCAGCCAGGGAGTCGAGGGGGAATGCCGTCCTCTGACCTAGCAGGGAGCTTCCATGAACACACCGTTCAATCTCAACAAACACATTGCCGAGTATCACTACGACTATGTCACGGTCCTCGCTGACATCGTCCCAGCCTCGTTGTGCGACACCTTGAAAGAACGGGTCGAGCGCACCATCGAGCAGGATCGGGTCAAGCTGGTCAACCACCAGGGACTCGGCACCCACGAGGTATCCGATGCCGGCGGGCAATACCTGCACTACATCTTCCAGGGCCAGGATGTCCGCAATCACTTGCCGGAGCTGACGGCAATCTATCACTCGCTGCTGCCGCTGATCGGCCTGGTCACCAGCCAGGATGCGGTGGTCTCGCCCCACAGCCGCTCCGATATCAATATCAAGGTCTACCCCGAAGGCGGCGGGACCTTGGGCGAGCACTACGACACCAACGCGATCACCGTGCTGCTGTTCCTCACCAGCAACCGCGAAGCGCCCCTGCGCATGCAGATTCCCCGGGCCCATCCGAGCAAGCCGGAGCCGTGGATCGAACACCGGCACATCTACGCCAAAGCCGGCTCGGTGCTGATCATGAAAGGCCGGGAAATCCTCCATGACTGCGAGCCGACGGTGACGGAAAAGAAGATCACCGTGGTCCTGAACTACTACACCCGGGATGACACATGGCGCCCGGAGAAATTCGACGCCTTCGTCTATGACGGCGTCGATCCGGAGATCGCCGCCTGAACCTCGTCCACGTCCTTGTCGTCGCCATTGCGGCGGCAAGAACGCCCTCTCAGCCGCCGCCAACAGGATCTCGAATCCCCATGAAATTTCAACCGCTGGACCTCGCCCTCGGGCTGTTGGTCACCATCATCTGGGGCAGCAACTTCTCGGTGATCGAACTGGGTCTTGAGCAGTTGGACCCGTTTCTGCTCACCGCCCTGCGCTTTACCTGCTGCGCCTTGCCCCTGGTGTTTTTCATGAAACGGCCGGCGGGCGTCAGCCTGGCCGCCATCGCCGGTTACGGCCTGCTGTTCGGGGTCGGACTCTGGTGGGTGGTGAACTACGCCATGCACCTGGGACTGACCCCGGGCCTGGCCTCGCTGATCCTGCAATTCAGCGCCTTCTTCACGATCTTCCTCAGTGCCTGGCTGCTCAAGGAAAAAATCGCCGGCCCGCAGATCGCCGGGGTACTGGTGGCCAGCCTCGGGCTGCTGTCGATCATTCACTTCAGCGAAGGCCAGGCGGTGCTCGCCGGCACCGTGCTGGTGCTGCTGGCCGCCTTGAGCTGGAGTGCCTGCAACCTGATCGTCAAGCAGACCCGACCCAGCGATATGGTCGCCTTTATCGTCTGGTCCAGCCTGTTCGCGGCACCGCCGCTGTTTTTCATGACCTGGCTGGCCAAGGGCAGCGCAGCGTTTTATCAACTGGGTAGCAACCTCACGCCTTCGGCGATCTTCTCGGTGCTGTTCCAGGCCTATGTCACCACCCTGTTCGGCTATCGGGTGTGGAACAACCTGATGAAGAAATACCCCTCGGCGATGGTCGCGCCGCTGTCGTTGATGGTGCCGATTTCCGGTGTGATCACCTCGTGGCTGATGTTCGACGAAAGCATCGGCCCCTACAAACTGGCCTCGATCCTGGTGATCCTGCTGGGCATCGCGCTGTTCATCAACGCCGCGTTGATTGCCAGCTGGTTGCAGGCCAGGGCTGAACGCCAGGCCAGCGAGCCGCAGGGCTGAGCTGTGAACAGCACCTGAAACGAAAACGGGCCTGCAATGCAGGCCCGTCGGGGTCAGTGTCGAGGATCAGCCGTTAGCGGCCAGTCGTACACGTTCTTTCTCTTCGAACTCCTCTTCCAGCAGTGCGTCTCCCAGGTCGCGGCGCTCGCCCTTGATGGCGGTCGCGCGTTTGGCTTGCAGTTTGCCGAACAGATGCTCCAGTGCATGTTCCAGTTTGATCGCCGCGCCGTCGATCGCCTGTTCCAGCGTATCGGCCTTGTGGGTGACCGAAATCGGTTGATGGCCTTTTGGCCGCGCTTCCATCTGGCAGCGCATATCGTGGGGACCGGGCTTGTCGCCGTTCTCGTCCGCCAGGTGAACTTCGACCCGTGTCAGGTCTTCTTCATAACGTTCGAGCGCGTTCTCGACGCTCGTCCGGACCCACTCCTCCAGTCGAATGCTGCTTTGAATATGGTTATCACTATTGACTTGGATTTGCATAGTTATTCCCTTATTTCAGCTAGCTTGCAAAAGGCTCGCCGGCAACGCCTGAAGGCGTGCTGAACATGACCTCTTGATGACAGAGTTGGGCAGTTGGAAAAACAATTCAAGCCCTTTGAAAAGATAAATAATTATCCGACGAAATAGCCGGACAAGCCCGCAAGGCGCTGTTAATGTCGGGAGTTGGGTCGAATCGCTTTCCTGTTATTTCTTGCCACAACCTCCCGGAACAAGCCCCATCGCGAGTTCGGCAAAAATGCCTTGCGACACCGGACCTCCCTGCCCGGCGTTCGAGAGCATCAAGCCTCGCGCAACCCCGGCAGCACCTTGCGCTCGCGGGTGTAGCTCAGCACGAAATGCGCCACCAGGCCGAAGATCAATCCCCAGAACGCCGCCGCCAAACCCAGATAGCTCATGCCCGAAGCGGTCACCAGAAAGGTGATCAGCGCCGCTTCCCGTTGTTTCTCCTCGGCCATGGCCCCCGTGAGCCCGGCACTGATCGCGCCGAACAACGCCAACCCGGCCAGGGACGCAATCAGCTCCTTGGGCAAGGCGCCGAACACCGAAGCCAGGGTCGCGCCGAAGGTGCCCATCAGGATGTAGAAAACCCCGCAGGCGATGCCGGCGATGTAACGTTTGTCGCGGTTTTCGTGGGCCTCGCGACCGGTGCAGATCGCCGCCGTGATCGCCGCCAAGTTGAGACCATGGGCACCGAACGGCGCCAGCAACACCGCGCCCACGGCCGTCAGCGAAATCATCGGCCGGGCCGGCTGGGTATAACCGGCGGTGCGTAACACGGCCATGCCCGGCACGTGCTGGCCGGTCAGGGTCACCAGGGCCAGCGGCAGGCCGATGTTGATGATCGCGTGCCAGCTCCACTCGGGCGCGGTGAAGATCGGGTGCGCCAACGCCACGCTGATCGCTCCCTGGTTCAACTCACCCATCAGCGCGGCGAAGGCACAGCCGACGATCAGCACCGAGAGAATCGCGTAGCGCGGCGAGAAACGCTTGCACACCAGGTAGACGGCGATCATCGACAACACCAGCGCCGGTTGCAGGCGGATCGAAGTGAACAGCTCGGCACCGAAGCGAAACAGGATCCCCGCCAGCATCGCCGCGGCAATCGCCTTGGGCAAGCGGCTCATCAACTTGTCGAAGGCCCCGGATAACCCCACCACCAGGATGATCACCGACGCCACCACATAGGCGCCGATCGCCTCGGCGAACGACACCGTCGGCAACATCGACACCAGCAGAGCCGCGCCCGGCGTCGACCAGGCGGTAATCACCGGGATCCGCAGGCGCCAGCTCAACAGCAGGCCGGTGACACCGCTGCCAATGGAAATCGCCCAAATCCACGATGACACCTGGTCGCTGGACAGATGGGCCTGAGACGCCGCCTGGAACACAATAATCAGCGGGCCGGCATAGGAAATGACCACGGCGATAAAGCCGGCGATCACCGCGGATAACGAAAAGTCCTGTCTGAGGCTATTCATAAGCGTCGATACCTGGGAGTGGAGAAGCATTGATTCGATTGAATCGATTTATGCGCATATAACCGCAAAAATTGATTCGATTCAATAGAAGCAATTTGATTTGCAGACCCTGTGATAAGCTTGCCCCCACTCTTTTCAGGATCGGTAGTCATTGCATGTGGGTTCCTCGGCTCAGCGACTTCAACCAACCGGTGTATCTCTCCATCGCCGATGCCTTGGCGCGGGATATTGCCAGCGGTGCGCTGAAGGTCGGCAGCCGCTTGCCGACCCTGCGTGAGCTGGCCCAGGCGCTGGATGTCACCCCGGGCACCATCAGCCGCGCCTACAGCGAGGCCCAGCGGCGCAAGCTGGTGCAGGGCGAAGTCGGACGCGGCACCTATGTGCTGGAACAGGGCGCTACACCGGCGGCGCGCCAGCAGGCGCCGGCATTGCTGAGCGCCGGGCCGACCGACCTGCTCGACCTGTCGATCATCAAGCCCCACGGCGAGCCCCTCGAACACGAGTTGCGCGATGCCCTGGTGAACATGGCCAACGACGCGGATTTCGCCCGCGCCCTGGACTACGCCCCCGACGGCGGCCACCCGGCCCACCGTGAAGCCGGCGCGCAGTGGCTGCGCCAGTCGGTAGCCGATGCGCAATGGCAACAGGTGGTGATCACCGCCGGTGCGCAACATGGGCTGATGGTCGCCATGAGTGCCCTGAGCAACAGCGGTGACCTGATACTCTGCGAAGCGCTCTGCTACCCCGGCATCATCTCACTGGCCCATGGCCTGGAGCGGCGGCTCGGCGGTGTGGAAATGGATGAGGAAGGGATCATTCCCGAGGCCCTGCACGAGCGTTGCCTACGGGAAAAACCGGCATTGCTGATCTGTGTCGCCACTTGCCAGAACCCGACCACGGCGATCATGTCCGCCGCGCGCCGGGCGCAGATCGCGGCGATTGCCGAAGCGTTCGATTTCATCATTATCGACGACGATATCTACGGTTTCCTCGGCAACGATCCGTCGATCAAACCGCTGTCCAGCTACGCCCCGGACCGTTCGGTGTACCTCACCAGCCTGTCGAAGTCGGTGATGCCGGCCCTGCGCATCGGCTACCTGTACAGCCCGCCGAAACTGCTGTCGCGCCTGACCTCGATGGTCCGCAGCAGCATCTGGATGCCGTCGCCGCTGACCGCACAACTGGCGAGCATGATGCTCAGCGAAGGGCTGGATACTCGCCTGATAGCCGTCCAGCGCAGCGAAGCGGCCGCGCGCCAGGCCATCGCCGCGGAAGTTTTTCGCGGTTTGCAAATCGCCACCCAGCCCCACGGCTATCACCTGTGGCTGACCTTGCCCGAGCCCTGGAGCGGCGACGAATTCACCCTGCTGGCGCGGGCCAACGGCGTGCTGGTGCTCAGCGGCACGCAGTTCCAGGCCGAGCGCCTGGGGCCTAGCCGCAGCGTGCGGATCGTGCTGATGTCGCCCACCAGCCGCGACGAATTGCGCTTCGCCCTGACCAAGCTGGCCAGCCTGATCGACGCCGACCCGCGACGGTTCTACTGAACGATCGTTCACTCGGCACAAGCCTTGCAAATTCATCGATGCAATGGCGCTCCGACATGAGGTCAGGGCGCCTGCCCTGCCACCGGTCCGGAACCGACGAACCAATCCGGCCGGCGCGCAGTCAATGAATCCAGGTTTCGATCAGAGTGGTGACACACATGGATAACCCCTTTCAGTTGATCAACGAGGCTTTCCAACCCGAATACCGGGTCAACCTCAGCCTCCAGGGACTGGACGGCGACATCATGCTGACCCTGTCCAACGCCGACGGGATAGTGGCCAAACGGATGATCAGCGCCGAGCAGCGCAATGATCCGCAGCGCCTGAAACGCCTGATCCAGAGCGTGCAATTCGGCATCGCCATCGAGCAGGGGCACAGTGCGATGGATATTCTCACGGCCATGACCGACAGCGACAGCCTCAAGCTGGCGACCCTCCCCGCCCCGGTCTGGAGCGGTGCCGGTCATCGTGTTGGACGCCCGGTCACACCGACCGGGCGGGTACTGACCCTGCCACTTCGTTAAGCAGCCGCTACACCAACTGCAACCCATTGGGGCGCGCGCCGGGGAAAACGCTCTGAAGTTGCGCAGCGGACAGGCCCCAGGTGCGGCCGAACACGCCGCCGAGCAGGTCGCGGTAATTGTTCAGCACCGGGTAATCGCGGTTCTGCAACAGACTGCCGGGCGCCACCGCCACCTGCTCGCCGGCAATACGCCCGCCGTGCACACTGCCGCCCAGCACCCAATACACCGTGCCATGGCCATGATCGGTGCCACGATCGCCGTTCTCGCGGAAGGTGCGGCCAAACTCCGAGACCACCACCACGGTAGTGTCTTTCCACTGATCGCCCATGGCCTCGGCAAACGCCGCCAGGCCCTGCCCCAGGTTCGCCAGGTTGTTGGAGAGCTGCCCCTGGACGCCGCCCTGGTTGACATGGGTGTCCCAGCCGCCGACATCGACGAAACCCAACCGATACTGATCGCGCATCAGGGTGGCGATGCGCCGGGTTTCCGCGGCGAAATTCTGCGCGGTCTGCGCGCCGCGTCCGGCCTTGGTCATTTCATCCTGCAGGTCCTTCGACACTTGCTGGCGCAGTTGCAGGCCATCGGTCACCGGCGCGGCCAGCGTCGTGCCCTTGTACATCGAGGCGAGGATCGAGGACTGGCGTTCATCGAACACCGGTTTCGAGACCCCGCGCAATGACAGGTTGGGAACATCCCGGCCGCCCTGGAAACTCAGAGGTAAGGCATCGGTAAAGGCAATCGGCGCACTGCCGGGCATGGCGCCGGCCAGCCGGGCGAGAAAGCCCGATCCATAGCGTCCGTGCTGATCGCCGGCGAGGCCGGCCTCGATATTGTCCTGGGTTTCGAAATGGCTGCGGGACAGGTCGTCGGTGCCGGCAAAGGGCACAAAGGCGAGCTGCTTGCGCTGCCAGAGCGGGTAGAGCGAATCCCGTAGTACCGGGTTGAGCCCCCAATGGCCGTCGAGGGCGATGGCGCTGTTGGGGTTGTGCGGGTCGGGCCGGGCAATCGCCAGGGTCGGCCGCGACTCGTAGTAGAAATCGCTGGCATAGGGCACCAGCAGGTTGTTGCAGTCGTATCCACCGCGCAGGAACACCATCAAAAAGCGCGGTGCCGAGGCCGGGGCGGCAAACAACTTCCCGGAAAAGGACAACGTCGGCAAGGTCGCGGCAGCGACTGCCGAAGCAACCAGAAAGTCTCGACGATTCATCACGGCACCTTCCTGAAGAGCACGATATTAGCGGTTGTTGAAATCAGGCGAAGACAACAGGAAGGTGTTCCATTCCTGCGGCGAGGTGGCCTGATTCAGCGCGGCGGTGGTAGCAGCCGACAGATGCGGGCCGATTGCCTCGTAGTACAGCGGCGTGGTGATCATGGGAAAACCGCCCTGGGCCTTGTCACTGCCCTCCGGGGTGAACAGCTTGTTGTAGCCTGAACCGATGGCGCGGGCGATCTCGAAACGCTTGGACATCTGCCCCGAACTGGCCCAGCCGACGGCGTCCAGCGGCCAGCCGTCCGGGGTCTGCCGGCCAAACACCGGTTCACCCAGCTGATTGAGCCAGTTGAGCATCGGCCGCGGGTTGGCGATGGGCTTGCCGTCATAGGCCAGGCGCACCGCCGAGACCACGAACTGGGTCGGATCCTTGAATTTTTTCCCGGCACTTTGCAGCAATTCCGGCGACTCGAAGAGCGTGCGCAGCACCTGGGCGATATCGCCGTCGCTACGCTGGAAGGTCACGCTCATGCGGTCCACCAGGGACTGCGGCGGCTGGTCGGCGACAAAGTATTGCGCCAGTTTGCGCGAGATAAATTGCGCACAGGCCTTCTGCCGGGTGATCAGGCTGACCGCCCGAGTGATTTCATCGAAACCCGTGCCCTGGATCGGTTCGCCCAACAGCACCTTGTCGGAGAAGTCATGGCGATTGGGGTTGAACTGGAACATCCCGTCATTCACCAGCAACGGTGCCACCCGTGGCCCGAACTTCTGCTGCCGACCGTCCAGCGGCCTCACCCCGGCGCCGGTAAGGATCAGCGCCAATTGCTGGACATCCTGCTGGGTGTAGCCGGAACCGACCCCCAGAGTGTGCAACTCCATCAGTTCACGGGCGTAGTTTTCATTGACCTTGCCCTTGGCGTTCTGGGCATTGTCGAGAAACTCCAGCATCGCCGGACTCTTCAGGGTCGCCAGTACCAGGTCCTTGAACTTGCCCAGGGCATGCGGGCGGATCACCTGCTCTTCGTAGTCCGCCGCCATCAGGCGTACCGCGCCCTTGCCGGCAAACACGCTGAAGTGATTGAGCCAGAAGCCGACCATTTGCTCCTTGAGCTGGTTGCTGCCATAGACCGCCCGCAGCAGGGTGATTTGCCGGGCCTGGTCGGCGGCGTCATTGAGGCCTTGCTGCTGGGCCTTTTTCGCCTCGACCTTGGCATCGCCGTCCGGCATCGACTGCAGCTGCTCCTGGCCCTGTTTGAAGGCGAGCAGGGTGGCCTGCAGCGGTTGCGCGAGGATCGGGAACGCCCGCAATTGCGCGTCGATACCCGGCGGCAACGGATCACGGAGGCGGTCAGTCAGTTGCGCCTCCAGCAAGCCGGCACGGCCCATGGCACGAAAGCGCGCGACATTCGCCGCATCCAGGTCGTAACCGTCGCGCCGCAGCCAAGCCGAGTCGGCGGGACTCAACGGTGCGGCAGGCGCCGCCATGGCAACGGCGGGAAGGCCCGCCACGAGGAACACCGACAACCCCAGACAACGTAGAGCAGCACCCGGTACTTGCATATCAAGAGGCTTCCAAAGGTGGGAACGGCAGTAATCCTTTCATCCCCAGTGTCTGTCGAACTGGCTGTACCAATGCTGACAAATGCGCATTCAGTTCTATCCTGCCAAAGGTCTGTGACAAGCGGCTCTTGCGGCAAAAAAGACGCTGTTGGGTTCAGGTTCCGGACAGATACATACTGCTACAACAAGCGTAGCCGGTGAAAAAATACGGCAGCGACCCGTTCGCCGGGCATACACCGTGAGGCGGACCATTCCGAGGAGGCAATATGTTTTTACGTTACGCAGCACTTGCAGCGGTAGTCGTGGCGGCTTCCGGCTGCGTACAGGAGCGTGTGGTTCACGACCGTCAGGTGGTGGTCGAACGGCCCGCGCCGCAATACGTGGAAGTGGTGGCACCGCAGCCGCCACCGCAGGAAGTGATCGAAGTGGAGCCAGCCTATCGCCCGGGTTTCGTCTGGGCACGGGGCTACTGGCATTGGGACGGGCGGCGCTATGTGGCGATGCACGGCCATTGGGAACCGGTGCGCCAGGGTTATCGCTATGAGCACCCGCACTGGGAACGGCATAACGATGGCTGGCATCTGCGCGTCGGCGCCTGGGTCAACTGATGATGTAGATGTAGGAGCGAGCTTGCTCGCGATGGTAGCCCAGACACCGCAGGGCATCAGATGTGCCCTGCCATCATTGACGACCATCGTCGGAACGCCGCCTGGAGCAAGCTCGCGCCTACAGAGTGTCAAAGCTCGCCCTTCTCCACTTCCGGATGTTCGCTGGAGCCCTCGCCGGTCTTGCGTTGCGGATTCTCGATCCTCATCGACGGGAACTGCGACGAGGCATAGCGCACCACCAGGATCGCCAACGCCAGCAGCAGGATCGCACCGGAAAGGTAAACCACGCCCATGTCCGGTGGATTGTGGTGCGACACGTTGGAGATCAGCAACCGGGTCAGCGCGGTGATCGCCACGTAGATCAGGAAGCGCACCGGCATGTGGTTGGTCTTGAAGTAGATCCCCACCATCGCCCCCAACTCGAGGTAGATGAACAGCAGCAGGATGTCGTCGATCTTCAGATGACCCTCTTCGATCATCGTCAGGAACTCCATCACCGCCGCCCAGGCAGTGACCCCGCCAATGGCGAACAACGCCAGGTAATGAAACGACTCGACGAACAGGTTGCCCAGGGACTCGGCCACCTGATGCACGTTTTGTCGCAGGTTCTCGGCCCAATTGATTTTCACGGTACAGGTTCCTTGGTTCGGCTTGATCGGATAATGCGGGTGGAAGATGACCATTGTCCCTCTCTACACCAGCATGCAGAAAAAAGGCCAGGGACAGGGGGTGAGATGGTGATCGTGGGTTTCGGGACACGTTGCGGCGAGGGCCGCCACGTTCTGCTGAGGAGCTCGGCCTGTGGCCGCACGCTTGCTCGCGATGAAGATGGCGCAGTCCACCTGACAAACCGAGAATTAGTCTAGATTAAAAAGCCACTACCCAAACCCTGGGGATTCGCTTATGCTTTTGGCTGTATATAAATACAGTAATTGCAAAACACAACTATCGTGAAGGCATGTGAGGTGGTGAATGGCCGTCGAAGTGGTATACCGCAGCAGCCGAGATCTGGAGCGTTTGTTCATGGATAAAGCCGAAGCTGACCGTCATGACAAAATGCTCGAACTGGCCGAGCTGTTGGCCGAAGTCCTGCAAAAAGCCGTGCCCTCGCTGAGCGAGCAGCAGGTGGAAGAAGCCGGTATCTACATGGCGAAAAACCGTGATGTATTCGCCCGGGCGTTCAAGAGCCAGCCGGATGCATTGAGCGAATTGCTCTCGGCCCCTGCAGCCGAATAACACGCCGCACCGTGGGAGCCGGCTTGCTGGCGATAGGTTCAACGCGGTGTCCCTGCAATACCGCGCCGCCTGCATCGCCAGCAAGCCGGCGCCTACAAGTGACCGCGTTCAGCCGGTACAGAATGATAGGGACGCCGGTTCGCTCAACGGTAAAGCAGGCGCTCCGCCAGTTCGTCGGCCACCCGCGCCGGCGAGCGCTTTTCCGCCTGGGCATGGGCGAAAACTTCGGTCAGGCGGGAACCGATACGAGACAAATGGGCGGTGATGGTTGGCAATTCCTCGCCCTGGTGTCTGAGGGCGACATAAATCAAGCCACCCGAGCTGATCACGTAGTCGGGCGCATAAAGAATGCCGCGCTTTTCCAATTGATCGGCGACGCTGATATGGGTCAGCTGGGTGCTGGCTGAACCGGCCACCGCGGCACAACGCAACTGCGCCACGCTCTGGCTGGTGAGCACATTGCCCACGCTGCAAGGGGCAAGAATATCGCACGGGGTACTGAGCAAGGCTTCACAGGCGATCGGATGCGCGCCCAGTTGCTCCATGGCCAGTTGCACCTTGCCCGGATCGATATCGCTGACCAACAACTCCGCTCCCGCCGCGTGCAACTGCTCGGCCAGGGCATAACCGACATTGCCCAACCCCTGCACCGCCACTCGCAAACCTTCCAGGTTGTCGCTACCCAGCCGCGCCATGGCGGTGGTGCGAATGCCGGCGAATACGCCCATGGCCGCGTGCGGCGATGGGTCGCCGGCGCTGGTGGTGCTGGTGACGTGCTGGGTGTATTGGGCGATGCAGTCCATATCGGCGGTGGAGGTACCGCTGTCGATGGCGGTGATATAGCGCCCATCGAGTTGCTCGATGCAACGGCCGAAGGCCTCGAACAAGGCGGCGCGACTTTCCACATGGGGCGGGCGAATGATCACCGCCTTGCCGCCGCCCACCGACAACCCCGCGAGCGCGGCCTTGTAGCTCATGCCCTGGGCCAGGCGGATGGCATCGACCATGGCACTTTCGTCATTGGGATAGGCCAGATAACGACAGCCCCCCAGCGCCGGCCCGAGCCGACGATTGTGGATGGCGATCACCGCCTTCAACCCGGTGACCGGATCGACACTGAGGTGCAATGACTCAAGACGAGTACTTTGCATGAGAGCGAACATCGAGAGGCCCCCTGGATACTACCTGTAGCGAGTATAGGCTTCGTAGGAAAGCTTGCAGAAGCAAGCAGGAATAAGGCCTTGGCGTTTACGGGTTTTGCGACATAACCCTCAACCGCTGCAAGAGACTGGACGAAAGCCCGGCGCGGGGCTAAAACAGAGACTCTGCCGGAGATCTCGATGAACCCCCGCCAAGCCTTTTTCGCCTGCCTGGAACGCACCCCGCCCGCGGTGTTCGAAGCAGCGCTGTGGATCGCGGCCGAACATGACCCACAGGTCCGTCCCGACGCCGTGCTGCGCGACTTCCGCGACTTGCAACAACGGGTCAGCGCCGGCTTGCCGATGTTGCCGGTCAGCGAATTGGGCCAGCCGCTGTTGCGGCGGCTGAACGAGCTGGGGTTCCAGCAGGACGAATTCATCCCGCTGCGTCCGCACGCGGCGCTGCTCGACAAGGTCCTGCAGCGTCGACGCGGGCAGCCGTTGATACTGGCGCTGATCGCCCTGGAACTGGCCCGGCAGTTGGAGATCCCGCTGGTGGGGGTGAACTTCCCCGGACATTTCCTGCTACGGGTGCCGGGGGCCGACCATTTACTCGACCCATGCGGCGGCCGGCGTCTTTATCCCAACGACTGCCGCGAACTGCTGACCCGCCAGTACGGTCCGAGCACGGTGCTGAAGGCCGAACACATGGACACGGCCACACCGATGCAGATGCTCCAGCGCCTGTCGCGCAACCTGCGGCAATTGCACCAGGCCAACGACGACTTCCTCGGCGCGCTGGTGGATGCCGAACGGGTCCTGGAGCTGGGCCAGGCCAATGCCGGCGACTACCTGGCCCGTGCCAGCCTGTACCAGCGCCTCGATTGCCCACGGGCCGAACGCTATGACCTGGAGCGCGCACTGCTGCTCAGCGAAGATCCGCTGCAGCGGCTGCGGCTGACGGAGCGGCTGGGGCAATTGCCGCCGAATGCGGTGGTGCACTAGGCGATTGCTGACAAGCCAACCTTAGGGTTCGGACTCAGCAAACCTTTATGGTGAGACACCTGTTTTCATGTGGGAGCGGTGCTTGCCCGCGAAGAGGCCCTCAAGGCCGCCAAAAGCTTCGCGGGCAAGCAC
>NZ_JBWKTH010000006.1:66525-284703 GCF_059420225.1 Pseudomonas sp. GW821-FHT04D07
CCCCCCCCCCCCCCCCCCCCCCCCCCCCCCCCCCCCCCCCCCCCCCCCCCCCCCCCCCCCCGCTCCCACAAGTTTTACAGCGCGCTTTACTGCGGGGTGTTCCCTACAGTTTTTGCGGTGCGCCTTACAGCGGAGTATCCGGCTGGTTCGCCGGATGCGCCTTGATAAACGCCGGATGCTGTTCCGCCAAGGCGGCCACCCGACGAATACGTGGGTAAGCCTCCAGCGAGACCTTGAAACGCTGCGCCGCATACAGCTGTGGAATCAGGTAGACATCCGCCAGACCCGGCTCCTTGCCGAAGCAATAACCGACCTCGCCAATCAACTGCTCCACCGCCGCCAGCCCCTGGCTAACCCAGTGGGCGATCCACTCCTGCACCTGGGCGTCGTCATGCCCCCACTGGCGCAGCAGGTTGGTGGTGCCGGAGTTGTGCAGCGGATGAATATCGCAACCGATCAGCGCCGCCACCGCCCGCGCGCGGGCACGGGTCAGCAGGTCCGAGGCCAGCAGCGGCGGCTGTGGATAACGTTCTTCGAGAAACTCGATGATCGCCGGTGACTGCGTCAGCACATCGCCGGCGTCCGTACGCAAGGCCGGCACCCGGCCCTGCGGGTTCACCGTCAAGTACGCGGCCTGGCGCTGTTCACCGCCGCCCGGGGCAATAAGATTGATCGGCAGCGCGTGGTAATCCAGCCCCTTGAGGGCCAGGGCAATCCGCACGCGGTAGGACGAAGTCGAACGGTAGTAGGTGTAAAGCTCCATGGTCCTGTCCTCTCAACGCGCCGAGACAATCTTGCCCCGGCATTCGCCGAAGCCAATGGAAGCAAAACCTTCACGGCGGCAACGCGCCCGCAGGATGATTTCGTCGCCGTCCTCAAGAAACTTGCGCACTTCACCCGAGGCCAGTTCCAGCGCTTTCTTGCCACCTTCGGTGATCTCCAGCAGGCTGCCGAACTGCCCGGCTTCAGGACCGGACAAGGTGCCCGAACCGAACAGGTCGCCGGCCTGCAACTGGCAGCCGTTGACACTGTGGTGGGCAACCAGTTGCGCCACGGTCCAGTACATGTGCCGGGTGTTGCTCAGGGTCAAGCGCTGGGCCGGCAGGTTCTGCTCGCGCATGGCCTCGGTCAGCAGCAACACTTCCAGTTCGATATCAAAGGCACCGCCCTGCTGATCGCGCGCGTCGAACAGGTATGGCAACGGCTGCGGATCGCCTTGCGGACGCGCCGGCTGGGCCTGGCGGAACGGCTCCAGTGCCTCGGCCGTCACCACCCAGGGCGAGACGCTGGTGATAAAGCTCTTGGACAAAAACGGCCCCAACGGCTGGTACTCCCAGGCCTGGATATCCCGCGCCGACCAGTCGTTGAGCAGGCAGAAACCGGCGATATGCTCGGCGGCATCGCCGATGGCAATCGACTCGCCCATGGCATTGCCCGGGCCGATCCAGATGCCCAGTTCCAGTTCGTAGTCCAGGCGTGCACAGGGACCGAAGGTCGGCTCGCTCTGTCCGGCGGGCAAGGTCTGACCCTTGGGCCGCCGAACCTCGCTGCCGGACGGGCGTACGGTCGAGGCGCGGCCGTGATAACCGATGGGTACGTACTTGTAGTTGGGCAGCAACGGGTTGTCGGGACGGAACAATTTGCCGACATTCTGCGCATGCTCGATGCCGACATAAAAGTCGGTGTAGTCACCGATCCTGGCCGGCAGGTGCAACTGGCAATCGGCGGCCAGATGCAGCAGCTTGGCGCCCTGGGCTTCAATCTTGCCGCGCAGGCTGCTGCCTTCGCCAAGCAGTTCCAGCAGGCGAGCACGCAAGGCCACACGGGCTACGGCGCCGAGCGCAAAGAACGCATTCAACTGACCACCACGGGTCGCTTCGACAGCGACCTTGGCCTGGCCTTCAAACAAGCCAAGTTCCAGGGCCGCTTCCAGGTCGAAGATCTGCTCGCCAATCGCCACGCCACTGCGCGGGGTCGAGCCCTCGTAGCTGAACACCCCCAGCGGCAGGTTCTGCAACGGGAAATCGGCATGGCCGTTGGCGGACGCAACCCAGCTGCGAAGGATGGTTGGCTGAGTCATGGGTTATCTCCGATTCGGGTTGAAAGTGACGGGCACTGTGGCCCAGCAAGTATCGTAGTTGCTTTGCAGCTGCGGGCAATCCAGGGCGAAACGGCTCGGGCGCAGCACCTGGCTGGTCTCGAACATGAAGGCCATGGTGTTGTCGATCTTGCTCGGCGCCAGTTCGGCGGCAATCGCCCGGGTGCAGGTTTCACCGTCCGGACCATGGGCGCTCATGCAGCTGTGCAGCGACGCGCCGCCAGGCAGGAAACCTTCGGCCTTGGCATCGTAGGCGCCCTGGATCAGGCCCATGAACTCGTTCATCAGGTTGCGGTGGAACCACGGTGGACGGAAGGTGTTCTCGGCCACCATCCAACGCGGCGGGAAGATCACGAAGTCGAGGTTGGCCAGGCCAGGCACGCTGGTGGGTGAGGTCAACACGGTGAAGATCGACGGGTCCGGGTGATCGAAGCTGACCGTGCCAAGGGTGTTGAACCGGCGCAGGTCGTATTTGTATGGCACGTTGTTGCCATGCCAGGCGACCACGTTGAGCGGCGAATAATCAAGCTCGCAACCCCAGAGTTCACCGAGGAACTTCTGCACCAGGGTCGTCGCTTGCCGCAGGTCTTCATAGTGGGCGACCGGGGCCAGGAAGTCCCGCGGATTGGCCAGGCCATTGCTACCGATAGGGCCCAGGTCCGGCAGGCGCAGCGGCGCGCCATGGTTCTCGGCGAGGTAGCCACGGGCTTGCGGGTCAAGCAGTTCGACGCGGAATTTCAGGCCACGGGGCAAGACAGCGATTTCCAGTGGCTCGATCTCCAGCACCCCCAGCTCGGTGACGAGCCGTAGCCGGCCCTGCTCCGGAACCAGCAGCCATTCGCCGTCGGCATTGAAGAACACTCGTTCCATGGAACGATTAGCACGGTAGCCGTAAATACTGATGCCAGCCGGTGTCTGCGCCGCCGAATTGGCCGCCATGCTCACCAGGCCATCAAGCAAGTCGGTGGGCTCGCCCGGAATCTCCAGCGGGTTCCAGCGCAGGCGGTTGGGGGTGACCGCACCCAGCGGGCCACCGGCCAACTGCCGCTCCAGCTTGACGAACGCCGGGTGCCGGGCCGACGGCTGGATGCGATACATCCAGGTGCGCCGCGCTTCGCTGCGGGCCATGGTGAAAGCCGTGCCGGAGAACAGTTCGGCATACAGGCCGTAGGGTGCTTTTTGCGGGGAGTTCTGGCCGACCGGCAGCGCACCGGGCAGGGCTTCGCTGCTGAATTCGTTACCGAAGCCGGACTGATAGGCCAGCACCGTGGAATCGGGGTTCATGGAGCCTCCTGGAGGGAGTGGACCTGGGGCTGCCTCCAGATTCGGGAGGAGTGCAACACGGGTCGGTTTATTTTTATGGAGATGAAATTATGCATTACGTAACTTGATTATGCAGAACGTAATTTGATTGACAGTGCCCGTCAAGCTATAAAGACGCCCATTCGTCCCGGGATTACATTGCCTCCATGGAAAAGCCGCGCCCTACCAGCGACAGCAACGGTAAACAGAAAGTCCGCTCGGCTGAGGTCGGTACCGACATCCTCAAGGCCTTGGCCGAGCTATCGCCCAGTACTTCGCTGTCGCGCCTGGCCGAGCATGTGCAGATGCCGGCGAGCAAGGTCCACCGCTATCTACAGGCCTTGATCTCCAGTGGGTTCGCCGAGCAGAACCCAGCGACCAACCACTATGGCCTGGGTCGTGAAGCGCTGCGGGTCGGCCTCGCCGCGCTCAACAGCATGGACGTGCTGCACGTGGCGGCGATGCCGCTGGCGGAACTGCGCGACGACCTGAATGAAAGCTGTTTCCTCGCCGTGTGGGGCAACCACGGGGCGACCGTGGTGCATATCGAACCGGCCGTGCGCACGGTGACGGTGGTGACGCAGCTGGGTTCGGTGTTGCCATTGCTCAGTTCGTCCACCGGGCTGGTGTTCAACGCCTTCCTGCCGGATCGGGAAACCGTCGAGTTGCGTGAGGCGGAACTCAAGGCCGGACATCCGCATCCGCTGGCCGATGTCAGCGCGTATACCGCGACTTGTGAACAGATCCGCCAGCGCGGACTGCATTTCGTCCATGGCTTGCTGATGCCGGGGGTCGATGCCTTGTCGGCACCGGTGTTCAATGCCCTGGGCCAGGTGGCGGCAGTGCTGACGGTGGTGGGGCCGACGTCGCTGTTCCACGCCGATGAAAATGGCCCGGCGGCCAAGCGGTTGCTGGCGGCGAGCGAGGCGGTGAGTTGGCGGATGGGCTATCAGAAGACCTGAACCCTCTCGAACCTGGCGATATCCTGCAGCGAAACACCGTCCTTGTAGGAGCCGGCTTGCTGGCGATGGCGGCCGATCAGGCGATGCAAGACTCACTGGCCTCATCGCCAGCAAGCCGGCGCCTACAAGGACCGCATCAACCCGTCGTTAGCCCATCAAACCCAAAGCCTTGGCTTTGGCCACCGCCTGGGTCCGCCGCTCCACCCCGAGTTTGCTGTGAATCCGCCGCGCATGGGTTTTCACCGTGTGCAGTGAAATAAACAGCTGATCGGCGATCTGCAAATTGGAGCTGCCCAGGGCAATCAGCTTGAGCACTTCCAGTTCACGCTGGCTCAAGGGATTGTCACCGGTGGCGATCAGCACCTCCTCGAACCCCAGGCTCGCCAGCATCCCTGACTGGCGCAAACGCAACTCACGCAAGGCCTGTTGCAGGTTGCAGCGGCTGACCAGCGCCAAGCCCTCCTCCAAATGACTCTTGGCCAGCGCCGTTCGCCCTTGCAGAAACGCCACTTCCGCCAGTGCCAGGCGCAGCTCGGTTTCTATCCCCTGCATGCCGCGCCGCTGGGCCTGTTCAAGCAACAGCGCCAGCGCCTCCAGCGGCGCCTGAGCCTTGTGCAGATAGACCTGCGCCAGCACCAACAGGTATTCAAGACGTGGAATCAATTCCAGCGTCGCCGGGGGCGCCTGCACCCCATTCGCGCCGCTGTAGTGACGCAACACCCGGGTCAGCGCCTCTTCCGCCAGCTCGGGTCGCCCCTGCTGCAACCAGAAATGGCAACTGACCATCAGCAGCACCGCGCGATACACCACATCGGGGATATGCCGTTGCTGCATCAAACGTTCGGCGTCGCGCAGGCGGACAAACGCCTGGGCGTAATCGCCGTGGTTGGCATCCAGCAAGGCCAGCCCGAGAAAGCCGTACAAGGCCTGTTTATCCTGGCTGCGCAGGCACTCGTCCAGACCCGTCTGAAAATACTCGGCCGCCTGTTGATCGCGGCCCTGGCGCAGCGCGACCCGTCCCTGACGCAAGGCGATCCGCCCCAGCAGCGGCCCGGCCAGATGGCGTTTGGCCGATAACAGGGCCTGCATGTTGTCCAGCAGGCTCTCGCTGCGGTGCAGGGCACCACGCTGCTCCAGCAACTGCGCATGATCCAGCTCCAGCAGCGCCTCGAACAGCAACGAGCCTTGTGCCCGCGCCAGGCACAGGGCGTCGCGACTCAAGGCGTGAGCCTGCTCCAACTCGCCCGCGAGCAGCGCCTGCTGGGTCAGCCCCGACAAACAGAACAACCGCGCCGGCCAGGCGGCTGGCGGCAGATCCTGCAAGGACTCGAGAAAATGCCCACGCGCACATTGCGCCTGTCCCTGCAAATGCAGCAACCAGCCCTGCTGGGCCTGCCAACGCGCCACCAGTTGCCGTTGTGCCGCCGCCGATGGCTGCGGGATAAAACGGGCCATCTGCTCGATGCTGTGGGCCGCCTCGTCGAAGCGCCCGGCGAACAGCAACGCGGTGGTGATCAAGCCCACCAGATGCGGCGTGCCGAACATCAGCTCGTCTGGCTGATGCTCGTGCAGGCGCAACAGCAGCGCCACGTTCTGCTCCTGGAACAGGTAATCGAAGGTGAAGTTGTGCAACAGGCTGGCTGCCACTTCGAACTCTTCGGCGGCCAGGGCCTGCTCCACCGCCGCCTGCCAGTCACCGTGGGCGCTGAACCACTGGCAGGCGCGCCGATGCCAGGAGCGTCCAGCCGGCCAGGGTTCATCGCGCAGCAACAGGGCCAGTGGCGCGAACACCCGTAGCCATTCCGCGGAGTCTTCCCAGGGTTCGATAAAACACCCTAGCTCTTGCAGGGTGCGCATCCACTGGGCGCCCTCCCCCGCACCGAACAGGTGCTCGCAGAGGTCGGCATTGAAACGTGGCAGATGTACCAACACGCGCCAGGCTTCGGCCAGCTCCGGTGCCAGGGCATCGAACAGTTCGTGTTGCAGGTAGTCGAGCAAGGTCGCCGAACGTCGCGACCCGGCGTCGGGCGCGTTGGCGATCCAGGCCGGCGCCTCGAGCATGGCGACCCGCACCCCGGCGCACCATCCGGCGGTGTACTGGTCCATCCGGTCGAGGCACTGCGGGGTCAGGGTGATCGACGGATGACTGACCAACCGTTCGATTTCACCGCGCGCGAAGGCCAGGCTCGGGCCTTCGACTTCGTAGAGTTCACCTTCGAGCAACAGCCGCGGCCAGTTGCAGTGCGGCCGCCGCCGCACGCCCAGCCACCAGCTGAGGACCGGACTGCTGACCGCCAACAAGCGATCGAGCAGTTGATCCAGTGCCGGGTTGGGCAAACGACAGTAGTCGTCGAGAAAAATCCAGGTGGGGGTGGTCCAGCGCGCCAGCCGTGCCAACAGACTCGACTCGTCCTGGGGCTCGTCCAGCCCCAGCGCCTGGGCCAGGGCCGCGCAAAATGCGTCGGTCGTGAGGCTCGCCCCGGACAACGGCAGCCAGCACACGCCACAGCTGGGTGGGGCTTGCAGCAAGCATTCGGCGAGCAGGGCGCTCTTGCCGCTGCCGGCGGGCGCACAGAGCAAGCGGACCCGTGCCTGGGACTCGATCAACGGGGTACTCAGACGCGGACGTGGCAAATGACGGGAGGATAAACGAGGCAGGAACCCGGGACGGTCCAGACGCGGGGTCATGGCGGTCATTGCGGCGGCCTTTCTTGATTTTATCCAGTCACCCTAGCCCTGTTCGAGCCGGAGGATGAACAAATATTCAGGAAACTTATCGCTGACCATAAAAAACAGGCCCCAAGGGCCAATGAAAGGGATCTTGAAAACACCCCAAACCCTGTAGGAGCCGGCTTGCCGGCGATAGCGGCCGCAAGGGCGACGCAAGGCTCAAGGGCCTCATCGCCGGCAAGCCGGCTCCTACAGGGGGATGGCGAAGCGTTTAGCGCACCCCGCTTGCCCGCAGCGCCGCCGGCGTGTAATCCGCCGCCTTGCCGACAAAACCGAACTGGAAGCTGTGCTTCTCTTCGTTCTTCATGCCCAGGGCGATATAGCGCCCGGCAATCAGGTCATACAGCGCTTCAACGGTATAAGCCGGCACCTGGTGGTCGTAGTAGAACTGCGCATGACCTTCAGCCACCCGCCACAGTTGGCCGCGACCGTCGTAGTGATCCACCAGCGCGACCTGCCAGCTGTCCTCGTCGATGTACATATGACGCTTGGCATAGATATGCCGCTCGCTTGGCTTGACCGTGCCCTCGATTTCCCAGACCCGGTGCAGCTCGTAGCGGGTCAGGTCCTGGTTGATATGCCCGGCCTTGATCACGTCGGTGTACTTGAGGGTCGGCGAGTCCAGCTTGTAGCTGTTGTAAGGGATGTACATCTCCTTCTTGCCGATCAGTTTCCAGTCGTAGCGGTCCGGCGCGCCGGAGAACATGTCGAAGTTGTCCGAGGTACGCAGGCCGTCGGCGGCGGTGCCCGGACCGTCATAGGCGACTTGCGGGGCGCGACGCACACGGCGCTGGCCGGCGTTGTAGACCCAGGCCAGGCGCGGCTCCTTCACCTGGTCGAGGGTTTCGTGCACCAGCAATACGTTGCCCGCCAGACGCGCCGGCGCGGTGACTTCCTGCTTGAAGAAGGTCAGCACGTTGGCGCCCTTGTCCGGCGCCAGGTCGGGAATTTCCGATGGCACGGCGGCTTCTTCCTCGAAGGTGATCGGGGTGAAGGAGCCGTCGGTCTGCGGCGTGGCCTGGGTGATGGTGCGGCGCAGGTTGCCGCCGTGGTAGCGGGTGATGTGGTTCCACAGCACTTCCACGCCGTTCTTCGGAATCGGGAAGGCGTAGTAGCGGTTGCCGGTGAAGTTCGCCAGACCGTTACCGTCGTTGATTGCCGTGACATTCAGGGCGCTGCGCTTGGCCGCCTCCAGAACCGCATCCGGCAGCACCACGCTGCGGTGCGTCGGATAGACCGGGATCTTGTAGGTCTGCGGATAACGCTTGAACATCGCCAGTTGGCCTTCGGAGAGCTTGGCCTTGTACTGTTCGGCGGTGGCCGCAGTGATGATGAATAGCGGCTTTTCATTGGCGAACGGGTCGGCCAGGAAGCCTTTGCTGTCCACCGCGCCGGCGTTTTTCGGGATACCGCCGGTGTAGGCCGGGATCGAGCCGTCGGCGTTGCCGGCCTTTTCCGCGCCGATGGCAGTCAGGCTGGTACCGAGCTTGGCCGCTTCCTCCGGGGAAACCGCCGCCATTACGTTGGCTGCCAGCAGGCTCAAGGCCAGGGCGCCACATTGCAAAATCATCTTGCGCATAAAGTTGTCCTTCTCAAGCCTGGATCAGAAGTTCGCGCCGACGCTGAGCGCCACGAAGTCACGGTCAATCAGGGTGTTGTAGTTGCCACCGAAAAAGTCGGTGTAGCTGAGGCTCGCGGTGTAGGTGTTGCGGTAGTCGGCGTCCACACCGATGCTGACCGCCTTGGCGCCCTGGTTGAACAGGCCGTTGGGGCCGTATCCCTTGACGTCATGGGACCAGGACACGTTGGGCTTGAGGTTGATCCCGGCGAACACGTTGCTGTAGTCGAGGATCGCCCGGGCACGGTAGCCCCAGGAGGTCGCGGTGACGAAACCGCTGGTATCGCCCTGGTAACCATAGGCACCGTAGACCGAGTCACGCCCGTAACGCAGCTTGTCCTTGGTCTCCAGGCCGCCGACATAGGTCATCCCCGCCTCGCCCACCAACGTCAGGCGCTCGGCACCGAGGACCTGGTCGAAGAACTGCGTGAAGGTGGTTTGTACCTGGGTGATTTCCTTGCGACGGTAGCCGGAGTTGTCCGAACCAGGACTGGTCTGGATCGGCGAGGCGGCGCCACCGGCAATCGGGTTGACCAGCGCCAGGGTCAGGTCGGTGGTGTTGAGCTGCACCGGAGCGTTGGGACGATAGCTGATCTCGCCACTCCAGGCGGTGCCGGTCGGCAGGGTGGTGGAGAAGCTGGCGCCGTAGAGTCGGATGTCTTCCGGATACTCAAGGTAGTACTGACCGCGTCCCAGCATGATGCTTTGCGCCAGACCGCTACGGAAGGCGGCTGGCGCCAGCGGCAGGATACTGCCCAGCGCCGTGATGGTGCTGGCACTGGCGGTGGTGGTGCCGACGGTCGGGGTACGGCTGTGGTAGTTCATGAAATACAGGCCGTACTCGGTGTCGCTGCCCAGCCAGCGCAAGGCCATGCCCCATTGGCCGCCGTCACGGGCATCGCGGTCATCGCCACGCTGCACCACGACACCTTCCGGAGTGACCTGAAAGCCCTGGCCGAACGCCGCGGCCAGCGGTTGCAGCGGCGCAATCGCCGGACTGCCGACGGTGTAGTTGTTGTTGCAACCGTGCTGCACCACATCGTTGCCGAAGAAGGTGCCGCAGTTGTCGACGACGGTGTTTTCCCAGTTCAACTGGTAGAACCCTTCGACCGTCAGTTGGTCGGTCAGGCTCTGGGAGGCGAAGAACATGTTGACCGGGATCAGGCCTTCCTTGATCTCGGCACCTGGCCGGCGGAAGGCCGATACGTCGATGGGGTTGATGCTGTTGATCGAGTTGCCGATAAAGGTACTCTCACCCCAACTGACCACCTGCTTGCCCAGGCGCACGGTGCCCGGCAGGTCGGCGATGGAGTAGTTGTGGTAGACGAAGGCGTCGAGCAGTTGAGCGCCGGAAGAACGTGCCGCTTCATCGCGATGGTGATCGCTGATGTCCTTGAAGTCCTGGCCGCCGTCGGCTGTCGCAAAGTCGTACCAGTACTTGCCGCGGACGAAGACGCCGGTGTCACCGTATTTCAATTCCAGGTCGTGAATACCCTTGATGATCTTCGAGAAGGCTTCGCCCTTCTTGTAGTTCAGGCGTCCGTCATCACCGGTGGCGGCCTGGCCGGTACCGCCATTGGGCACCCCCACCAGGCTCTTGTCGGCATCGCGCAGGCCCCAGCTCACGCCGGCCGACAGGGATGAGTCGAATTTGCCTTCGATTTCTCCGATGTTGAACGAAACAGCCTGCGCCTGCGCACTGACGCTCATGGCAACCGCGATGGCCAGAGCCTGCGGCGTGAAGATGGCGCGCATTGTTGTTTTTGTCATGCGTCTTCCCCGGTGTGTGACAGAAGGCTTCACCCTACTCACCACCAACGGGAGCGATAAGCGCACCAAGGAGGTATTCGTGCTGTACCTCGAAAGGATGAATGCAGGCTTGCGACGCGGTTTGCAGCGGACCATCGAACCGGTGGATAGCGTGTCATAGCGCACATGGATAGAGGATTGTCCGGGATGACTCCGGTTGCCGCAAATGGAAAAGCGACTGTTACCCCAGCGGTAACGGTGATTGTCGCAAAGCGGGCTTTTTCAGCCGGGGGCAGGTCCTTATTATGCTCATCATTCATTGTTTACTGACGTTGATTTACTCCTTGATCGAACGTCTTCCCTTGGCCACTGCGTTTGCAGTGGCCTTTTTTATGCCTGCGTCATTCGCCCCCGTACAACGTCTCATCAGCGCTGACACGAGCAAAATCAAACACCGAGACCCTTCGTACACGGTTGAAAGACCCAAGCCTCTTCCCACTGATTGAGACCGGGATTCACTCTGTAGCACTCAACTACATCACGTCATGGGGAAAGGAATCGCTGATGAAACCGATCAACTACAACGCCTACCGCAGCACGCGGAGTTTCAACGACCGGGTTCGCTTGCTGGTCATGCATTACACCGCCGGCGACTTCGCCAGCGCCCTCGGGTTTCTGACCGGTCCTAATGTCAGCAGTCATTACCTGGTGCCCGATGTCACCGACCCGAGCTATCTCCAGGCTGGCTTCAAGGAACAGGAAGTGTTCAATCTGGTCGACGAACAAAAACGCGCCTGGCATGCGGGCATCAGTGCCTGGGACGGCAGGACGCAGCTCAATGACACCGCGATCGGCATCGAGATCGTCAACCTGGCGTCCGAGAGCGCGGGACAGTTTCATTTTCCGCCTTATGAGCCGCGGCAGATCGAAGTGCTCAAGCAATTATCGCTGAATATCCTCGCCCGCTATCCCGATATCGGCCCCACCCAGGTGGTCGGGCACTCGGATATCGCCTGGAATCGCAAGAGTGATCCGGGAGCCGCCTTTCCCTGGCACGACCTGTATCTGTCGGGCATCGGTGCCTGGTTCGACGAAGCAACCCGCGACCAGTACCTGCGCAAATACACGTGCGACGGCCTGCCACCTCGGGCAACGGCATTGGAGCAGTTCAAAAAGTATGGGTATGACGTGACGGGAGCGGACACGGAGAAGGGATTCAAACAACTGGTCAGGGCGTTCCAGTTGCATTTCCGGCCAAAGGATTATGCCGGCGCGCTCGATGCCGAGACCGCCGCCATCCTCGCGGCGTTGGTGGAGAAATACTTCCCAAGGGCATAAAACCGACACAGGGCCAGCCCTTATCCCGGTCATTGAAAACACCGCGTACTGTACAAGCCGGCTTGCTGGCGATGAGGCCCTTGAGCCCTGCATCGCCGGCTCGGCAGCGCCTACAGGTGCTGCCTTGTGTCAGGTAGAGCCGTTATTCAGGCTATGTACTTCTGCAGGTTCACCATCATTTCCCGTAGCGCTTCGGGTGTGTCCTTCGGATGCACGGCACCCTCGAAATCGCAGATCTGCTTCCAGCTGGCCGCCACGTCTTCCACGGAAAAACCGTTGTGCGGGTCGAAGCCGGCGCCCAGGCTGCGCTCCCAGCGGGTCTTGCCGATCCAGCCGCCACCGACTTCGAACAGACCGGAAGTTTCATCGCACTGCTCACTGCCGAGGAACACCACCAGCGGGCTGATCAGCTCCGGCTTGAGCAGCTCGAAGACCTGCGGCGGGATCAGGCCTTCGGTCATGCGCGTGCCGCCAGTCGGGGCGATGGCGTTGACCAGGATATTGTTCTTGCGGCCCTCGATGGCCAGGGTCCGGGTCAAGCCATACAGGCCGAGCTTGGCCATGCCATAGTTGGACTGACCAAAATTGCCGTAGATGCCGGACGTCGACGCGGTAAAGATCACCCGCCCGTAGTTCTGCTGGCGCAGATGTGGCCAGGCGGCGTGGGTGACTTTGTAGGCACCTTCGACATGCACCCGGTAAACCAGGTCCCAGTCGGCGTCCTCCATCTTCAGGAAGGTCTTGTCCCGCAGGATCCCGGCGTTGTTCACCACCACATCGATACGGCCAAAGGCATCCAGGGCGTTCTGCACGATCTTGTCGCCATCGGTGACCGAGTCGTGGTTGGCCACGGCGGTACCGCCGGCCTCGCGAATCTCGGCCACCACCTTGTCCGCCGCCGAGGCGTTGGCGCCCTCACCGTGGGCCGAGCCGCCGAGGTCGTTGACCACCACTTTCGCCCCATGGCGGGCGAACAGCAGTGCATGGGCACGCCCCAGGCCGCCACCGGCGCCGGTAACGATCACCACTTTATCTTCGAAGCGCACAGACTCACTCATACAGGACTCCAGCCAGGGCCGATGGAAATAGAAGCCGAGTGTCGGACACCCGGCCTTTGCTCACAATAAAGTCGGCCAGGGCTGAATAGTGTGCGATAAGGCAGCGGGATAGTCCGGCCCTGGCCGCGACTGCCCGCATTGACGCCCACTCCCCGGGCAATCCCGGACGCTGGCCTCAGAGTCTGAATCCGGGGTCCTGCTGGTCCAACTTGCGCAGCAGCGCCGGCCAGGCCAGCGCACCGCCCATGCCCTGGGCGCTACGGGTCACCGCGGCGACCATGGCCTTGGCCCCGGCGAGAATCTGCGGCTCGATGACGATCAGTGGCGCCGCGCCATTTTGCGCCAGCACCTGGATATCGCAGGCCCGTTGGAAGGTGAACATCATCAGGAAGGTATCAGCGATGGTCGAGCCGCAGGTCAGCAGGCCGTGGTTGTGCAGCATGAGAAAGTTGTTTTCGCCGAGATCGGCCTGCAACCGCGCTTTCTCCTCATGGTTGAGGGCCACCCCTTCGTAGGCGTGATAGGCCAGGCTCGACAGCACGAACAGCGATTGCTGGCTGATGGGCAGCACGCCCTGCTGCTGCGCCGAGACCGCGACACCGGCGGCGGTGTGGGTGTGCAGCACACAGGTCACGTCGTGCCGCACCTCATGAATGGCGCTGTGGATAGTGTAGCCGGTCGGGTTGATCTCATAGGGGCTGTCCAGCAACTTGTTGCCGGCCTGATCGACCTTGACCAGGCTCGACGCGCTGATCTCGTGGAACATCAGCCCGTAGGGGTTGATCAGGAAATCCTCGGTACCCGGGACCTTGGCCGAGATATGGGTGAAGATCAGGTCGTCCCAACCGTGCATCGCCACCAGGCGATAACAGGCTGCCAGGTCCACGCGGGTCTGCCATTCGGCGGCGCTGACTTGGCTCTTCACATCGGGTGCGGCGGTAACAGGGGCTGCGTTCACGGCACTGACCTCGGCGGTTTTCGGTTTTTATTCTAGTACCCGCCAGTCTAGAGCAGCCCGTTGCCGCAACGGAGTTGCCTTGCCAGCCAGCTTGATGACCCAGCGAGTCAGCCAGGGCGGCCGAAGATGAAATCAGATCATTGCCGCCAACAAGGGCGCGGCAAACAGGTTCAGCAGACCGGTCAGGACCATCACCAGGCCCGCCACCGAGCCCTCTTCACCGCCCACTTCACGGGCGCGGCTGACCCCGGCACCGTGAGCCCCGACGCCGAACAACGCACCGCGCGCCAGACTGCTGCGCAGCGGCAACCACTTGAGCAGCAGCCCGCCGAGAAACGCCCCGAAAACCCCGGTGACCATCACGAACACCGCGGTCAGCTCGGGCACGCCACCCAGGTTCTGCGCCAGCGGCATGGCAAAGGGCGTGGTGATCGAGCGCGGCACCAGCGACAAGGTCAAACTGTTATCCAGCGACAGCGCCCTGGCCAGCCAGTAAGAGCTGCCGATAGACGCCGCGCTGCCGGCCAGCATCCCCAACAGCAACGCCGGGCCATGGCGCAGCAGCATCTGCCGCTGCTGCCAGATCGGCACCGCGAAGGCCACGGTGACCGGCCCCAGGATCAACATCAACCAGTGGGTATCGCGCGAGTATTCGGCGTACGCCGTGTGCAGCGGTAGCGCCACCGCGAGCAGCACGAAGGGCACCAGGATCAGCGGCGACAGCAGGTAACGCCCCGTGCGGCCATACACCCAGCGGCTGAACACATAGGCCAGCAGGGTCAGCCCCAGCCAGAACAAGGACATCCACTCAAGCTTCACGACGGGTGCTCCAGCGACAAACGAACTCGACGGTAAAAGCGGTCGCCAGCATCACCGCCAGGGTACTGACGCCGATCACCAGCAGGATCCGCCAGCCGTCCTGGCGCACCATGGCGCCATAGTCCAGCAGGCTCATCAACGCCGGGATGAAGAACAGCAACATCTCCGCCATCAACAACCCGGCCCCCAGTTGCAGGGTGGCGGGCTTGACCCAGCCAGTGGCAAAGGCCAGCAACAGCAGCGCCAGGCCGATCACCCCGCCGGGAATCGGCCAGTGGCTCCAGGCGGCGAACAGCATGCCCAGCTGATAGAGCCCCAGTAATACGGCCAGTTCGGCCAGCAGGCGACAGGATTTTTTCAGCAATAGACGGTTCATCGGATTCAGTCCTCTCTGGAAACCAATTTTAAAGTTGTCGCTACCATCCCAAAAGCGAATTGTTAGACTAGAAGTCATTCCAATTTGGAATCAGGTCATGGAATTCAAGCAACTGCGCAGCTTTATCGAGGTGGTCCGTCAGGGCGGCTTCACCCAGGCGGCGAAAACCCTGCACATCAGCCAGTCGGCGGTCAGCAAGCAGGTTGCCCAGCTCGAACACGACCTCGCCACGCCATTGTTCGATCGCCAGGGTTCACGGGTCCTGCTGACGGCGGCCGGCGGCGTGGTGCTGCAACGGGCTGAAGAAATGCTGCGCCTACGCGACGGGTTGCTCAGCGAACTGGATGACCTGAGCCACCTGGCCCGCGGCGAACTGCGCCTGGGTCTGCCGCAACTGGGCGGTGAAACGCTGTTCGCCAGCCTCTTCGCCGAGTACCGGCGGCGCTACCCGAATATCAGCATTCACCTGCTCGAAGGCGGCAGCCTGAATATCGAGCCGGCGGTGCTGAGCGGCGAACTGGAGCTGGGCGGCAGCCTCAAGCCGAGCGACCCGGCGTTCGACTACCAGCTGTTTTGCGACGAGCCACTGGATGTGTTGCTGGCGAACGATCATCCGCTGGCCGAGGAAGGCTCGATCCGCCTGGAACAATTGGCCGATACGCCGTTTCTGTTGTACCAGCGCAGTTTCGTGCTCAATCACCGCCTGATGGAAGCTTGTCGGCAAGCCGGCTTCACCCCCAAGGAGAGTGGACGCAGCGGCCAGGCCGACTTTCTCGCCGCGCTGGTGGCCGCCGGGCAAGGCGTGGCGCTGCTGCCCAGCGTGGTTGCACGCTCGCTGATACGACCCGGCGTGGTCCGCCTGACTTTGAGCTCACCTAGCGACCTGCGCTGGGATATCGCCTTTATCTGGCGCCGCGGCGCTTACCTGTCGAAAGCCGCCCAAGCCTGGCTGGCATTGTTGCGCGAGCAGCCAGTCAGCCACCGGTACAATACCCCCGTGTAGGAGCCAGCTGGCTGGCGATTGCGATCCGATAGCCAACATCGTTGTCGCCTGAACAATAGCTATCGCCAGCAAGCTGGCTCCTACAGTGTGGTATTTCAAGACAAGATCGGCGACGCCCGCTCGCAGGCCTTAGCGCAAGACGCTGATGAACTCGGCCAGCCACGGCTCGGCATCGGTTTCCGGGGTGACGCTTTCGCTGGCATCCAGACGCAGCATTTCCTTCACCTCCCGCACGCCCAGCTCGGCAAACAACTCACGCATCTGTTCGCCGCCGCCACAGAAAGTATCGCCGTAGCTGGAATCACCCAGGCCGATCACCCCGCCCGGCAGGCCACGCCACGCCGCCGGCAACTGGTCGCGGATGGCGTTATACAGCGGTTGGAGATTGTCCGGCAGCTCACCCATGCCAGTGGTGGCGGTCACGGCCAGGAAGGCCTCCGGGGCGAAGGCCTGAACATCGGCCAGGGTCGCCCGCGGGTTGTGCCAGGCTTCAAAACCGGCCTCGCGAAGGATTTTTTCAGCGTGGCGGGCAACTTCTTCGGCGGTACCGTAGACCGAGCCGGAAAGGATGGCAACTTTCATCAATCTGATCCTGATGCTGGATAAAAACCCCAGGATACCAGCAGATGAGAGACTTTCTCACAAAACCCGCCCCTCGCCGCAAGCAAATGGAATGGATTATTCAAGACGATGTCTTAAACTTCGACAGATTCGTCAATGGACTGCGGGTGCGCTGAAGAATGATAAATCCCAAACTGTTGCAACTGGTGATTGATGCGTCGAACGACGGTATCGTCGTGGCCGAACAGGAAGGCGAAGACCATATCCTGATCTACGCCAACCCGGCGTTCGAACGCCTGACCGGCTACACCAACGAAGAGACTCTCTACCAGGATTGTCGTTTCCTGCAGTCGGGCGACCGCGACCAGCCGGCACTGGAACTGATCCGCGAAGCCCTGCACACACGCAAGCCGTGCCGTCAGATCCTGCGCAACTACCGCAAGGATGGCAGCCATTTCTGGAACGAGCTGTCGCTGTCCCCCGTGCTCAACGAAAGCGACCAACTGACCTATTTCGTCGGTGTACAGAAAGACGTGACGGCGCAGGTCAAGGCGCAACAGCGGGTAGCCCAACTGGAAGCAAAACTGGCCGAGGTTCAGGCTGAGCTGGATGCGCTCAAGGCCGCCACCGGCCAGCCGCGATAACCCAGGCAGCAATCCCCCGTCGGCCAAGGCAGACGCCTGATCGTCGATCAGGTATCGAGCCGACCGGCCAGCAATTGCTGCAAGCGCCGGCGCATCAGCCGGCCGTCATTGCCCAGGCAGCCGATGCTCGAGCCTTCCAGGCGTTCCTGCAGCAACTCCGCAACATCCCCGGCCAGCATCACCGCGCAGTCCACCGACAGCGCCAGGCGATTGAGCCGGCGTGGCAGGTCGGCCATCGGCGAACGGTTGGAATACAGCACCAGCGCCTCGGGCCGGACCCTTTCACAGACCAGGGTCAGTTCATCGAAGGGCTGGCCAACTGCCAGAACGCTGACGGAGCGGTCGCCGTCGCCCAGCAACAGGCCGGCCACCAGCAATTCGAGTTCACGACATTGATCCGGTAAAGCGGCGAGCACGATACGCTGGGAAGGCAGCCCGCGAACCAGGTGCAGGCGCTGCAGGACCCGCGCGCGCAGGAACGCATCGAGAAACAGCCACTCGCTGACCTGGCCGAACTCGTTCGTCTGTAGCAGCAGGCGCTGCCACAACGGCAGGAGGATATTCTGGAACACCACGGTCAGCGGATAACAGGAAAACACCTGCCCGTAGAGACGTTCGAGGGCTGGTTCGTCGAAAGCGCTGACCGCGGCGCGCAATTGCGTCTGCCACTCGTCCCATTCCGTCTGGGCAATCGATTGCGTGGAAATGCCGGTGGGTGTGTGGATGGACACGGCCTGGACGGCGGTTTTCGCCAGAATCTTGCCCACCTTGCTCACCGCCACACCGCGCTCGATCCAGCCCATGATGGTGCGGACTGTCTCGATATCGCTCATGGCATAGAGCCGATGCCCACTTTCGGTGCGCGTCGGTTGAATCAGACCGTAGCGTCGCTCCCACGCCCGCAGGGTGACCGGGTTGACGCCGGTCAGGCGCGAGACTTCACGAATGGGAAACAACTCCTCCTGTTTCAACGCCCGCAACAGCGGCGTGGCAGGTTCAAGTTCGGTCATGACGGGCATCTGTCACACATTTATGAATAGGATTTGACCGATATTCTAGCCCACGGGATCCAACTCTCTGCAAATCGTACGCAATACGAGTCACTTGCTTGGTGCATTTCGCGAGAATAGGGAATAATTCTTGCCTGTCCACACACGCAGCCCACCACCCCGGCGCTGCGTTGCGCATCTGCCTTACCCGGGCGGCATGCTTGTCTTACGGAGATACATGATGTCTACCTCACCCGTCACCATGATGGTTGCCCGGCGTGTCGCCGAGGGCCGCTACCAGGAGATGCTCGCCTGGTTGCATGAAGGCGAATTGCTCGCCACCGACTTCCCCGGTTACCTGGGCTCCGGCGTGCTCGCCCCGCCGTCCGGCGATAACGAATTCCAGATGATTTTCCGCTTCAACGATGCCGCGACCCTCAACGCCTGGGAGCATTCCGCCTCGCGCAAGGCCTGGTTGGCGCGTGGCGGCGACCTGTTCGCCGGGCCGCAGGAACGGCGGGTCAGCGGCATCGACGGCTGGTTCGGCGCCGTGGGCCAACGACCGCCACGTTGGAAACAGGCGGTGGCGATCTGGCTGGCGTTCTTTCCGGTGTCGCTGCTGTTCAACTTTGGCCTGGGGCCGTTGCTGGCCGAGTTAAGCCTGGGGCCGCGGGTCCTGGTCAGTACCCTGGCGCTGACACCGTTGATGGTCTACTTCTTCATTCCGCTGTCGACCCATTTGCTGGCGGGTTGGTTGCACAGTACGAAGGCCTTGGCGCTGCCGAGCGACACGGCCACCGCCAGGCGTTGAAACAACAGGGTCCTGTAGGAGCCGCCGGTCGACGCTCGATTGCCAGCGATAGCGATGCAGCATTCACCGCCGTCATCGCTGGCAAGCCAGCTACAGGTTTCGCGGTGCCAATAAGACCCCGTTCTCATTGACAGATCGGTACCGTGGCAGCGCTCGCCACGTACAACGGTTGTACAAGCCCAGTGGCTGGTATAGTTTTGACTTCAACGTCAACCGACGCCTCTCCACCGCTTGCCACGAGCCATCGATGCCACCGTCTAGTGCCCCAATCCTGATTACTGGCGCCGGCCAGCGTGTCGGCCTGCACTGCGCAGAGCGACTGCTGGCCGACGGCTACCCGGTGATCGTCAGCTATCGCAGCGAGCGTCCCGGGGTCCAGGCCCTGCGCGACCGCGGTGCCACCGCGCTGTTCGCCGATTTCTCCAGCGAAGCCGGGATCCTGGCCTTTATCGAGGTGCTGAAGCAGCACACCGACTGTCTGCGGGCGATCGTTCACAATGCCTCGGCCTGGATTAAAGAAGGCCCTGACAATGAAACCGCGGCCTTTACCCAGATGTTCAGCCTGCACATGCTGGCGCCCTATCTGATCAACCTGCATTGCGCCGAGTTGCTGGAGCGCTCGCCAATGGCCGATATCGTGCACATCAGCGACGATGTCACCCGCAAGGGCAGCAGCCAGCATATCGCCTACTGCGCCAGCAAGGCCGGCCTGGACAGCCTGACCCTGTCCTTCGCCGCCCGCTACGCGCCACGGATCAAGGTCAACGGCATCGCCCCGGCCCTGCTGATGTTCAACCCCGACGACGACGCGGCGTACCGCGCCAGGACCCTGGCCAAATCGGCCCTGGGTATCGAACCCGGAGCCGGGGTGGTCTACCAGAGCCTGCGCTACCTGCTGGACAACCCGTATGTCACCGGCACAACCTTGACCGTCAACGGCGGCCGGCACCTTAAATAAGCCGCCCCGCGAGGAACCCTTTCCATGAGTGCCACACTGCCCGAGCATTACCGCGAGATCCTTCTGGGGCTGGGCGAAAACCCCGACCGCGAGGGCCTGTTGGACACCCCGAAACGGGCCGCCAAGGCCATGCAATACCTGTGTCACGGTTATGCCCAGAGTCTCGAAGAAGTGGTCAACGGTGCGTTGTTCGCCTCCGACAACGACGAGATGATCATCGTCAAGGACATCGAGTTGTACTCGCTGTGCGAACACCACCTGCTACCCTTCATCGGCAAGGTCCACGTCGCCTACATGCCGACCGGCAAGGTCCTGGGGCTGTCGAAGATCGCCCGGATCGTCGACATGTTCGCCCGTCGCCTGCAGATCCAGGAAAACCTCACCCGGCAAATCGCCGACGCCATCGAACAAGTGACCCAGGCCGCCGGCGTGGCGGTGGTGATCGAAGCCCAGCACATGTGCATGATGATGCGCGGCGTGGAAAAACAGAATTCGACCATGAACACCTCGGTGATGCTCGGCGCCCTGCGCGACTCAAGCACCACCCGCATGGAGTTCCTGCAACTGATTGGACGGAGCAAGTAGCAATGCCACAACTTCAACCAGGCATGGCGCGCATCCGGGTCAAGGACCTGTGCCTGCGTACCTTTATCGGCATCAACGAAGACGAGATCCTCAACAAGCAGGATGTCCGGATCAACCTGACCATCCTCTATGCGGCCCAGGAAGCGGTGCGCGACAACGACATCGATCACGCCCTGAACTACCGCACCATCACCAAGGCGATCATCCAGCATGTGGAGGGCAACCGCTTTGCCCTGCTCGAGCGCCTGACCCAGGAGCTGCTCGATCTGGTGATGAGCAACGCAGCCGTACTTTATGCCGAGGTCGAGGTCGACAAGCCCCACGCGCTGCGGTTTGCCGAGTCGGTGTCGATTACGCTCGCGGCGAGCCGTTGAGCCACTGAGCCGTCTGGCATTCGCCGCGCCAGGCTCTTATCATCGCGGCCTACCTTCACCCCCACAGAGTCCATCATGACCGAGCAAGAACGCCTCGAACTCGAAGCCGCCGCCTTTCGCCGGCTGGTCGCCCACCTGGACAGCCGCAAGGATGTGCAGAACATCGACCTGATGAACCTCGCCGGGTTCTGCCGCAACTGCCTGTCCAAGTGGTACAAGGCCGAAGCCGACGAACGCCAGATCGAGGTCAGCCTCGACGACGCCCGTGAAGTGGTCTACGGCATGCCTTATGCCGAATGGAAAGCCCAATACCAGCAAGAAGCCAACGCCGAACAACAGGCGGCGTTCGCCAAAGGAAAACCCCATGAGTGATTTGAACACCCTGCGTGCCAGCCTCAACAGCGGCGCCCATGTTTTTGCCGAGACCCTGGCGTTCGTTGCCGCCGGTTACGACTACCAGCCACAAGCGTTCAACAACGGCGGCGTGGAAAACGCCGCCGGACAGAACGAAGGCTCGTGCAAGACCCTGGGTCTGGCGCTGCTGGAAGGCTTGAGCGATCAGGAAGCGTTGCTCGCCTTCGGCGAACATTACCGTTCGGTCCTGGCCACCCCCGAGGGCAGCGACCACGGCAATATCCGCGCGTTGATGAGCCACGGCCTGGCCGGCGTGAAGTTCACCCAGGCGCCGCTGACTCGCCGCTGATCCAGGGCCCGGCCAGCACATCGCGACTTTTAAGATTGACCCGGCGACTTTATTTCGTTTGCCGGGGAGCGCTGCTCACGGCTTAGATAAAAAGAAGTCTTCCTTCTTTCGAGTCAGGTCTCCATGAGCAGCGAAACCATCAGCCAGTCGATCTCCATCGTTCACCCCATCAGCCTCAGCCACGGCAAAAACGCCGAGGTCTGGGACACCGACGGCAAACGCTATATCGACTTTGTCGGCGGCATCGGCGTACTCAACCTCGGCCATTGTCACCCGCGCATCGTTGGGGCCATTCGCGAACAAGCCACCCGGCTGACCCACTACGCATTCAACGCCGCGCCGCATGCGCCCTACCTCGAACTGATGGATCGGCTGACGGCGTTTATTCCGGTGTCTTACCCGGTCAGCGGCATGCTCACCAACAGCGGCGCGGAAGCGGCGGAAAACGCCCTGAAAATAGTCCGTGGCGCCACCGGCCGCACGGCCGTGATTGCCTTTGACGGCGCCTTCCACGGCCGTACCCTCGCCACCCTCAATCTCAACGGCAAAGTCGCCCCCTACAAACAGAAAGTCGGGGTGCTGCCAGGACCGGTGTATCACCTGCCCTTCCCCAGCCAGGACAACGGCGTGAGCTGTGCCGAGGCGCTGAAGGCCATGGAGCGGCTGTTCAGCGTCGAGATCGATGTCGAGGACGTCGCCTGTTTTATCCTTGAACCGGTGCAGGGCGAAGCGGGATTTTTGGCGCTGGATCTGGAGTTCGCCCAGGCCTTGCGACGTTTCTGCGATGAGAAAAATATTCTGCTGATCGCCGATGAAATCCAGTCCGGATTCGGCCGCACCGGGCAGCGCTTTGCCTTCTCGCGACTGGGGATTGAACCAGACCTGATCCTGCTGGGTAAAAGCATTGCCGGCGGTGTGCCACTAGGAGCGGTGGTCGGACGCAAGGCGCTGCTCGACAGCCTGCCCAAAGGCGGACTGGGCGGCACCTATTCGGGTAACCCAATTGCTTGTGCCGCGGCATTGGCGACCCTGGATGAGATGACTGACGCTCACTTGCAAGCCTGGGGCGCGCAACAGGAAGAGGCGATTGTCAGCCGTCACCAGGCTTGGCGCGCCAACCAGCTGTCACCCTATCTGGGGCGCTTGACCGGTATCGGCGCCATGCGTGGCATCGAGTTGATCAACCCTGACGGCAGCCCTGCGTCGGCACAGTTGACGCAATTACTGGCCCTGGCCCGCGCGGCCGGCTTGCTGCTGATGCCCAGCGGCAAGTCGCGGCATATCATCCGGCTGCTGGCACCTTTGACCACTGAAGCGGCGGTGCTGGAGGAAGGGCTGGATATCCTTGAGGCATGCCTGGCCAGACTTGCCTGACCCTTGCATGCGGTTCACTCAAGCCGAATGCGTCCCCTGATGTGGGAGCGGTGCTTGCCCGCGAAGAGGCCCTTCAAGGCGCTGAAAAGCTTCGCGGGCAAGCACCGCTCCCACACAATCAGAACGAAGCGTTCTGCAGGTCGTCGAGGTAGCGCTCGGCGTCCAGGGCCGCCATGCAGCCGGCGCCGGCCGAGGTAATGGCTTGACGGTAAACGTGGTCAGCCACGTCGCCGGCGGCGAACACACCTTCCACGTTGGTAGCGGTGGCATTGCCTTCACGGCCGCCCTGCACCACCAGATAGCCGTCTTTCAAGGTCAACTGCCCCTCGAACAACGAAGTGTTCGGGGTATGGCCGATGGCGATGAACACGCCGTCGACTGTCAGCTCGTCGAAGCTGCCGTCGTTGTTCTTCAGGCGGGCACCGGTGACGCCCATGTTGTCGCCCAGCACTTCGTCCAGGGTGGCGTTGAGCTTAAGGACAATCTTGCCCTCGGCGACGCGAGCATGCAGCTTGTCGATCAGGATCTTCTCGGCGCGGAAGGTCTCGCGACGGTGCACCAGGGTCACCTTGCTGGCGATATTGGCCAGGTACAGTGCCTCTTCCACGGCGGTGTTACCGCCACCGACCACGGCGACTTCCTTGTTGCGATAGAAGAAACCGTCACAGGTCGCGCAAGCGGAAACGCCCTTGCCCATGAACGTCTCTTCCGACGGCAGGCCCAGATAACGGGCGCTGGCGCCAGTGGCGATGATCAGCGCATCGCAGGTGAAGGTGCCGCTGTCGCCCACCAGGGTGTAGGGCTTCTTCGCCAGGTCCACCGCGTTGATATGGTCGAAGACGATTTCGGTTTCGAAACGCTCGGCGTGCTCTTTCATCCGGTCCATCAGCGCCGGGCCGGTCAGGCCGTGCACGTCGCCGGGCCAGTTGTCGACTTCGGTGGTGGTGGTCAACTGGCCGCCGGCCTGCATGCCGGTGATCAGCAGCGGCTTGAGGTTGGCACGCGCGGCATAGACCGCGGCGCTGTAACCGGCAGGGCCGGAACCGAGAATAATCACCCGCGAATGACGTACTTCAGACATGACTCACTCCTATCGACCGCCCGTCAGCTACCGGTGCGGAGCGCCGGCGGACCGGCTGGAATAAAAAAGGACTGCGACAGCACTTGGGGAAGGCTTGTAGCACACAGTCCTGAAAAATAATGAGGTGCAGCGTATCGAGGAGGCGAAGATTAAGGAAATACGCAATAACAATCCAGCTCATAGCGGCTCTCTATCCTGAGCGCTGTTATTTTCGACGCCTTTGTTACTGCAAATGTCGGCCCTTTCACCGCCCCGGCAAAGTCGGTAAGGTCGGCGCGTTTTCCTTCTCTCGGAGCACGTTATGCCCGCACCCGTCCTGTCCGGCCCGCAATACCTGCGCGAAGGCCTGAAACTGGTCCTGAGCCCGGGCCTGCGCCTGTTCGTCCTGCTGCCGCTGGCGATCAACCTGGTGCTGTTCGTCGGTTTGATCTACCTGGCCGGCCACCAGTTCAGTGCCTGGGTCGACAGCCTGATGCCGACCCTGCCGACCTGGCTGAGTTTCCTCAACTACATCCTCTGGCCGCTGTTCGTGGTGCTGGTGCTGTTGATGGTGTTCTTCACCTTCACCCTGATCGCCAACGTGATTGCCGCGCCCTTCAACGGCTTTCTCGCGGAAAAGGTCGAAGTGGTGGTGCGCGGTACCGACAATTTCCCGGCCTTCAGCTGGGCAGAACTGCTGGCGATGATTCCGCGCACCCTGGCGCGGGAAATGCGCAAGCTCGGTTACTTCCTGCCGCGGGCCATCGGCTTGTTGATCCTGTCGTTCATCCCCGTGGTGAATATCATCGCCGCTCCGCTGTGGTTGCTGTTCGGGGTGTGGATGATGGCGATCCAGTACATCGACTACCCGGCGGACAACCACAAGCTGAGCTGGCAGGGCATGCTCGCCTGGCTGCGGCAGAAACGCTGGCAGTGCATGAGCTTTGGCGGGATCGTCTACCTGGTGCTGCTGGTGCCGGTGGTCAACCTGCTGATGATGCCTGCCGCCGTGGCCGGGGCGACCTTGTTCTGGGTCCGTGAGCGGGGTGACGAGGCCCTGGCCGGCGAACGGCGCTGAGGCCGGCGCACAGGGCGGGAGGCGGCTTGCCGCACGCCCATTCGCTAATCACGCTTGAACTGCCCCTTCCCAGCCAACTGATACACAAGGCTGGTACACATGGCACTGATAGCCCAACCGTTCCGGCACCCTGATTCGGGTATCTATTACCTTCGACGCAGGGTGCCGGATGACCTCCGACAAGTGATCGGCAAAACTGAAATTCGCCGTTCGCTGAAGACGCGAAATCACCACCAAGCCAAGGCCGCATTCGCCATCGCTTTTACGGAATCCGAACGCGTATTCAGTGATGCCCGCAATGGGCTTAGCATCGAATGGTTCCAACCAGAGACACCCCCGCCGACCTCACCTAGACTAGCGCTATCCACGTCCCCAGAACCCCTTGTAAAGCTGTCACAGCTGTTAGGCCGCTACATCCAGTCCGTATCGATGTCTGGCAGGTCTGAATACGTTCTACAGCGTCATACAGTCGATTATGGCCGTGCCGTCAATCGGTTCATCACGAAGATGGGAGACCAACCCATTACGGCGATTCAACCTTCTGACATCCATACGTTTGCGGCCGATCTCATCCAACCTAAAGACGCAGATGAAAGACCACTTGCGACCTCAACCACGCGATTGTTGCTGGCGAGGCTGTCATCGGTTCTGGCGTTCGCGGTGGATTCCGGCTTGCTCGAATCGAACCCCGTCCTCGTCTCTCGCATTCACAAGCGTCTAGGCCCAAGCAAACCCAAACGTCGCCTAAACGACAACAGGGGTTACACCTGGAATGAGCTGATCACTCTGTTTGGCCACTCTGAATTTCAGCGACTGAGGTATGCACAAGGCCGTCCGGGGAATGCCGTGTTCTGGCTACCCTTGATTGCGGCGTATACAGGTGCGCGCAGGGAGGAAATAGCTCAACTGTATGTCGGTGATTTCCACCAACACGAAAGCAGCCAATGGTTCATCAGGATCATCGATGACCGTCCAGATAAATCAGTCAAAACCGACAGTAGCCGTAGGGAAATCCCCATTCATGACGATTTGATCGTCCTGGGCTTACTGAGACTGGTGCTGGGCCGAGAACCTGACTCAAGGATTTTTCCACAACTGATCAAGGTATCTGACGGTTTTGCGGGGATCGTATCCAAAACATGGCGTCCGATCAGCCAACGCTGCGGGGTATACCGACCAGACTGCAATCCGCTTCACGGCTTTCGACACAGCTTCAAGACGCTTGCCAGGGAGCACGGGATACCCAAAGAAGTAAGCGATTGGATCACAGGTCACGCGTGCACGAATGAAGGTGATCGCTATGGAGTGAACCCTTTGTCCCGTATGGCAGAGGAAATCCAGAAGCTTCCGAGCATTGCAAAAGCGGCAGGATTGTTGGTCGAGGCCTGAACCAACCTCACCACATCGTTCACGACAGCTCACTTCTAATTTAGTTTTTAGCTCAACCTTCACATGCTGATTTTGATCAAGACGTCAGACATAACAAAATATTATTCTAATTCAAATATTACTCATTTCCCTGAATTGTCAACCTAGACCAACCGTGGCTTCCAGGCGAAAAAACCAACATTAAAACAACCAATTCCACACATGCTAAATATCTTATATTTTATCAGCGACCAGGAACGCATAACAAAAAGTTATAAGCCCAAGACTCATAATGAAAAAATATCATAAGAGAACTCATGAGAAATCAATGATTGCAAGTATAAATATATATATGTAGATAAATAAAAACACCTACAGACACACCAATCAAAACGATAAAACCTACCCTTATTCGGGCACACTGCAAATGCTGATTGACGTTTGCAATCGTGTAAAACCATCAATCAAGGTCGAGTACCGTTCCCGACTCAAAACCCGAGTGATAAACCCCAAAAGGCGACCATAATGCGCCAGATGTGGGGTATCACGCGATCAAGCTGTGCATAATGAATTTTCCGGGAAGTTGAAATCGGATAATTCAACAGCCTCTGCGCCAACCTAGGGCATATAAATTAACGGACTTCAACAGGATAATGGCTCTGTGAAACAGGTACAACCATTAACAGACTGGATTTTCGCCATACTGGAACCAGTCTGCTCCGCAGTTACCCGAGAACAGACTTTAATCGCCGATCGAATTGCCCCGGCGGGCTAACCCATTACATCGGGAATAGCTGTCTAGTATGGATTCGCTCCGGGACGGTCTTCAAACCATTCTTGACTTTCTCCTTGACAGGAGAATTTCGTCCAAACATTCTTCAAAATCTGAATAAATCTAAAACATCATTAAAGCAAACGATAAGATATCGCCGAAGGCGATACCCCGTAGGGGTGATGCAAAACCCTCAAGGAATATTAAGTGCATCTCATAACAAACAACCAAAAGCCAAAAACCATGACTACGATATATCCTACCATGATCATCTATTCCTTTACCGGCGGAATGATCTTGTTTAATGCTCTACATTACTTCTCGTTAATTTAACTAAAAACTTATTCACTGCTAGCCAGGCAAACCAACTCACCAAATGATAGAAACTCAAAACCCACCCAACCAAACTCTGGAATTTGACATGGAACAAAATATAGAACATGAAATGCGCCATCAAAGATACGAACTACAACATCAAATAGAGCAAGAGCTTAAGCAACTGAAATCACAACAACAAAAACTCGAATCTAAAATGGAAGCACTACTTGATGAGTTGGAAGACCGCAAAGCCGAAGTCAAGTTTGAACAGCAGGAAATTCAAAAGCTAGAGATCAAGTATCAGATTCAGGAAGACGAAATTGAGCAACTTAAAGAGCACATAAAAAACCTAAACAAGCTAATACATGGAGAAGCGTCTGCGCTAGATGAGGTTATACGACAACAACATCTGTATGGCCGCCAAATTACCAGATCGCCTTACCCCCACTCTAATTTTTCTTTCTGCATCTAATGTTCCATGTGAATTTTATCCACCACACCTACCCCAGAAATCAGTTTTAGCACTATCAAGAAATCATGGAACGAGGCCGGATAGTCTCCCTACTATTACCCCACGACATAAATCTATACCACCCTACTTCATGGGTAAAGCCCTATTTTGACCCCCAGCGTGATTAAAGCCAAGCCAAAATTGAAAGCATATATCAAACACCGCAGCAATAAGTTTCCTTACAATGAATGCGTCAAAAAGTTACTCACCAAACAAACTTGCAATTACGGCGAACGACTAAACGACACGAACAATCGGGCCAGCTATACCTGCAAGAGCCGAGCACAGCTGGATTCCCCCCCTTTGCGATAGACGCAACCTACCCTTATCCATTAAACTAGATTTTTGGATACAGTGAGAATATGGAAGTGGACCATTCAATTGTAGACTGCTGTTGGAAACGCTATTCACGCTCTTTATTTTTGGGGATTTGCTTACTACAGTCGGTCAGCTATGCGAATGCTTCGCAAGATCTAACCGCAATTAAATCTGTGGCGGAACAGGGCAATGCCACTGCCCAGACCAACCTCGGAGATAGCTACTACAACGGCGAAGGGGTCACACAGGATTACCAACAAGCAAACCTCTGGTACCGCAAAGCCGCTGAACAGGGTTACGCCGATGCCCAGAACAAGCTCGCATTCAGCTACTTCAAAGGCGATGGGGTCTCACAGGATTTCAAACAAGCTGTTTCTTGGTACCGCAAAGCCGCTGAACAGGGCTATGCTAAAGCCCAGACCAACCTCGGGGCCAGCTACTTCTACGGTCAAGGGGTCACCCAGGATCTCCAACAGGCGAACGACTGGTATCGCAAAGCCGCCGAACAGGGTCATGCCCCTGCCCAATTCAGTCTAGGTAACAGCTACTTTAAAGGGGATGGGGCCCCGAGGGATTTCCAGCAAGCAGCTTTCTGGTACCGCAAAGCCGCTGAACAGGGATACGCAAAGGACCAGATTGTCCTAGCTATGAAGCAGATAGCGGCGATAGAACGTGCAGAGTCCGATGCGAAATTAAAAATACTAGAAAACACCAATGCTCAGGCACAGTCAAAGGTAATGGAAATTGCCAACGATGCGAAGTATTCGGGGGGGCTATCAGAAGCGCTACAAAATAACAAAGATAAGGGGGTGGACTGGTTCAAAAACAAGATTTTCAAACTGGACAAGACCTCTGCTATCACCGCATGTGATCCAGGCATATGCTACATTTTTGCATTTAATGGACTCTCGTCCATTGGGGTAACCCAAGAAAACCAAGACTTCAACGGTCGACAACTGCAAGGGCAATTTGTTCGTGTTATTGGCACGGACCGACTCGGAAATATCGTGGTCACCAGATTAACCTCAAATAATAAACCCGCGCAAAAACCACGCCCATCTACACATGAGAAACCACAGCAACAACCGAACCTACCTGGTCCAGCGCTTGCAACTTATGATGAAATAGTTGATAGCATTGATGGTCTGATCATAGCGCGAGCCGCTGAAGGCTGGGCTCGCCCAAAGTCGACGCGAGAAGGTATGACCGTCGTACTACAGATAGAAATGTTGCAGAATGGCACGATTAAGTCAGTCAGTGTCGCCAAGTCCAGTGGCGATACTCCATTCGATAACTCGGCGGTGACGGCAGTCAAAGATATTGGCAGCTTGCCAGAAATGCAGTATCTCAAGCCGAACGATTTCCAACCCTACCGTTCATTCAAGATGACATTCAGACCCGAGGATCTAGGCTTGTGATCAACGGCACTTGACGTACGCTTGGGGGGCTTCGAGGAATGATCATTCGTGCAAGGTTGGGAGTCACCATAACCTAATAATACTGACAAGCCCTAAGCAGCTTTCCGCCGGGGCTTGAACTATCAGTAGCTCTACTTCTAACCAAATTTAGAAAAAACAAGAACTGCCGCAATCGTCGTAAGCAGTGACGCGAACGACCATTTCAGAGCAGAAAGAAAAACAGGCCTGCTAGCGGCCCCAAACTTGAACCCCAGCACCCAGCGCTGCCATTTATGGGTACTGTAAATCAGAATCGGGGCTAAAATAGCAGCCAAAACCCAGAATAGGATACCCGGTTCCTGATTAGATTTGGTGCCAGCCAATGCGAACCGTACATAGCCCGCCATAATTACGGTAATCATCATCGTGATTTTGTTCATAACGTATCCCCCACAGGCAAAAAAATAGATACAATCCCAGATGCGTTCACAACGTCACTATTATGTAACCAATTCCTGTGAGACCTAACGGCGCGGATGGCATAAAAATGGTCAAATTGATCCACAAGACACCATGACATCAGTGGATCTATCATCGGGTTGCCAAACTACGGCGCCGGTCAAATCAGTGGGAATTCGATACACTAATTTCGTACGGTAGGTTATTAATGGATTTAGAGCTTCAGACAGAACACCAAATCCGTCTCCAGCGACCATTTCAAATTTGTCGAACTTGTAAGTCTGTCCATTCTTGCTAATTATTACAGCGCCAGGCGATGGATACCTGCTAGTTGTCGAAGTGTTCTTAAAGCTAGCATCGAGAATCAGGAATTTTGAACCAGCCCACGATTTAGGATCTAAGACGGGGTTCAGAGTTCCGATCTTCCTACGTGCTACACAACCGTTCGCAGCCACCCGAAGTCCACCTACATCCGCCGAATTGCTTCTAGGGTGTAAAAGCTGCTTTTGATAGGCCACAACATCATGATTCGGGTTGTCGTCGGCTAATGCATTGATTGAAATGCACATCAACCCGCACAACAGCAGTTGTTTAGAGACCTTGACTGTCCTGACGCCCACCAGATGGGCCGGTTGTAGGCTCAATGACGATAGAAGCATTCCGATGTGCGATCTCATTTCATAATCCTTTGGTGTTTTCAGCTACGTGCGCCTGAATCCGGATGCATCAGACGCCAAAAAATATCATCAGATGATATTTTTAGCAAAATTATTATCCTTGCATGTCCTTCAGGACGATCGGTTCAAGTGTGAGCATCCAGCTTTTGATTTGGATCGCTCATGACGCGGGATGCATTAACCGATTTCGGTCAACGGATCAGGGCCCTACGAAAAGCACAGGGCCTAACCCAAGCACAGCTTGCAGAGTCCTTGGGCTATGAGCCGATGACGATAAGTAGATTTGAACGTGGTGAATACGGCCCAGGATTTGACGCCATGCATGACTTGGCGCGGGCGCTGGGCGTTCCACTCGTGTCACTTCTTCAATCTGAATCGAAGGAGCCGTTGAGCGTTGGGGAGCTCAGGCATCAACTGTGTGACATCGTTTACGACACCACAGACCCCAAGGTGTTGATGGACATGATCAGAGTAGTTCGCAAGGTCCGTGGCGATTAGCGTCGTTAGCTCAGCATTGCACCTCGCTGTCCATCTGCGACGACCTCAAACGCTGTGCCACGATGTCAAGGCACTGTTGACGTAACTCATCCCGGTCAACAGCATAATGTGCCTTGCGATGTGCATCCGCCGACAAGGCTATGACGTTTTCGGCCGTATCTGGACCGCCCTCAGAGAGTGGAACAATGTGATGGGTTTCAAGATAAACACTGCCATTCGCCATTTGGAATCCCGGCAAAGACGTCAATTCACATAGACCTTTTGACCTTGCCAGAACGAGTGCTCGGACCTTCGGGTCACGATACCTCTGCTCCCCTTGGTAGGTGTATGCAGCAGGTCGAGACTCTGCGCGAAACTGGTCCGCAACGATTTTTACGTCAGTTTCACTAGTTTCACCCACGTTACCGACCGACTCTGCTGAGTCCCATACAGTAACTACATTCTGCTGATCGTCATTCCCACGAACTAGAACGAAGGCGCCAGTGTCATCGTCAAAGCTTTCTACTCGCCAAGACTCTTCGTCCAAATAACGGCCAACAGCACGATCATTGCCAGGATCAATACCGTCTGGTTCTCGGACAGGTCCCGACACGATTGCCACCCGCACAGGCATCGAGTTCATATGGGCAAGGTGAACCGTTGAGCTGAAATGCTCTGCACGATTGATGCGTGGGTCTTTGATCGTTCGGTTTCTGTTTTTTGGGTCTTTCTCAAGCTGCCGAATAAGCTTGTCAGCATAGGCTCTTAGATTTCCAGCAAAACAAACGCGCCCTTGACTGTCGACGTCCATTTCTTCGAACCAAACACACAGCAGCAATATGCTTCTATCTACACTTCGGAAAGACCACTCATAGCAGTACCCTCCATTTGATTGTGGCGAGGCGACTGGCTGACCATCTGTTTTCCTGAAGCCCCACGCCTGGACATCGATACCTGCTTCTTGTACACAATCGATGATCTTCCATTTGCACGTCGGTCTTAACTCATTTACTGAAGCGGCCAATTTTCACCTCGTCGTGATAGCAGGTCAGCGTAATGAATTGAACAGCGCATGCGCGGACAACGGAAGACGATCAATTTGTCCCGACTCAAGAATTCGAACCGTCATGCGCGCCTCGGTACCCTCAACCAAACCGTAGAAAATATAGTAATGACTACGTTCAAAAACCTTCCACCCTCGTTTTTCAAATATACGAGGATCGCAGTGGCCACTTAGCTGATGTGCATTGGATTGAAAATTGAAGAAGACGCGATGGGTACCGTGACGGATTGATGTGGGTTGACCAAAAAAAAGAAAACTCTTTCCAATGTATCGGCTGGGTTTTTTTTCAACCTTTTCAGTCCAAACGATCAGATCGCGAAGCCTCGTTGCATCCTGATTGTCAAATTGCACTGATATGTCGAGTGATTTTTGTGCAAGAAGCACGAGCCTTCGTACAGTGTGGAATTCCCCCGCATTTAGTAACACACCATTTGCATCAAAAACAATTTCGACCCCACGTCCATTTCCGGCGGTACCTCCCTGAACCAAGCGCTTTTGTCCGGAAACTTGTTCAAGCGGATCCTCTTCGGGTTGCTCGTCATCATCCAAGCTCTTCCAGCCAGCAAACGTTACGAGGTTTACTGCTTTTTTTTCTTTACTAACACCATCAGCACCGCCACTTCCAGCGGGTTTACGATGTATACATGCTACCTCGTCGAACCCCTTAATGTGAGCATAAAATGCATCCACATTGTCTATCCGCTTGGCTAGCTTGCGTGGTTTACGGTTGCACATAACTCCGCAATCTGGGCAGTAAATTTCACCGTAATGTTCGTCATCTTGGTACTTTTCCGGTGGTATTCGGACCGCATTCACTAACAAGATTGGATCAATCCAGGTTGGTTGATCCTCTAGTGGAAAATGCACAACTGATGGAATCGATACCTGGGCCATACATTCCTTTGCTGAGTCGGTAGTGTTGGTTAGATCGTATACCCAATTCTGTTGCCACGGGTAGCAAAATGCTACTAGCACTCGATCACAAATTCTAAAACTTCCAAATCGATGAACCTGTAGGGCTCATAAAACGACCGTTAAACGATACCGCCCAGACGCAAGGTATCAGGAATCATAAAAATAGCATTATGACATTTGTGATACCACTGCATAATGACACCACGTTAAGCGATACCACGGAGCCTCGCCATGTCCCGCACCTTCCTGTACTGCCGCGTCAGTACATCAACCCAATTCACTGAGAACCAAATACAAGAAGTGAAGGCCGCTGGCTTTGATGTTCAGGCTAGCCGGGTGATTGAGGAAGTCGTCTCGGGCAGCATCGCTGCGAAGGAACGGTCAGGCTTTCAGAAGCTGCTTGAACGTATGGAATCATCTGACGTACTGATCGTGACCAAGCTGGACCGTCTTGGCCGAAACTCCATGGACGTACGTCAGACTGTCGAACACTTGGCAGCTACCGGCATTCGTGTTCACTGTCTAGCCCTAGGTGGTGTAGACCTCACCAGTGCAGCAGGCAAGATGACGATGCAGGTGCTGGGGGCAGTGGCTGAATTTGAACGTGACTTGCTTATCGAACGCACTCAACAAGGGCTGAAGCGGGCCAAAGCTGAAGGCAAGAAGCTGGGCAGGCCCGATGCGACAGGCACGACAGCATCAGTGCAACACCTCAAGGCAAAAGATATGACACAGGCACAGACAGCAGCAGAGCTAAAGATTGGTATTGCTACGGTCAAACGTCATTGGAACAAAGCCTGACCTGAATAGAGTTGCTACCAGCTCGTCAAAGAGCGGGATTTGTAGTAACTGCCTCCTGCACACCCCTCACCCCGATCATTCAGTCATGAGTCTCTACGACTACAAATATCCGGCACGGCGGGGCCAGAGTCTTTGGTCAATTTCAGCCGTTCGTAACAGGCAACATTCGACCAGAAGAAGCTAGTGGTGACTGACCAAAAATAATACCATAAACTATTTGGCAGTAGATTTTCAACCGATAGGTAGCACAAGCCCTCTGCGAGGGCCGACTTTAAGTTGGAAATAGTCCTTTCGTATGGGCGAATGCCGAAATCTCATCTTTCTAGCTTTTTACCATCTAAAAATTACCTAATTCAAGAACTATCGTCTGAGCGCCATCAACTTCTTCAGCACGGCCAAGTTTTAACATCTGTAGTCTCTCAATCAAAAAATTTCTGTCTTCAGTCGACGCTGACGAAAAAACCGTTTCCGCCGGAATAATGTGACCACCTAAAAGCCGCGACAGATAGAATTTCTCTTTATGCTCATCGGCATTGAGGCGAAAGATAAGCGATCCCTGTTTGAATAATGATACGAGCATAGAAACCTCTCCGAGTCCTTCATACTCAAACCACAATGCGAAATGACCATCACAGAATAAATTGGTCAGCCTTTGGCTATATACAACATGATAAGCAAAGAATAAATTTCTCATTTCCTTGTCGGAAAGATGAGTATCGTTCACTGCAACCAACCGAGAATAGTGAATGGTCGCTTTTATGAAGTTAAAAACATCACCGCTTTTTTTGGCAGTATCCGCGATTTCTTTGTAAGTGCTCTGCGCCTCTGTGTCTATGCCGAACATTCGTTGAATGCGCATGGAAATATTATTGGCTGCAACAAAGTAGCGTTTATTGTTGCTCTTGCTTCTCAGGTCGAGCAGTTTTTTCTTTTTATTACCTTTCCCAGCTAGGCAGGTTAAAATTGTCTGCGCTTGGAAATATGTCGCCTCTTGCTCTCGATACAGAAGAGCCATTTTTGCTGCGGCTACTGCCTCAGCAGGATCTCCTCTTTCATCGTGACTAAGCGCAATATCAACATAGATCTTAGACTCAAATTCTATAGTTAGGATTTTGGCAGACAGTAGATCAGTCATGACATCAATAGAACGATCAAATTCACGCACCATACGTAAGCTTTTGCCGTACGAAAAAAGGATCTCCTTAACAAAGTGGTCGTCACGATTGCTTTGAAGGCTTGAATAAATGACATGACATAGCGATACCACATACCTATACTGGTGAGCCAAAAACAGCTTTCTAGAATAGTAGCTTAGAAGACATAAGCTATCCTGTATATCGCGAGGGTTGTTAATTTCAATCGCATCATTATACACTCTCCTCAATAGCGTATTCGCATTGCGAATAGCATATGCCGAGTAATTCGAGCTTTCCAAATTGAAATTGCTGTTTAGTTTTGGCTTGCCAAGCTTCCAGTCACTACCAAAATAAAGAGTCAGCGCCTTCGAGGTGAGACTTTTATATTCTTCCTTGTCCAGCCTTGATCTAATGTAATCTTGAACTATCGTCTTTGCAATAATCACCTTAGGCAATTCTGCGGGCTCGTTGCGAAATATAAAAAAACGAACGCCCTCTGCTAGTCCAAGTTTAACCAAGGGTCCTCCCATTCGAGGGTAGAACATTCTATCTCTGTCGAAATACTTCAAATTTGATATATCTTCACCATAAGGAAATATTGAAAGGCACTTCAGTAAGTCATAGTAGAAGTGCTCTGGTGAGGATTGCAAGTGTTCTATTTGAAGCTTCAAAACCTCCGGAGTATCTTCTGTATCTATATTGTGCAGAGCGGCGTCAGAGTTTTCGCCTGCTATGTCAGAGAGTCTCATGTACTCAAGTCGTTCTAACAACCTGTTAACGGCTCGCGGTGACCCTCTCGTGATTAGGTAGATTTCCCCACCAGCAAGGTCAGCTTCAGTAACCCTGTAGCCCAAAGGGTGCGCTAGAACGTAGCGACTACAATCTACTTCATCCATGACTTTCAATATCACGGGATCTAAGCCAGCGTTTGCAACATCATGGGTAGTTTTAAGGACCACAGTGACCTTGGGGCATTGCTTAACCAGCAACTCGGCGACGTTTCTCACCTCACTAAACATGCTCAGACCGCTTGAATATTTATGATTTTGAATATCATCAAATATTAAGGCTGCTTCTTCATCCTGCGAAACAAGCTGAGCCAGGTTTGTTACAGATAGGCCCAAATCGCTCCGCATTGCATCTATAAATGAAGAGGGTCCAGTGTAGTTATAACAGCTAATGCGATATATGATTCTGGGAAGGATGTTTAAGTTCTGGGCATAAGATAGAAAAACATCTCCATCAGTATCCCAAGGCGCCACGATCCAGATGAGCCTATCTGTCAATGCAATTCTTTTGAACTGCGCCATATCTATCATGGAATGACTTAGTGCCATGTGCGATTGGTACAGAGGAAGTTTGTGCCGTCTCTCTAAAAAAGCTCCAGCTTTAGAATCATCAAGAAAAATAGTTGGAGTGGGTAGCGCCTCGTGGTTGGAATTGCCTACATTGCTTTTTTTTTTGAGCTAAACTGTAGCTCTCTAAGTTTGATTTCGCTTGTGGCACAATCGCCACCATCTGGAAGCTCAGCTATATCCACGTTAACGCGCCAGCCGCCACCGGAGATACGAGATGCTTTGCGCGGCCAGAGAGTTATAATTTCCTTCTCAGCATCAATCTTTGCAAGCAAGAATCCATGTCTGCGGGACTCTTCACCGTCTTTAACATCCTCTGAACCAAAAAGAGAGGCAGCTTGGAACTCTCGCTTAACTTGGCTTCCACCAAAACCATAAGTTCGTCCATTCAATTCGTGCACATGCCCAAACAGATGCGCGTCGAACCGGCCTAGAGGATTAACCTCGTTATTAAAATCCTTTAACGCCTCTGTGTTGAACCATTCCTTTGGGTGATGCGTAACGAGAAGATTAATGTTGTTAGCGAAAGACCACTTTACGATGTCTCCTGCTACGGCTTTGTTGACCTGTTCGGCACAGAACTCTAATCGGCCAAAAAATTTACCTGACTCTAATTGTGACCACGCACTGTTAAGACCAACAATACCGACACGAAGACCATTTATATCAAAGGAGCCAGAGCTATCTCCTGGAAATATACCTTTATTAGCCTGGATAAGAGGGATATCACTATCCATCAGCTTGAGAATGAAGTTTTCATAATTTGCAAATGCCTCCATCATTTCTATACGAGAGTTGCTTTCATTGTTGTATAGAAGTGATTCTCTGACCTTAGCGCGTTTGCGCCAGCTATCCACGGCAGTTACAACCGATGAGTCCTCGGAAGGACGCGTCAAGTCATGGTTTCCTGGGACAATAAATAGTTTTGGATTTAACTCCAGCTTGCCAAATAACTCCCAGAGTTCCATGAGGTCATTAAAGACACTTTCAAATTCTGTCTTTTTTGCCCTTTGTGTCAGGTCACCGGAAAAAATCACAAGATCAATAGCGCCGTGGGTGCTACAGTGACGCTCTAGGTCTTTAAAAATTTCAGACCTTATTTGTGACCAAAGATGAGCAGAGTCGCTCATTCCCGCGTGCAAATCGCTTAAATGAAGCCAGCTGAATGTGGCGCGACTTTCCATGACAACCCACCTCTCATAGAGCTAAAGAGCTCTAATCCGCTTATCGATGCTTGACTAAGTCAGCCTACAGGATTTCTTGGGCCGCAATATACACCAATAAACACAATGTAGACAGCCATGCTACCTTGCTTAAACGCTTCAAGCTGCGCGAGTACGATGGTAGCAAGAGGGTGAATTGAGCCACCTCCGGTTTCGTCGGCAGTGAGTGACCGCTTTTGGCCGAATCTGTTGAAAACATCGACCCGACCTGACTACCTGTGCATCGAGCAGCGAGAACGCCATTTTTTACGCTGCTACGTCAATTCTAAGTCCTGAATCGTCTGCGTAAACACGGACTTCAATCTCAGACGTGTACTTTTCTGTTGTGAAAGCCCAAGTTGAATTTTTCAACAGAATCGACCGAAAGCCGCCTGTGACGACTGTCCGCTATGGGGCGTTCTCTGCCAGTCATGGCCGCGTAACGCGCTGGTCAAATCCGATAAATTTATCTGGTCAGGTCGAATGTAAATGGGTGGGTAAGCCTGTGCAAATGCCCATCAAGAATCTAATCAAGGGGAGATCATGACGGACCCAACAACGTTTGAAACGCGCGAAAGTTGAGTAAAGAAATTGGGCGTTCCGATCACGGAGAAAACCACTGTAAGGGTTGAAGGGTTGAAGGCGCAAGGATACTACAGATCCTTGATTGTATCAGAATTAGGGATTGGTATCACGACTGTGAAATGCCACTGGGGGTAAGGATTCAGGACGGTTCCATACAATCACCGGTAGCTACTAGTGGGTACATCTAGCTGATTCCGTTGTATGGAGGGATGGAGATCCGAACACACTAGATTTTTATTTTGCGTAATTGAGTATCGTCTTGGTCTCCCAATTGAATTGCAGCTGATCAGCCAATTAACTACCGTTTGAATCTGGTTTTCGATTGAGCCCATACCACTGTATATCATCGTACTGGACTGGAATGATGCCTTTATCGAAATCATCAGAAATATGTTTCTCTACAAGTCTTTGTAGATTTTCGTATTCTATTTTGCTGATCGACTCGATATTGTTTGCTGATATTTTTTCGTCTGGGTACTTAGATTTTAGGTTGAGCAGGATCGGGGTATCAATTGCCCCATGTAAATATGGGGTGATTTTTGAAGCTATGTCGAGATTTGGGAGCGAGGAGTAATATACGTAAACCTTAACGACAATATCAAATACCTTCGCCGCATGCCCATATGATGCGCACATACTCGGCTTAATTTTTTTGTTTTTAAGATTTTTTTCAGCTGTTCGTATTGTATTTACAAACCAAGCGCAGAAATCTGAATGGAGCATCTCAAAATCTTGCTGAACATGAATGCTTTCAATTTTTGCAAACACTTGCTCTAGCTTTTTTGCTATTTTTGGTTTTGAATTTTTTTCAAACACTCGTGTCATAGCAGTGAATGTTATAGCCATGTCGATGATGTTTGAGCGTTTGGTTTGCTCGGTTTGGGAAAGTGTGGTCATTCTATTTTTCTATTTGTAGTGAGAGTGCTCTACGATATCGAAATCAAAGGCTTTTAACAAGCCAGTTAAGGAGAGGGGGTCACCTCTCTCTAAATTTAACAAACAACTAAATTTGATATTGAATGGGGGTGGATCGTTTTTTGGGATCTATACCCTCCCATTCATGAACGACCGCATTGGTTCGATTTCAGCCGATCCACACTATGGCTTGTGCAGCTCAAGCCACATGTAAAGCGGCGTTGGAACAAATAGTTAGCCTGTCGATGTCGTTGCCATAATCTACAGATTCAGAGCGAAAGGAACGTCGCCAACGGGCGCGCATTGATCGATCCTTATCCTAACTAGCAAGAACCAAAGAAGACGCACTGTGAGTTGACCCTACTAACCAGCAGGGTCAAAATATTGGAAATATCATATCGCCTCGGCAACGGCATCTGCCACGCCCGCTTCAATCGCGTCTTTTGCCAAACTATCATAATATCGCTTTGTAAGCTCAGATTGAAGAAAGTCATCATTCAATAGCTTTAAAAATAAACCCTGAGATTTTTTCGTACGCAAACTGAATCGTTCGCCATCAGCTGTAAACTTGAATCGCCCACGCAATGCTGGGTGCGTACTCGCAAAACTAATAACGTCTGCATTCGGTATCAAATTTAGAACAGGCGAAGAGCTTGCAGCCCTTACCAGCTTTCTCGAAAACGAAATATCATCCAATCTATCAGAAAACACCTGTACGTTTTCAACCAAGTCTGCCTTCCTGATATTTTCAATACCTTGAGTAGCTATATTTTTGATGGCATCATGAAACCCAAAAAACCTTTCCAACGCCTTCAAATCAAGAATATAATATTGACCACCTATTTTAAAAAATTCAAACTTCGCATTGATCTTCAATACATCTTCGTCGAGCTTTTTGAATCTATTGCTACCCCGAGCACGCATCAAGTTGAAGCCTGTATCTTTACGCAGCAACGCAACAGGATATTGATATTTATACAACGCCATCTGATGCTCTACATTACCGAGCAAAATCAATATCCCCTCAAGATTATTAAGCCTATCTTCCGCGAAAGAAAACTCGTCAAAGTTATCAGCCGCAATGATGCTTCTCAGGTGTTGTAGCTCATCAGGGACATCAGGCAGGTCATAGTGATAAACCGTTTCCCTACGATCATCGGCGCTCGAAAGCTCGATTAGGGAAAGGTCATCATTCAGAAGAATTCTGTTCGTTATCGCCTCAACAAACATATTAGTTAATTCAGCCTGCGGAACCTCATCAATATCCGCTTTTTTTATCTGCATGCCATTGTCGGAATCTAAAAGAAAATAGATTTCAGCCCCACATTTATCGGCGATAACCGCCGATATCTGCGTTTTCAACTCATCTATAGTCATTACGCTTTCCTTACGAAGTAGACTTTATCATCCAGGCCTAAGCGACTTATTTGGTCCCCTTCGGCCAAGCGCTCTTTTGAAATAACTACTATGCCTTCCAACAACCGCACGCGCGTCTGCAAATTTATTTTATACACCCTAAAACCGAGGACCGCCAAAGTCGGATTGGCGTAAAACTTATCAGTTTTGACGTATATAACGCCAATGACAAACAACAAAACACCCAGGGCGAGCAAGTACCTTACGTTTGTCAAATTAAAACAAATTAATGGAATAATGTAGGTTGTTAGAAACGTAAGATGTTCATAATTCACATCTTCGATCTTAACCACTCTTGCCGCAATGCTTTTACTTCCAGCGATACGGTAGTCGAACCGAAAGTAGTACACCGTACCAAAAAGTAAAAACGCGAACGCAATAACAGAAACCACATTTCGTTCAAGTAGAGATAAAAAGCCTATGAACTTACAATCATCACCATAACAAAACGGAATATCAATTGTGACAATTATAATCAGCAGAAATAAAAACCATAGCGAAAGTATGTATAACTCAAATTTCTCACTACTTTCATTTATCCGCATTGAGTCATGATCCCTTCGCTCAAGCTAGCTTATGATAAGCCGTTTTCTTCACCGTATTCCATTACGCGGTAGATGTCTATAGGCCACCACAAGGCAATCCGCCATGAATACATGGCAGATTGTACTGATCTTAAAATAGGTGACTTAGCAATTGAGCGAGGGCGGAGGCATTAGCTGCATGTAGAAGCTGCTATTCACCTTCCGCTTTGATGAATTGAGTAGAAAGGCTTGGGGTTCGCTCGCGAAGGTAGGTTGCCGCGTCTTCAGCGATGTCCTTCGCCTTCTCGGGCCTTTCGGCCAAACTCAATGCCCATGATCGGCCTGGATGCAATACGTCCCAGCGAGGGCGCATGCCAGCATGCCGCCCCTTACCTGGATTGTGGTTACCGAAACCATCAATCAGAGAATTCCAGACAGGGGTAAATCGAGCAATAATCAGCGACTCCCCCAACGGAATCCAAATGTCGTCCACGACCAAAAAACGGCAGTGGAAATCTTCGATATTCAGGTTCTCGGCAGACCGAATGCTGTCAGCGTGTTCCTTTAACCGCTTTTGAAGAACCTTTCCCGGAGAGGAACCTAAATCACCCCCCATTCGAGCACCAGCAGGAACAGCTTTGCCTACATAAATCGGCAACATGAACTGTCCACTTTGATTCAACGACGCTAAGCGCGCATATGCAGGAAAGTCACCGGTGTAGTAAATCGCATACACCCCTGCCCCATCGAAAGCCGGTATCGCGTCGAGCGGATGAACTTCCTTCGACAGCAACGCTTCGGCAACGCTTGCACCTAGATTTTTCTTGTCCAGCGGATTGAATGGAATGACATTGCCCGTCATGCGACGTTTACCACCTTCTTGACGGTTTTCTGAATGCGGATGATCTCAGCGATTGCCAATTTTTCCGCGACACTCGAAGCCACCTGCTGCGCGAGTAGGACGGGCACCGCGTTACCAAGCTGCCGCATCGTTTCGGACCAACTTCCATGGAATCGGAAACCATCGGGGAAGGTTTGAATGCGAGCGCTTTCGCGAATCGTGAAATAACGAACGTCGCCATTTTCCTTGACCAGCATGTTCTCCCCGCCTGGGACACCATGATCCCCGGCTTTCAGGGTTTTGGCTGGTAAATCCAATGGGCTACCGGTGTGACCAGGGTATGAACGAGCGCCGCCTTGGAACGTATGGTTAGGTACTTTCAACGCGGCCTTGGTCTCTGGATCAGGAAGATCAGCAATAGCGTCACGCACCGTCCTCCATGGCAATTTATCAATGGGAAGAAGACCGCTTCTCAGCTTACAAACACGTGACCAAAGCTTGGCTGGGACTTCTGGCATTTTGAGACCATGCCGAGCCCAGTACTCGCCGGTAACCCATTGCGAGTGCAGCAAGGCATCGTAGCTATGGGTTTCCTCTGGAAAGGACCATTCAACGCCGAGATCGTCCCTAAAACCAACAATGAAGACCCGTTCCCGCTTCTGTGGCACACCATAATCTGCGGCGTTCACGAGGGTTGGAACCACGTTGTAGGTATGCCCTTTGCCTTTGCGCTTACCGGACGTTCGCTCTGCTTGCAGGCGCATCAAATGATCATGCCACCCTTCGTCTTTTCGACGTGGCAGCTCTGGGAACTCAAGCTGAAGCAAAATGTACTGGTAGTAATTTGCAAATGCAGCCCGCGTCAGCCCCTTGACGTTCTCCACGATGAACGCTTTTGGTTTCAACGTACGGATAATTTCAACGGTCGCGGGAAACATGTCACGACGATCATCGTACGCCCCATGCTTGCCACCGATGGAGAATGGTTGGCACGGTGGACCACCAGCGAGCAGCTCAATACCTTCCGGAATGCTGCTCCAGTCGAAACCACGCACATCACCTTCGTGCAGATTCCAGTGCTGCACCAGAGGGTAACCACGCTTCTTATTTTCGCGAACGGTATCACACGCCCATTTATCCCACTCGACGACCGCCAGATGTGAAAACCCCGCTATTTCACACCCCATGGCAAGGCCACCAGCCCCCGCGAATAGCTCAACGGATTTCATTGCGTGTTCCCCCGTTCAAGAAAGCCATTCAGCCTTTTCTCTAATAAATTCAAATCTTTAAGCTCACATTCCCAAATCACAAAAGCGTCCCACCCCTGTGACTTTAGCTGAAGCAGCGTGCGTGCATCGCGTTCTCTGTTGCCTTCCAATTTTGGAATCCAGAAGTCCGGCCGCGATTTGGGCAATCTTGCAAACCGACAGCCCTCGTGTCGATGCCAAAAGCATCCATGAACGAAAATGACTTTCTTCTTGCTCTTGAAGATGATGTCCGGGCTGCCTGGAAGGCTACGGTCGTGAAGTCGATAGCGATACCCCATCGAAAAAAGTAACCGACGTACCGCCATTTCCGGCTTGGTGCCCTTTGACCTCACCTTAGCCATACGAAGGCTTCGATCAGAGGGGGTCAGAGTATCCACGAATCTTACCAGCCACACGCAATTCATTCATTACCAAAAGCTCCGAACAGTGATCCAGCTGGGTCTATCAAAGCCCTATGACGACAGCTTTTCAAGACCTCCATATCACTGATACATTTCCCTCTCACTCCCTTGGGAAAGGGCTGTGAACGACGTGGCTTTCAGACGATGCGTGCCCATTTCGCAGTACATCGACTACCCGGCGGACAACCACAAGCTGAGCTGGCAGGGCATGCTCGCCTGGCTGCGGCAGAAACGCTGGCAGTGCATGAGCTTTGGCGGGATCGTCTACCTGGTGCTGCTGGTGCCGGTGGTCAACATCGTGATGATGCCTGCCGCCGTGGCCGGGGCGACCTTGTTCTGGGTTCGTGAGCGCGGTGAAGAAGCCGTGGCCAGCGAGAAGTGCTGAGGCAGCGCAAACCTTTTAGAGACCGTTCGCTAATCACGCTTGAACTGCCCTTTCCCAGCCCACTGATACACAAGGCTGGTACACATGGCACTGATAGCACAACCGTTCCGGCACCCTGTTGCAACGGTCTACCGAGTCAAGCGGGAGGTCTAGGTAGTAGGCCTCCTACACTGGGGGGGAAGGAATCACGCACGCCCTAAGTGATATCATCTGGCCTTCATCCTAAAATTTATCAATTTGATACCGCCCTTTGAGTCCTTGCATCGAGGCAACGCCAATGGTGGGATCGTAAAGTAAGTCGGCTAAACCGGATACACCGCCAATACCGGTGATGTGCAGGTGCGCTGGCAGTTCTGATCCGTTAAATTGAGTTCACCGGATAACGCCCATTTTTCAGTCATGAACGATGGGCGTTTATCTTTCGGTCGGCAGCGGATGTGTACGAAAATCCTTTGCACAACAGTCTCCACTCCCGAATTGGAAGAGCCCGTATGAACGGCACACCGACAGCGTCCGGAAGCACGCAATTGACGCTCTCCGAAGCCATGACCCTGGCCCATCAACACTGGAACGCGGGTCAGGCACAAAAGGCCGAGCAGCTGTGTCAGCGCATCTTGGCGCAATGGCCACAACAGGCCGACGCGCTGCATTTACTCGGGCTGATTGCCCACGCTTTTGGTCGGCTGGAGTTGGCAGTCACCTACATGCGTCAGGCCTGCCTGACGTTGAGCGCACCGGCGATTTACTTCAGTAACCTTGCCGAAATGTGCCGACAACAAGGCCTGCTGGTGGAGGCCGAACAGGCCGGTCGACAGGCCGTTGCGCTGGATCCCGCGCTGGTGGATGCCTGGAGCAACCTGGGGATCATCCTGCAGGAAAGCGGCAAACTGGACGACAGCCTAGAGTGTTTAAAACGCGTCGTAACCCTGCGACCGGAGTCTGCACAGGCGCACAACAATCTGGCCAACACCTATCGCCGCCTGGATCGACCGGACCGTGCCGAGTGGCATTACAAACAGGCGTTGACCCTCGACCCGAATTACGCCGAGGTATACAGCAACCTGTCTTTCTTGCTGAGTTCACAAGGGCATTTCGACGATGCGGTGGCGGCCGGACGACGGGCCATCGAACTCAACCCCCGGCTGATCGATGCGTACCTGAATATCGCCGAAGCCGAAACGCAACGCTTGAATCATGGCGAGGCGTTGCGCTGGCTGGATGCACTGAACACGTTTGCTCCCCAGCATGTCGGTGGCCTCACGGCACGAGCCCTCGTTTTGAAAAATGACGAGACCCAGCGGTGCGCACGGCAAGCGCCGGCATTGGCGCCCAACGACACCCGTGTCCACAACGCCATAGGCAATGCGCTTCAGGCTACCGATCAGCACGATGAGCCCCTGGAGCATTTCAATCAGGCGCTGGTATTGCCTGGCCCGGTGACCGAAGAGGCGATGATCGCGCGAGCCGTACTGCTTCTGGAAAGTGGTCGCGAGGAAGAGGCCACTGTAGCCTTCGAACAGGCTTTGACCGCGTTTCCGGGGTCGATCCGGGGCCCGCTTGCCCTCTGGCATCTGCTGGGTCGGGCCATTCGCCTGCAAGGCCGTATCGTCGAAACCCTGTCGATCCAGGAAATGATCGTGCAAGCGCAGCCGGCCAACATGGCGGCTCGTTTCGATCTGGCCGAAACCCTCCTGCTGCTCGGTAACTTCACTCGGGGCTGGCAGGAATACCGTTTTCGCTACGAACAACAGCACACCCAGGCGCTGGCCCGGCGAGTGCAGCGACCGCGCTGGCAGGGCCAACCGATCCCTGGCAAGACCCTGCTGATCCACGATGAGCAGGGCTTCGGCGATACCTTTCAGTTCATCCGCATGGTGGCCTGGGCCCGCAATCGCTGCGGCGCGCGAGTGGTCTTCCAGGTCAATCCGGAAAGCCTCGGACTGGCCCGGCGTTACCTGGGCAGCGAGGACGTCATTGCCTATAACGAGTTGCCACCGGACTTCGATTTTCATTGCGAACTGATGAGTCTGCCACTGGCCATGAACCTGCAACCGAGCGATCTGCCAGGCAGCGTGGCGTACCTGAGTGCGGATCCGAGCCACGTGGAAAAATGGCGCGCCCGGCTGGCGAACTTGCCACGGCCACTGGTCGGGCTGGTCTGGGCCGGTCGTCCGACCCACTGTAACGATCTCCGGCGCTCAATCGCCCTGAGCGATCTGGCACCTTTGGCCCAGCCGGGCGTCACCTTCCTGGCCTTGCAGAAAGGTCCGGCCAGCGCCCAGGCCGCCACGCCACCCGAGGGCATGTCCCTGGTGTCGCTGAGTGATGAAATTCTCGATTTCGAAGACACCGCGGCCCTGATGATGCTGATCGACCTGACGATCTCCGTGGACTCGGCGCCGATCCATCTGGCGGGCGCGCTAGGGCGCCCGGGCTGGGTCATGTTACCGTTCGTGCCTTGTTGGCGCTGGTTGCTGGAGCGGGACGATTCGCCCTGGTACCCGAGCCTGCGGCTGTTCCGCCAGCCGGGGCCGGATCAATGGCAACCGATGCTCGAATGCATGGCCCAGGACCTTCGCCAACTATCAGTCCAACCCCAATGAGCACTTAGGGGCGGTGGCTGCCGGCAATCCTCACAGGTTGCGCCGATCCAAATCAGCACGCCGAGCCCCCCCGCGCACAGGCAATTTGCCGCGTGATCAGGTCGATACCGATAGCTTTGTACTGACCAGCTTTTATCGGATAACCCGTCCAGACCTGCCGTTGACCGTCTATATCGAGGGCGACGGCATGGCCTGGCGCTGCGGGTGCCGGTGGTCAACATCGTGATGATGCCGGGGCGACCTTGTTCTGGGTCCGTGAGCGCGGCGAAGAAGCCGTGGCCAGCGAGAAGCGCTGAGGCATTCACGCCACCTCGTCACAAATCCATCATCAAACAGCCACAGTGTCGCAACCGCCCGGAGCGACACTGTAAACATGACGACAGCTCTGCATATCACCCTGATCACCGAAACCTTCCCACCGGAAATCAATGGCGTGGCCAATACCCTTGGCCGCTTGTGCGACGGATTGCGCGCCCGCGGGCATCAGATCGAGCTGGTCCGCCCGCGCCAGAGCTGCGACCAGGCCCGTCCCAGCGACACCGAACTGCTGCTCTGCCGTGGCTGGCCGCTGCCCGGCTATCCCGGCCTGCAATGGGGGCAGTCGTCGATGCACAAGTTGCTGCGGCGCTGGAAAAGCCAACGCCCGGACGTGCTGTATATCGCCACTGAAGGCCCCCTCGGCTTGTCGGCCCTGCGCGCGGCCAGGCGTTTGGGCATTTCCGTGGTCAGCGGTTTCCACACCAACTTCCAGCAGTATTCCCATCAATACGGCATGGGTTTGCTGACGCGCGTACTGACCCACTACCTGCGCTGGTTCCACAACCGCTCCAAGCTGACCCTGGTGCCCAGCGTCAGCCAGCGCATGGAGCTGGAGCGGCGGCATTTCGAGCGTCTGGAACTGCTCTCCCGTGGCGTCGACAGCCAGTTGTTCCATCCGGCCAAGCGTTTGAGTGCCCTGCGCGACAGCTGGGGGCTGGCGGACGGTGATATCGCGTTGCTGTATGTCGGACGGCTGGCGACCGAGAAAAACCTCGGTTTGCTCAAGCGAACCTGCGAGCGTCTGCGGGAGACTTATCCACAGCGGCGGATGAAGTTGGTCGTGGTCGGCGATGGTCCACAACGCTGCGTGCTGGAAAAGGAATTGCCCGAGGCGATTTTCTGCGGCACACAGCGGGGCGAGGCCTTGGCCTGCCACTATGCGTCGGCGGATCTGTTCCTGTTTCCGAGCCTTACCGAAACCTTCGGCAATGTGGTGCTCGAGGCACTGGCGTCAGGGTTGGGGGTGGTGGCTTACGATGAGGCCGCGGCGGCCCAGCATATCCGCCATGGTTACAACGGCGTGCTGGCCATGCCTGGCGACGAGGAGGCGTTCTGCGATGCCGCCTGCTGGTTGCTGGAAGGTCGGGAGACCTTGCGCAATGTGCGCCTCAACGCCCGCCAGCATGCCAGCCGGCAGGGCTGGGGGGCGATTGTCGAGCAGTTCGAGAAGCAGTTGCGCGAAGCCTGCGACGCTCCGCCTGTGGATAAACATGTTTCGGCCATGCCGGCGGATGTCGTCGCGACAACCGCCCTCCTGAAAACACCACCAAACCTGTAACTGGCTTGCCGGCGATGGCGGCCGCACAGCCACCATCATCGGCGCGGCCGCTTACACCAGGCTCATCAACGCCTCACGGCTGAACGGCAGGATGTCCTGCTCGCGCCCGTCGCGTACCTTCACCGCCCAATCCGGGTCCACCAGCAGGGCACGGCCCACGGCGACCAGGTCGAACTCGTCGTTGTTCAGACGCTCCAGCAGTTTTTCCAGGCTCGCCGGCTGAGCCACTTTGTCGGTGTTGACCATGAACTGCAGGAACTCGCCATCCAGGCCGACGCTACCCACGGTGATGGTCGGCTTGCCGGTCAGCTGACGGGTCCAGCCCGCCAGGTTCAGCTCGGAACCGTCGAACTCCGGCTCCCAGAAACGCCGCGTGGAGCAGTGGAAAATATCCACGCCGGCGTCGGACAACGGTTTGAGGAATTCGCCCAGGGCCTCCGGCGTTTGCACCAGACGGGCACTGTAGTCCTGCTGCTTCCATTGCGAAAAACGGAAGATGATCGGGAAGTCCGGCCCCACTGCCGCGCGCACGGCCTGGATCAGCTCGATGGCAAAACGTGAACGCTTGGCCAGGCTGCCAGCGTATTCGTCAGTCCGCTGGTTGGTGCCTTCCCAGAAGAATTGGTCGATCAGGTAGCCGTGGGCGCCATGGATCTCGACACCGTCCATGCCGATGCTTTGGGCATCACGGGCGGCCTGGGCAAATGCCGCGATCACCGCGTCGATGTCCTGCTGGGTCATTCCGTGCACCACGACCTGACCGTCCTTGAGCTTCTCGCACGGGCCATAACCCGGCACGCTGGCGTCTGGCTCAGTGCCCAGGCGCCGCACATTACCCACGTGCCAGAGCTGCGGAACGATCTTGCCACCTTCGGCGTGTACCGCGTCGACAACCTTTTTCCAGCCGGCCAGGGCCGCTTCGCCGTAGAACTGCGGCACGTTCGGATAACCATTGGATGCCAGGTGACCGACGGTGGTGCCTTCGCTGATGATCAGGCCGACACCCGCCGCCGCACGCTTGCGGTAATACTCGATGACTTTCGAATTGGGTACGCCGCCCGGGGAAAACGAACGGGTCATCGGCGCCATGACGACACGGGTCGGCAACTCCAGCGCGCCAAGATGGAAAGGTCGGAACAAGGCTTTAACGGGCATGGGAGCACTCCACGGCGCAGGGGGAATTTATGATCAGGATAATATTCCGCCGTGAACACGCCGCCCAGCACTATTGATCTGAGTGATTAAGCTTTAGAAGTGCCAGGAAAGGTATGGCTGTGGGAGCGGAGCTTGTCGGGACGCCGCACCGCCGCGAAGAACGATAACGCGGTGTAACTGAAAAACCGCGCTGCCTCATTCGCGGGCAAGCTCCGCTCCCTCAGGAAGGAGTAGAGCCAACCCATCTGAACAGCAGCATCAAGCCAGGGCTTTTTCGATCGCATGGATCACCGCCGGATCATCCGGAGCGGTACGCGGCGAGAAACGTGCCAGCACGCGACCATCCTTGCCCATCAGGAACTTCTCGAAATTCCAGGTGATATCGCCAGGGAACTCCGCGCCCTCGCCCGCCAGCAGACGGTACAGCTGGTGCCGGTCATGACCGTTGACCTCCAGCTTGCTGCTCAACGGAAAGCTCACGCCATAGTTCAGACTACAGAACGCCTGGATCTGCTCCTCGGAGTCCGGCTCCTGCCCGGCAAACTGGTTGCACGGCAGACCCAGCACGCTGAAGCCCTGAGCCTTGTATTGCTGATAGAGGTGCTCAAGGGCGGCATATTGGGGCGTCAAGCCGCACTTGGAAGCCACGTTGACCACCAGCACTACATGCCCTTTGAAAGGCGCCAGCGGCAGTTCCTGACCATCCAGCGCTTTTAGTGTCAGATCGTGAAAAGCACTCATGACGAACTCCCGTTTTTCCCGGACTTATACGCAAACATTGTTGCCCGACAGCCTGACAGGTTTCCAGTTAAAAACCGCAGCGGACTAAAAAGGCGCCCGTGGGCGCCTTCCAACTACCAGAGCTTAGCAGCAGAAATCAGTGGTGATGGCCGCCTTCGCCATGGACGTGACCATGGGCAACTTCTTCCTGGCTGGCGTCACGGATTTCGATGATCTTGACCTGGAAAGTCAGGCGCTGGCCAGCCAACGGGTGATTGCCATCAACGGTGACATCGTCGCCGTCCAGATCGCGGATGGTGACGATCTGCATCTGGCCGTCCGGAGCGGAAGCGTGAAACTGCATGCCCACTTCCAGCTCGTCGACACCTTCGAACATGCTGCGGCTCAGGGTGCTGACCAGTTCAGCGGAATATTCGCCGTAGGCGTCTTCCGGCTCGACGACCACCTTCAGCTCGTCGCCGACCTTCTTGCCTTCCAGGGCCTTTTCCAGACCTGGGATAATATTGCCGGCACCGTGCAGGTAAACCAGCGGGGCGCCGCCGGCAGAGCTGTCGATGACCTCACCAGCATCGTTGGTAAGGGTATAGTCGATGGAGACAGCCTTGTTGGCAGCGATCGTCATATGAGCGAGACCTTTTGCATAGGAATAAAGAGCGGACAAGTCTAAACAAGGATTCGTCCGAAAGCGAACGGAACCCGGACAGACGGCCCAAGGCCACGCCTGTCACTATTATCGGCTTTCATCAGGACGAGGACGGGCATTGGGTCGCCGAGCTTTCTTGCGGCCATACCCAGCACCTGCGCCATCAACCGCCCTGGCAGTCGCGTGCCTGGGTGCTCGACCCGCGGCAACGGGCGGAAAAAATCGCTCAAGGCTTTGAATGTGGTTGGTGCGCTCAAGGCTCGGTTAACGATAACCTTGGCGACTGAACTTCGCAGACAGCCAGTCATAGGCCGTCGCACTTGCGCTCCCTAAAGAGAATACGCATGCAAACTTTTTTTATCGCGCCCACCGATTTTGGTGTGGGTCTGACCTCGATCAGCCTCGGGCTGGTACGTACCCTGGAACGCGCCGGCCTGAAAGTCGGCTTTTTCAAACCCATTGCCCAGCCCCATCCCGGCGACCTGGGCCCGGAGCGCTCCACTGAACTGGTGGCCCGCACCCATGGCCTGAAACCGCCACAGCCGCTGGGCCTGGCCCATGTCGAGCGGATGCTCGGCGACGGCCAGCTCGATGAGCTGCTGGAAGAAATCATCACCCTCTACCAGCAGGCCGCCGTCGGCAAGGACGTGCTGGTGGTCGAAGGCATGGTCCCGACCCGCAGCGCCAGCTACGCCGCGCGGGTCAACCAGCACCTGGCCAAGAGCCTGGATGCCGAGGTGATCCTGGTCTCGGCGGCGGAAAACGAAGTGCTCAGCGAACTCTCCGGACGGGTGGAACTGCAGGCCCAACTATTCGGCGGCCCCAAGGACCCGAAAGTACTCGGCGTGATCCTCAACAAGGTCCGCACCGACGAGAGCATGGCCGATTTCTCCGCCCGCCTGAAGGAGCATTCGCCACTGCTGCGCAGTGGCGATTTCCGCCTGCTGGGCTGCATCCCGTTCCAGCCCGACCTCAATGCCCCGCGCACCCGCGACGTCGCCGAACTGCTCGGCGCGCAAGTGCTCAACGCCGGTGACTACGAGCAACGGCGCATGAACAACATCATCATTTGCGCCCGTACCGTGCGCAACACCATCGACCTGCTCAAGCCCGGCGTGCTGGTGGTGACTCCCGGCGACCGCGACGACATCATCCTCGCCGTAAGCATCGCGGCGATGAACGGCGTGCCCCTGGCCGGCCTGTTGCTGACCAGCGACACCCTGCCCGATCCGCGCATCATGGAGCTGTGTCGTGGAGCGATGGCGGCGGGCCTGCCGGTGTTGTCGGTGAGCACCGGCTCCTACGACACCGCCAACCAGCTCAATGGCCTGAACAAGGAAATCCCCATCGATGACCGCGAGCGCGCGGAGATTATCACCGACTTCGTCGCCGGGCACCTCGACGCCGACTGGTTGCACCAACGTTGCGGCACCCCACGGGAAATGCGCCTGACCCCGGCGGTGTTCCGTTATCAATTGATCCAGCGCGCCCAGGAAGCCAACAAGCGCATCGTCCTGCCCGAAGGCAGCGAACCGCTGACCGTGCAGGCGGCCGCCATCTGCCAGGCCCGCGGCATCGCCCGCTGCGTGTTGCTGGCCAAGCCGGCGGAAGTCGAAGCGGTGGCCCGCGCCCATGGCTTCGAATTGCCGCCTGGGCTGGAGATCCTTGACCCGGACCTGATTCGCGGACGCTACGCCGAACCCATGGTGGCCCTGCGCAAGAGCAAGAGCCTGAACACACCGATGGCCGAGCAGCAACTGGAAGACACCGTGGTGATCGGCACCATGATGCTGGCACTGGACGAAGTCGACGGGCTGGTCTCCGGGGTCATCCACTCCACCGCCAACACCATCCGCCCGGCCCTGCAACTGATCAAGACCGCGCCGGGTTGCACCCTGGTGTCGTCGGTGTTCTTCATGCTGTTCCCGGACCAGGTGCTGGTCTATGGCGACTGTGTGATGAACCCCCATCCGTCGGCGGCGGAGCTGGCCGAAATCGCCTTGCAAAGCGCCGACTCGGCCCAGGCCTTCGGCATCACCCCACGGGTGGCGATGATCAGCTATTCCAGCGGCGAATCGGCCAGTGGCGAGGAAGTGGAGAAAGTCCGCGAAGCCACTCTGCTCGCCCATGAGTCGCAAAGCACCTTGCTGATCGACGGCCCGCTGCAGTACGACGCCGCGGCCAACGAAGCCGTGGCCCGGCAACTGGCGCCCAACAGCCAGGTGGCGGGACGCGCCACGGTGTTCGTGTTCCCCGACCTGAACACCGGCAACACCACCCACAAGGCGGTGCAACGCAGCGCCGACTGCGTCAGCCTGGGGCCGATGCTGCAGGGCCTGCGCAAGCCGGTCAACGATCTGCCGCGTGGCGCCCAGGTGGACGATATCGTCTACACCATCGCCCTCACCGCGATCCAAGCCGCCAACCGACCTGTGGATATCTAGATGCTCGACTTTATGCCTGCGTCCCTGCGCGGCGTGATCGCCTCGCTGCTGTTGACGTTGAATACCCTGCTGCTGTGCTCGTTCCTGTTCTGCGTGGCCCTCCTCAAGGCCCTGCCCTTTGCCCTGACCCAGCGTTTCACCGGCTGGTTGATGAACCATACCCATGAAGCCTGGGTCAGCAACAACAAGGCCTGGATGCAACTGGTCCGCCGGACCCGCTGGCACCTCAGCGGCCTGGAGGGTCTGGACTACCAGCATTCCTACCTGGTCACCAGCAACCACCAGAGCTGGGTCGACATCATGGTCTTGCAATACGTGCTCAACCGGAAGATCCAGCCGCTGAAGTTCTTTCTCAAGCAGGAGCTGATCTGGGTCCCGGTGATCGGCCTGGCCTGGTGGGCCCTGGGTTTCCCCTTTATGAAGCGCTATTCCAAGGCGTATCTGGAGAAGCACCCGGAAAAGAAAGGCAAGGACCTGGAAACCACCCGCAAGACCTGCGCGAAGTTTCGTGACAACCCTGTGGGTATCTTCAACTTTGCTGAAGGCACGCGCTTTACCAAGGGCAAGCATGCGCAGCAGCAGTCACCCTTTCGTTATCTGCTCAAACCCAAGGCCGGTGGTATCGCCTTTGTGCTGGATGCCATGGGCGAGCAGTTGGAGTCCATCGTCAACGTGACCATCCACTATCCAGGTGGCAAACCGGGCTATTGGGATCTGCTGTGTGGCAACGTGCGCGACGTGGTGGTGCACTTCCAGGAACTGAAGATCCCGCCGCAGTTTGTCGGCAGGAACTATGACCAAGACGGCGAATACCGCCTGGCGTTCCAGGGCTGGATCAACCAGCTGTGGGAGGACAAGGACGCCTTGCTGGCGCAGATGCATCGCGAGTATCCCGTCAAGTCTTGAGGCGTCTGCAAGGGCCTCTTCGCGGGCAAGCTCCGCTCCCACAGGTTTTCGGTCGTGCACAGATCTTGAGCACGACCCGGACATTGTGGGAGCGGAGCTTGTCGGGGCGCCGAACCGCCGCGAAAGCGATCTCCAGAACGCAAAAAACCCGCAGCCGATCACTCGACTGCGGGTTTTTTAATGCATCGGATCCTTAGATCGCGCCGCGCTGGCGCAACAGCTCCAGGACTTTCTTCACGCTGTCTTCCAACGACAAAGCCTGCGTATCCACCATCAGGTCGGCATTCAACGGCACGTCGTAGGGAAACGACTCGCCTGGAATATTATCGCCACCGGCCGCATACAAGCCCTGGGGATCACGCGCCTGACAAGCCTGCGGCGAAGCCTGGACGTACACCGTCAACATACGCTCGGCGCCAATCAGTGCCTTGGCCTGCTCACGACCTTCGGCATCCGGCGCAACGAACGCGGCCAGGGTCAGCAGGCCAGCCTCGTTGAACTGACGCGCCACGTGGGCGGCACGCCGCCAGTTCTCGGTGCGCCCGGCGCGATCCTGCAGCAAGCCCTTGTTCAGGTCATGACGCAGGTTCTGGCCATCCAGCACGAACACCGCACGACCCAGGTCGAACAATTTGCGCTCCACGGCGTAAGCCAGGGTGCTCTTGCCCGCGCCCGACAGGCCGGTGAACAGCACCGTCGCCGGTTGCTGGCCAAAACGCTGGGCACGCTCCTCGGTGGCGACATGGGCCAGCTTGCCGTGATGGGTGGTGCTGCCATGGGCCAATGGCTGGGCGACAATCATGCCGGCGCCCACGGTGCCATTGGTCAGGCGGTCGATGATGATGAACGAGCCGGTGGTGCGGTTGCTGTCGTAACCGTCCAGGGCAATCGGTGCATCCAGGGCGATCCTGACCTTGCCGATTTCGTTCAACTGCAAGGCGCTGGCCGGACCTTCTTCCAACGTGTTCACATCGACCTTGTTGACGATGCTGGCAATCGAACCCGGCACGTAGCTGGTGGCGCGCTTGATGTCGTATTTCTTGCCCGGCAACATCGGCTCTTCAGCCATCCAGACCAGCATGGCCTCGAAGCTGTCGGTCACTGGCGGGACATTGTCGGCATGCACCAACAGGTCGCCACGGGAGATATCGATCTCGTCTTCCATGGTCAGGGTCACCGCCTGACCGGGACCGGCGTGCTCCAACTCGCCATCGAAAGTGACGATGGACTTGACCCGGCTGCTCTTGCCCGAGGGCAGCACCACCACGTCGTCGCCCTTCTTCACGATGCCGCTCGCCAGGGTGCCGGCGAAGCCACGGAAGTTCAGGTTCGGCCGGTTGACGTACTGCACCGGGAAACGCAGGTCGGTGAAGTTACGGTCGCCCGCCACTTCCACTGTTTCGAGGATTTCCATCAGCGACTGACCGGTGTACCAGGGCGAACGCTCGCTCTTGTTCACCACGTTGTCGCCCTTCAAGGCCGACATCGGCACAAAGTGCATGCTGGTCGGCTTCAGCTTCAAGCCTTCGGCGAACTTCAGGTAGTCGGCCTTGATCGACTCGAACACGCCCTGGTCGAAGTCCTTGAGGTCCATCTTGTTGATGGCGACGACGATGTGCTTGATCCCCAGCAAGGAGGCGATAAAGCTGTGGCGACGGGTCTGGGTCTGCACGCCATAGCGGGCGTCCACCAGGATGATCGCCAGGTCACAGGTCGACGCACCAGTGGCCATGTTGCGGGTGTACTGCTCATGGCCGGGGGTGTCGGCGATGATGAACTTGCGCTTGGCGGTGGAGAAATAGCGGTAGGCGACATCGATGGTGATGCCCTGCTCGCGCTCGGCCTGCAGGCCGTCGACCAGCAACGCCAGGTCGATATCGTCACCGGTGGTGCCGACTTTCTTCGAATCGCGGGTGATGGCTTCCAGATGGTCTTCGTAGATCATCTTGGAGTCGTGCAGCAGGCGCCCGATCAGGGTGCTCTTGCCGTCGTCGACGTTACCGCAGGTCAGAAAGCGCAGCAGTTCCTTGCGCTCGTGCTGGCCCAGGTAGGCGAGGATGTCCTCGCTGATCAAATCAGATTGATGCGACATGCTTAGACCCTACTTAGAAATAGCCCTGACGTTTTTTATCTTCCATTGAGCCTGCGCCATCGTGATCGATGACCCGGCCCTGACGCTCGGAAGTACGCGTCAGGAGCATTTCCTGAATGATGTCCGTGAGGGTTTCAGCCTCGGACTCCACCGCGCCCGTCAACGGGTAGCAGCCAAGGGTACGGAAACGCACCTTCTTCTTGACGATGCGCGCCTTGTCCTCGTCGGACAGGTGCTCGAGGATCCGCTCGTCGTCGATCATGATCAGCGTGCCGTTCTTCTCGATGACATCGCGCTCGGCGGCGAAATACAGCGGCACGATCGGGATGCCTTCGAGGTAGATGTACTGCCAGATGTCCAGCTCGGTCCAGTTCGACAAGGGGAAGACGCGGATCGACTCACCCTTGTTGACCTTGCCGTTGTAGACGTTCCACAGCTCCGGACGCTGATTCTTCGGGTCCCAACGGTGCTTGCTGTCGCGGAAGGAGTAGACGCGCTCCTTGGCCCGCGACTTCTCTTCGTCACGCCGGGCGCCACCGAAGGCCGCATCGAAGCCGTACTTGTCCAGGGCCTGCTTGAGGCCCTCGGTCTTCATGATGTCGGTGTGCTTGGCACTGCCGTGGGTGAAGGGGTTGATGCCCTGCGCCACACCCTCTGGGTTCACGTGGGTGATCAGGTCCAGGCCCAGCTCGGCGACCATCTTGTCGCGGAAACTATACATCTCCTGGAATTTCCAGCGAGTATCGACATGCATCACCGGAAACGGCAGCTTGCCCGGGAAAAACGCCTTGCGCGCCAGGTGCAGCATCACGGCGGAGTCTTTACCGATGGAGTACAGCATCACCGGATTATCGAACTCGGCGGCCACCTCGCGGATGATATGGATGCTTTCCGCCTCCAGCTGTTTCAGATGCGTCAGTTTGTCGACCATGGCTACTCACGAAAAGCGTTCTTATGGACGGCCAACGGGCCGTGTTCGAGCGAGGCATGCTAGCACAGCACCCTATTCTATTGAGGGGGCTAACTAGATCGAAACGGTATAAGAATATACCCCCCTGTTTGGCCAGATCGGACCTGGGGGAGCGGAGCTTGCTCCCACAAGGGCAGCGCACCCACCCGGGCAAATCGGTGTTGTGCCGTTGCTAGATCGGATTCGGGCAATCGATAAACAGATGCTCCAGGGCGAAACGTCGCGCCAGGTACTCGCCCAGCGCCTGCACGCCATAACGCTCGGTGGCGTGATGGCCGGCGGCGATAAAGCTGATGCCGTTCTCCCGTGCGCTGTGGAAGGTCTGCTCGGACGCCTCGCCACTCAGGTACAGGTCCACACCGGCCAGCACCGCCTGGTCGATATAACCCTGGCCACCCCCGGTACACCAGCCGACCCGACGAATCATCTCATCGCCTTCGATCAGCAACGGCTCGCGCCCCAGCACTTCCTGAACCCTGCGCGCGAAGTCACGGGCGCTCAGCGGTTCGTTCAGCGAGCCCACCAAGCCGACAATTTTCGGGTTTTCCGGGTCCAGCGGGCCCTCCACGGTAATATCCAGTTGCCGCGCCAACTGCACGTTGTTGCCGACCTCCGGGTGCAGGTCCAATGGCAGGTGATAGGCCAATAAACTGATATCGTGCTTGAGCAAGGTCTTCAGCCGACGCTGCTTCATGCCGGTGACACAAGGGTCCTCGCCCTTCCAGAAATAACCGTGATGCACCAGGATCAGGTCGGCCTCGGCCTCGACGGCCGCATCCAGCAACGCCTGGCTGGCGGTGACACCGCTGACGATACGCATCACCTGCGGCCGGCCCTCGACCTGCAGGCCATTGGGGCAATAATCGGCAATCCGCGCGCTGTTTAGAAAGCGATCCGCTTCCTCGACCAACGTATTCAATGAAACCGCCATAAAAACTCCTGAATATCCCATTCAGAGGCGCTCGCGGCCTCGTATAATGCGCCACATTATGGGCCGTCCGACATGGCCTGCAACCTTCCAGGACTTTGCTCAATGCTCAAGGCTCTGCGTTTCTTTGGCTGGCCGTTGCTGGCCGGTGTGCTGGTAGCTTTGCTGGTTATCCAGCGCTACCCGCAATGGGTCGGCCTGCCCAACCTCGATGTGAACCTGCAACAGGCGCCGCAGACCACCCTCAACCAGCAGGGTCCGGCCTCCTACGCCGACGCGGTGACCCTTGCCGCGCCAGCGGTGGCCAACCTGTACACCACCAAGATGGTCAACAAGAACAGCCATCCACTGTTCGAGGACCCGCAATTCCGACGTTTCTTCGGCGACAACCTGCCCAAGCAGAAGCGCATGGAGTCGAGCCTGGGCTCGGCGGTGATCATGAGTCCCACCGGCTACCTGCTGACCAACAACCATGTGACTGCCGGGGCCGACCAGATCGTGGTGGCCCTCAAGGACGGTCGCGAAACCCTGGCCAAGGTGGTCGGCAGCGATCCGGAAACCGACCTGGCGGTGCTCAAGATCGATCTGCCGAACCTGCCGTCGATCACCATTGGCCGTTCGGATCAGATCCGCATCGGCGATATCGCCCTGGCCATCGGCAACCCGTTCGGGGTTGGCCAGACCACTACCATGGGCATTATCAGCGCCACCGGCCGCAACCAGTTGGGCCTGAACAACTATGAAGACTTCATCCAGACCGACGCGGCCATCAACCCCGGCAACTCCGGTGGCGCGCTGGTGGATGCCAATGGCAACCTGACCGGCATCAACACCGCGATTTTCTCCAAGTCCGGCGGTTCCCAGGGCATCGGCTTTGCGATCCCGATCAATCTGGCGGTGGAGGTGATGAAGGCGATCATCGAGCACGGCCAGGTGATTCGTGGCTGGCTGGGGATCGAGGTACAGCCCCTGACCCAGGACCTGGCGGAGTCGTTCGGCCTCAGCGGTCGTCCGGGCATCGTGGTGGCGGGGGTGTTCCGTGACGGTCCGGCGCAGAAGGCCGGTTTGCAACTGGGGGATGTGATTCTCAGCATCGACGGCGAACCGGCCACGGACGGTCGTCGCTCGATGAATCAGGTGGCGCGGATCAAGCCGACCGACAAGGTGGCCATCCAGGTGCTGCGCAACGGCAAGGAGCTCAAGCTGATCGCCGAGATTGGCTTGCGCCCACCGCAGCAGACGCCGCCGCAGGAAGAGGAATAAGGCAATCGTGCCGACGCCGGACTTGACTCCAAGTCCAGCGTCGTCTATCACGCCGCTATCGCCAGCAAGCCGACTCCCACAAGTCGGCGTCGCATCGCAATGACGCAGTATCAGCCAGCCAGCTTGGACGACTTCAGCTCCTCACTGAAGCGCTGCGAACGCACACCCTTGTTGTCGTAATACTCTTCAACCGACTTAACAAAGCGCTTTTGCTCGGGCACATACCAGAACGCCTTGTACAGGCGGCCACTGGCAGGGCGCGCCGCTATGCGTTGAGCATTGGAGACCGTTGTTACCTGACCGGGTGTCACGACAGCCTGCGCACCACCTACTGCAACAGGCGCCAGCATCACCGACCACTGGCCTTCGGATTCGATCTTCAGCGCCTTGAACGTGCCTGCCGGCACCTGGACATCTTCCCAACCTGTTACCACGTAGTCGTTATGAAAGGTCTCTCTGGAATGCAGGCGGTTCGGGTTCAGCTCGGTGTATTCGACCGTCCAGGTCTTGCCTTCGCTCAAGGGAAACGCGAGCGGGCGATTGACCACCTGCTGCTTGCCGTTGATATCACGGGAGCGGCTCCAGTCCAGGCCCACCAGGCTTTCAACCGGCGCCTGGTTGGAGCCGTCCTGCTTGTTGCTGACCAGCACGTTATGACTGTCAACGCGCTCGACCGTCAGCAAGGTGTTCTTGCTCGAGAAACCTTGCGGCCCGGTTTCCACTGTTTCGGCATAGACCCAGCTATCCCCGGCCTTCAAGGTCGGCGCATCGACCGATTGGGCATACGCCGAACCGCACATCAAGCCAAGCACAGCGGCAGATAGTGTTTTTAGCATCACATTTTCCCTGAATGTCTGACCTGGCAAGCCCATTTGAGACTCACCAAACGTGTGACGCGAGTGACTCTTGCCGATAGCGGCACGAGCATCCTGAATAACTGCCAACCCCAGGCTTGGGGTGTGTAGCTCACTTCAACTGGCACAACCGAGCCCATCGACCGCCACTCGAAACAAAGCGGGCAAGCATTCGAAGGCTCATATCATAGTGCCATTTGACAATAGGCTGACGTGAGCTGAGGGTTTCATCGACGTCATGAATATGAGGGCCGTTCAGCAAAGCGACAGTATTCGCCCCGGCCCAAGCTCGTCGTTCAAATCAATAGAGGGGTTTATTGCGCTGCATCGGCTTTTGGGAAGGGTTGTACAGCCATGATCGTGCGCCAAAAAGTCCGCACACACAGATACCCACCCCGCAAGCGATGCGTTACGGGGTGGGACGACACACCTAGAGTTCGCCCAGGGCGTCGATCAGGGCCTGGTTCTGAGCAGGCAGCCCGATGGTGATCCGCAGAAACTGGGCAATCCGCTCCTGCTTGAAGTGCCGCACGATCACCCCCTGCTCCCGGACCTTGGCCGCCAGTGCCGCCGCATCGTGTTGCGGGTGACGGGCGAAGATGAAGTTCGCCGCCGACGGCAACACCTCAAACCCCTTGGCCTGTAACTGCGCCACCAGCCACTCGCGACTGTCGATGACCTTGCGGCAGCTGTCCTCGAAATACGCCCGGTCCGCGAACGCCGCCGCCGCGCCGGCAATCGCCATGCGGTCCAGCGGGTAGGAGTTGAAGCTGTTCTTGATCCGCTCCAGGGCCTCGATCAGGTCCACATGCCCAACCGCCAGGCCGACCCGCAGCCCCGCCAGAGAGCGCGACTTGGACAGGGTCTGGGTCACCAGCAGGTTCGGGTAACGGTCCACCAGGCCGATGGCCGTTTCGCCACCGAAGTCGATATACGCCTCGTCGACCACCACCACCGAATCCGGACTGGCCTTGAGTATCTGCTCCACCGCGTCGAGCGCCAGCAGGCAACCGGTTGGCGCGTTCGGGTTGGGGAAAATGATCCCGCCGTTGGGCCGGGCGTAATCCGCCACACGGATCTGGAACTGCTCGTCCAGTGGCACAGCATCGAAGCTGATGCCGTACAGGCCGCAGTACACCGGATAGAAGCTATAGCTGATATCCGGGAACAGCAGCGGCCGGTCCTGTTGGAACAGACCATAGAAGATGTGCGCCAGGACTTCGTCGGAACCGTTGCCGAGAAACACCTGGTTGGTCTTCACCCCGTAGTACTCGGCCGCGGCGTGCTTGAGCAGGTCGCCGTTGGGGTCCGGGTACAGGCGCAGGTCGTCGCTCACTTCAGCCTTCATCGCGGCCAGGGCCTTGGGCGAAGGACCGTAGGGGTTTTCATTGGTGTTGAGCTTGACCAGCTTGCTCAGCTTCGGTTGTTCACCTGGCACATAGGGCACCAGGTCCTTGACGAATTTGCTCCAGAACTTGCTCATGCTTGTTTCCCCTGTTCCTTATCAGCGACGATCCGGTATTCCGCACTGCGGGCGTGAGCGCTCAGCGACTCGCCACGGGCCAGGACCGAAGCGGTTTTGCCCAGTTCGGACGCGCCCTGCTCCGAGCAGAAAATGATCGACGAACGTTTCTGGAAGTCATACACCCCCAGCGGCGACGAGAAGCGTGCGGTGCCGGAAGTCGGCAACACGTGGTTGGGACCGGCGCAGTAGTCGCCAAGGGCCTCGGAAGTGTGACGGCCCATGAAAATCGCCCCGGCATGACGGATCTGCGGCAACCAGGCCTGCGGGTCGGCGACCGACAGCTCGAGGTGTTCCGGGGCGATGCGATTGGCCACGTCGATGGCCTGCTGCATATCACGCACCTGGATCAGGGCACCGCGGCCGTTGAGCGAAGTCTCGATAATCGCCGCGCGCTCCATGGTCGGCAGCAGCTTAGCGATGCTCGCGGCGACCTGGTCGAGGAACGCGGCGTCCGGGCTGACCAGGATGGCCTGGGCATCTTCGTCGTGCTCGGCCTGGGAGAACAGATCCATGGCGATCCAGTCCGGGTCGGTCTGGCCGTCGCAGACCACGAGGATCTCCGACGGTCCGGCGATCATGTCGATACCGACCTGGCCGAACACGTGACGCTTGGCCGTGGCCACATAAATATTGCCGGGGCCGACCACCTTGTCAACCTTGGGCACGCTCTCGGTGCCGTAGGCCAGTGCCGCGACCGCCTGAGCCCCGCCGATGGTGAACACCCGATCGACCCCGGCAATGCACGCCGCCGCCAGCACCAGTTCGTTGATCTCACCACGCGGGGTCGGCACCACCATCACCACTTCGGCAACCCCCGCCACCTTGGCCGGAATCGCGTTCATCAGCACCGAAGACGGATAGGACGCCTTGCCCCCCGGCACGTACAAGCCGGCGCGGTCCAGTGGCGTGACCTTCTGGCCGAGCACCGTGCCGTCGGCCTCGGTGTAGCTCCAGGAGTCCTGCTTCTGCTTTTCGTGGTAGCTGCGCACGCGCTCGGCGGCCTTTTCCAGGGCCTCGCGCTGCGGCGCGGTGATCCGCGTCAGAGCCAGTTCCAGGCGCTCACGGGGCAGGATCAGGTCAGCCATGGAAGCGACTTCCAGGCCGTCGAAACGCTGGGTGAATTCCACCAGCGCCGCATCGCCGCGCTCGCGCACGGCCTTGATGATGTCCAGCACCCGCTGGTTGACCGAGTCGTCGGACACACTTTCCCAGCTCAGCAGATGATCCAGATGATGAGCAAAGTCAGGATCGGCGGCGTTGAGTCGGCGAATTGCGTTGGACGTGGTCATAGCGAGGGCCTCAATAATTGGCAAATGCTTGGGAACAGCAGATCTCAGGCGCCGCAAGACAACCAAGCCATCCGCGTGGGCACCTGAGAATTCTGGCTATGACACGGATAGATGGGCGCGGCTCAAGGCCGCGCAATTGAATCAGCTGCGGTGTCGCGACTCCACTGCCTTGCGCAGGGTATCGATCAGGGACTGGATACGGGCGTGCTGCATTTTCATCGACGCCTTGTTCACCACCAGGCGGGAGCTGATGGTGGCGATCAGTTCCTGGGGTTCCAGGCCGTTGGCCCGCAGGGTATTGCCGGTGTCGACAACGTCGATGATCTTGTCGGCCAGGCCGATCAGCGGCGCCAGCTCCATGGAGCCGTAGAGTTTGATGATATCGACCTGACGGCCCTGTTCGGCGTAGTAGCGCTTGGCCACGTTGACGAACTTGGTCGCCACGCGCAGACGGCCCTTGGGCTCGACGGCACCGATGGCGCCGGCGGTCATCAGCCGGCACTGGGCGATCTGCAGGTCCAGGGGTTCGTACAACCCCTGGCCGCCGTATTCCATCAACACATCTTTACCGGCCACACCGAGGTCAGCCGCGCCATGCTCGACATAAGTCGGCACGTCGGTAGCCCGCACGATCAGCAGACGGACGTCGTCCTGGGTCGTGGGAATGATCAGCTTGCGGCTCTTGTCCGGATTCTCGGTCGGCACGATGCCCGCTTCAGCGAGCAGCGGCAGGGTGTCATCGAGAATGCGGCCCTTGGACAGTGCAATGGTCAGCATGGGAAAACCTAATTCCTTCAATCAGGATACTGCAACACTCTAACAGACCGACCCGCCCCTGTAGGAGCAAGCTTGCTCGCGATGGTAGTCGGGGACACCGCGGGGCATCAGACTTCCCGCGTTATCGTTGACGCCCATCGCGAGCAAGCTCGCTCCTACAGGGGGGAACAGCACTAGCCCGGAACGCGGCGGATCTTGGCACCGAGCATCTGCAACTTCTCTTCGATGCACTCATAACCACGGTCGATGTGGTAGATGCGGTCGATCAGCGTGTCACCTTCAGCGGTCAGCGCCGAAATCACCAGGCTGGCCGAAGCCCGCAGGTCGGTAGCCATGACCGGCGCGCCTTTCAGGCGTTCGATACCGGTGACGATGGCAGTGTTGCCTTCGACCTGGATCTTCGCGCCCATGCGATGCAGCTCGTACACGTGCATGAAACGGTTTTCGAAAATCGTCTCGATCACCGCGCCAGTGCCTTCAGCGATGGCGTTGAGCGAAATGAACTGGGCCTGCATGTCGGTCGGGAATGCCGGGTACGGCGCGGTGCGCACGTTGACCGCCTTCGGCCGCTTGCCATGCATGTTCAGCTCGATCCAGTCTTCACCGGTGGTGATTTCGGCACCGGACTCTTTCAGCTTCTCCAGCACGGCTTCAAGAATGGTCGGATCGGTGTCCTTGACCTTGACCCGGCCACCCGTAGCGGCCGCGGCCACCAGGTAGGTGCCGGTCTCGATACGGTCCGGCATCACCTTGTAGGTGGCCGAGTGCAGGCGCTCGACACCGTCGATGGTGATGGTGTCGGTACCGGCACCGCTGACCTTGGCGCCCATGGCGTTGAGGAAGTTCGCCAGGTCGACCACTTCCGGCTCGCGCGCGGCGTTCTGCAGCACGCTGCGGCCACGGGCCAGGGAGGCGGCCATCATGATGTTCTCGGTACCGGTCACGGAGACGGTATCAAAGAAAAAGTTCGCCCCGCGCAGGCCGCCTTCCGGCGCCTTGGCCTTGATGTAGCCGCCTTCGACGTCGATCACCGCACCCATGGCTTCCAGGCCGCGGATGTGCAGGTCCACCGGACGCGAGCCGATGGCGCAACCGCCAGGCAGGGCGACTTCGGCTTCACCGAAACGGGCGACCATCGGCCCCAGCACCAGGATCGAGGCACGCATGGTTTTCACCAGCTCGTACGGCGCGATCAGGGTCTTGATGCTGCGCGGATCGATTTCCACGCTGAGCTTCTCGTCGATCACCGGCTCAATGCCCATGCGCCCGAACAGCTCGATCATGGTGGTGATATCGTGCAGGTGCGGCAGGTTGGCCACGGTCACCGGGCCATCGCACAGCAACGTGGCGGCCAGGATCGGCAGGGCGGAGTTCTTCGCCCCGGAAATGCGGATTTCGCCATCAAGACGAACGCCGCCAGTAATAATCAGTTTGTCCATAAGGGTCTCGACGCCAATTCAGGCTCAGGTGCGCTCGGCCCAGGCCGCGCGGCTGAAAAATTTCATAGTGACCGCATGGATGCTGCCATCGGCGATCCACGGGTTCAAATGGGCATAGATGCTCTGCTGACGCTTCACCGGGCTCAGGGCCACCAGTTCGTCGCTAATTACGTTCAGCTGGAAGTTGCAGCCTTCGCCTTCAACTTCAACCTGCACTTTTGAAAGAGTGTCCGACAGCTTTTCTTCAAGGAAGCTCTTTACTTCGTAAGCCTGCATGCTCAACCTCAATCGGCGCCCAACGCGCGCGGGTCGGCCATCATACAAAAAAGCCCCGCGCCTGCGAACCCCGCATTGCAGGACACTGACGGGGGGCTTCTTTATTCATGGCACTGTCAATGAACGCCGAGGATCTCCGTCAACTCGGAAACCTCGGCGATTTCTCGCATGTCTTGCGGCATGGCGCGAATGCTCAAGGCTTTGCCGCCCTCGGCGGCGTCACGCATGAACGCCAGCAGCAAGGCCAGGCCGACACTGCTGGATTTCTCCACCGCGGAGCAGTCGACCACCACGGCCGGCGCAGCGCTGGCCTTGATCAGCACCTGCCCGTCCTTGCGCAAGGCCGGGCCGGTGCTGTAGTCGATCACCCCGGCCAGCAGCACTTCACCTGCCTCACCGGCGCGAACGCTGGCTTCACTCACTCTGCGCGCCCTTCTGCGGGTTTTTCTCGGATTCGGCCTTGGCCTTCTCCACTTCGCTGGCCCAGTTGTTGATGGTCTGGTCCAGGTTGTTGTTGTTGCGCTGCATCGCATCGGTGAACTGATCGCGGAACAGCTTGCCGATATTGATGCCGTTGATGATCACGTTGCGCAGCTTCCACTCGCCGTTGATTTTCTCCATGGTGTAGGAAACCGGATAGATCGCGCCGTTGTTGCCCTTGACGGTCATGCCGACGCTGGTACGGTCGCCCGACTCATCCTTGGGCTGATCGACGGTGATGCCCTGGTTGTTGTACTCCAGCAAGGCGTTGCCGTAGAACTGGAACAGGCCCTTCTTGAAGTTTTCCTCGAAGGTCTTCATCTGCTCGGGCGTGGCCTTGCGCGAGTACTTGACCGTCATGATGCTTTTGGAAATGCCTTCGGCATCCACCACCGGGCCGATGATGGTGTTCAGCGCCTCATAGAAAGCTCCGGGGTTCTGTTTGTACTGCGCCTTGTTCGCTGTAAGGTCGGCCAGTATCCGGTCAGTGGTGTTCTTGACCAGGTCATGGGCCGAGGTCGCAGCCAGGGCAGTGCCCATCAAGGGCAAGGTCGCCAGCAGCACCAGCAGACTACGTCGCAACATCGAGATCATGGAAAAACTCCTCATTTGGCGTCTTTATTCACGGTATTGAGCAGGAATTTACCGATCAGATCTTCCAGCACCAGCGACGACTGGGTGTCGTGGATAGTCCCACCATCCTTGAGCAGGGTGTCTTCCCCGCCCACGCTGAGGCCGATGTACTTCTCACCGAGCAAGCCCGCCGTGAGGATAGACGCAGTGGAATCAGTCGGCAGGTTGTTCACGCGTTTTTCAACTTGCATGGTCACCCGACCGGTGAAACTGTCATGGTCCAGATCGATCGCCGTCACCTTGCCGATGGTGACACCGGCCATGGTGACCTTAGCTCTGACAGTCAAACCGGCGATATTGTCGAAGTACGCATATAATTTATACGTTTCAGTGTTTGCCGTAGGGGACAGTCCACTGACCCGCAACGCAAGCAGCAGCAAAGCCAGGATGCCAGCCAGCAGAAAAAGGCCGACACCGATTTCCAGGGTGCGGTTTTGCATCAGAAATCTCCAAACATCAAGGCGGTCAGAATAAAGTCAAGGCCCAGCACTGCCAGGGAGGCATAGACCACGGTCTTGGTCGTGGCACGGCTGATCCCCTCGGAAGTAGGTTCGCAGTCGTAGCCTTGAAACACGGCAATCCAGGTCACCACGAAGGCGAACACGATACTTTTGATGATGCCGTTCAGCACATCACTGTTGAACGTCACACTGTTCTGCATGTTGGCCCAGTAGGAGCCCTCATAGACCCCCAGCCAGTCAACCGCCACCCACGAACCGCCCCAGATCCCAACCACGCTGAAGATCATTGCCAGCAGCGGCAGGGAAATGAAGCCGGCCCACAACCGCGGCGCGATGATGTACTTGAGCGGATCGACACCGATCATCTCCAGGCTGGAAAGCTGCTCGGTGGACTTCATGTTGCCGATTTCGGCGGTCAGCGCCGAACCGGCCCGCCCGGCGAACAGCAACGCGGTGACCACCGGCCCGAGCTCGCGCAACAGGGTCAGAGCGACCATCTGCCCCACCGCCTGCTCGGAACCGTAGCTGGAGAGGATATTGAAACCCTGCAGAGCCAGGACCATGCCGATGAAGACCCCGGAGACGACAATGATCACCAGGCTCATCACGCCCACGGAATGCAATTGCTTGATCAGCAGCCCGAAGCCGCCGCCGATGCTGCCGCGGCCGAACAGCACATGGGAGAGAAACAGGGTCGAACGACCGAACACGGCGAGCACGTCCAGGCCCGAGCGACCGAACAGGCGCACTCTCTCGATAATGGATTTCTTGCGCATTGTCAGCGCTTCCCCAACAGGTCGGTGCGGTAGTCCGGCGCCGGAAAGTGGAACGGTACGGGACCGTCGGGATCGCCCTTCATAAACTGGCGGATACGCGGGTTATCGGCGTTCATCAGTTCTTCCGGGGTACCTTGCCCGAGCACCTCGCCATCACCGACCACATACAGGTAGTCGGCGATGCTGGCGGTTTCGGCCAGATCATGGGAGACCACAATGCTGGTGATGCCCAGGGCGTCATTGAGCAGGCGGATCAAGCGCACGAGTACGCCCATGGCGATCGGGTCCTGACCGACGAACGGTTCGTCGTACATGAGGATCTGCGGGTCCAGGGCAATGGCCCGGGCCAGAGCCACACGACGTTTCATGCCGCCGGACAATTCGTCGGGCATCAGGTCGACCGCCCCGCGCAGGCCTACCGCCTGCAATTTGAGCAGGACAATGTCACGAATCATTTCTTCCGGCAGTTCGGTGTGAACCCGCAGCGGAAAGGCGACGTTCTCGAAAACGTCCAGGTCGGTGAACAGTGCACCGCTCTGGAACAGCACGCCCATGTGCTTGCGCGCATCGAACAGATCGCCGCGCGACAGGGTGGGGAGATTCTGACCATTGACCCAGACTTCGCCGCCGCTGGGGCGCAGTTGCGCGCCTATCAGCCGCAACAGGGTGGTCTTGCCGCACCCGGAAGGCCCCATGATGCCGGTGACCTTGCCTCGCGGGATACGAATGTCGACATTATTGAAGATGCTGCGCGCACCGCGCTTGAAGGTCACACCCTTCAGCTCGACCGCGTAGGCGTTATCGGCGCTCATCTAAACTCCTTGCGATGCGGCCTCGGACTCGGACACCCGGCCTCTCTTGAAAAGAGGCGCATACGTCCTGAGCGGGCCGAACTAGCCGCGAACTATATCACCGCTGATACGAGCCGCCCAAGACCGAAGCCACCCTTGTTCAGGATAAATACAGCCGGGCTTGACAGCTTGCGAGATAAAAACCGAAGGCAAACTCCTACAGCCTCCACGCAAAACGCAATGATCTAGTGTGAGTGGAGAAGTCATTGCCGCTATAATCGCGCCTTTTCATCAGGCTAACCGATTTCTGACATGAGCCAATCCAGCGACCTGATTCAATCAGCACAACGCACCATCCGCCTCGAACGCGAAGCCGTAGAAGGCTTGCTCGCCCACATCGACGCGGATTTCGTACGCGCTTGCGAAATGATTCTGGCCAGCAAGGGCCGTGTGGTCGTGGTCGGCATGGGCAAGTCCGGGCACATCGGCAACAAGATCGCCGCGACCCTGGCCAGTACCGGCACCACGGCGTTTTTCGTGCATCCCGCCGAGGCCAGCCACGGCGACATGGGCATGATCACCCGGGACGACATCATCCTGGCCCTGTCCAACTCCGGCTCCACCGCGGAAATCGTCACCCTGCTGCCCTTGATCAAGCGCCTGGGCATCCAGTTGATCAGCCTGACCGGCAACCCCGACTCGCCGCTGGCCAAGGCCGCCGAAGTCAACCTGAACGTGCATGTCGAGCATGAGGCCTGCCCGCTGAATCTGGCCCCGACCTCCTCCACCACCGCCGCCCTGGTGATGGGCGATGCCCTGGCCGTGGCACTGCTCGAAGCCCGCGGCTTCACCGCCGAGGACTTTGCCTTTTCCCATCCGGGCGGCGCCCTGGGTCGTCGACTGTTGCTGAAAGTGGAAAATGTCATGCATGCCGGCGACGAGTTGCCACAGGTACTGCGCGGCACCCTGCTGAAAGACGCGCTGATGGAAATGACGCGCAAAGGCCTCGGCATGACCGTGATCGTCGAAGCCGACGGGCGCCTGGCCGGGATCTTCACCGACGGCGACCTGCGCCGGACCCTGGACCGCACCATCGACATTCACACGGCCCTGATCGAAGACGTCATGACTCCCCACGGCAAGACCGCACGGGCCGAGATGCTCGCCGCCGAAGCCCTGAAAATCATGGAAGACCACAAGATCAGCGCGCTGGTGGTGATCGACGGCGAAGATCGCCCGGTGGGCGCCCTGAATATGCACGATCTGCTGCGCGCGGGAGTGATGTAAATGAACGACGATCTGTTGCAACGCGGCAAAGCCATCAAGCTGGCGGTCTTCGACGTCGACGGCGTGCTGACCGATGGCCGCCTGTACTTCCTCGAAGACGGCAGCGAATTCAAGTCGTTCAGCACCCTCGACGGCCAGGGCATCAAGATGCTGATGGCCGCCGGCGTGCAAACCGCTATTATCAGCGGTCGCAAGACCGCACTGGTCGAACGCCGCGCGCAGAACCTCGGCATCCCCCATGTCTACCAGGGTCGCGAGGACAAGCTGGTGGTGCTCGACGCCCTGCTCGCCCAGCTCAATCTAAGCTATGAACAGGTCGCCTACCTGGGTGACGACCTGCCGGACCTGCCGGTGATCCGCCGCGTCGGATTGGGCATGGCGGTGGCCAACGCCGCCAGCTTCGTCCGCGAACACGCCCACGGTATTACCCGGGCCCGGGGTGGCGAAGGCGCCGCCCGCGAATTCTGCGAGCTGATCCTGCAAGCCCAGGACAGCCTTGAAGCGGCTCACGCCGCCTACCTGTAGAGCTATTTATGCTGAGCAAGAAAATTCGCAACATTCTGCTGTTCGCTGTCATTGCTGCGATTTTCGCGGCTGTTGGCTACTGGAACATCAGCCCGGAACGCTTCCTCGAGCGCCCGATGGCGCAGGTCGATGAAACCCAGATCGACTACTACGCTATTAACGCCCACAGCATTCAGTACATGCCGGACGGCCGGGTCCAGTACGACCTGACCGGTGACAAGGTCGAACACCTCAAGGCTTCCGACGTTACCCTGGTGACCAAGCCCGACATGCACATCTACCGTGGCACGGTCTATCCCTGGCACGTCCAGAGCGAGCACGCCGAGGTCAACCCGGACGGCACCGAGATCGAACTGATCGACTCGGTACGGGTGGCGCGCACTGACGAACTACAGCGGGAAGTGATCATTACCAGCAGTCGAATGACAGTATTCCCACAGAAGCAATATGCGCAGACCGAGCAAGCCGTTAGAATCGACGGTGCCGACGGCGTGACCACTGGCAAGGGAATGAAAGCGTATTTGAACGACAGCCGGATACACCTGCTGTCCAATGTAAGAGGACAGTATGAGTCTCGTTAAAACCCTCCCTATTTTGCTTGGCCTGGGTGCGGCACTGGGAAGCGTGAGCGCCTGGGCACTGCCGACCGACAGCCAGCAGCCCATCCGCATCCAAGCCGACGACGCTCAACTGGACGACAAGCAAGGCATCGCCACCTACAAGGGCGATGTGGTCATTACCCAAGGCTCGATGATCGTCAAGGGCAACACCGTGACGCTGACCCGGACCAAGGACGGCGCCATCGACGTGGTGACCTCCGTGGGCAACCTGGCCTACTTCGAGCAACTGCAGAAAGTCGGCGATCCGAAGCCGGTGCAGGGCTATGGCGTGACCATCCAGTACCACGCTCAGCAGAACCGCATCATCCTGATCGACAAGGCCAAGGTGATCAACGACGGCAACACCACCGAAGGCGAGAAAATCGTCTACGACACGGTGAAGCAGATTGCCCAGGCCGGTCGCGCCAACGGTAGCGCGATCACCGCGCCGCGCCCACGCATCGACATGGTCATCCAGCCGAAGCAGAAAACCGAACAGCAGAAGGCGCAGTAATGGCAACCCTGAAAGCCCAGCATCTGGCCAAGGCCTACAAAAGTCGCCAGGTGGTGCGTGATGTCAGCCTGTCGATCGACAGCGGGCAGATCGTCGGCTTGCTCGGCCCCAACGGTGCCGGCAAGACCACCTGCTTCTACATGATCGTCGGTCTGGTCCAGGCCGACCAGGGTCGCGTGCTGATCGACGACCAGGACGTCAGCCACCAGCCCATGCACGGCCGCGCGCGCGCCGGGATCGGCTACCTGCCCCAGGAAGCGTCGATTTTCCGCAAGCTGTCGGTGGCGGACAACATCATGGCAATCCTCGAGACCCGCAAGGACATCGACAAGAACGCTCGCCGCAAGGAGCTGGAAAGCCTGCTGCAGGAATTCCACATCAGCCACATCCGCGATAACCTCGGTATGAGCCTGTCTGGTGGCGAACGGCGTCGCGTGGAAATTGCCCGCGCCCTGGCCACCGCGCCGAAATTCATCCTGCTCGACGAACCCTTCGCCGGGGTTGACCCGATTTCCGTAGGCGATATCAAACAGATCATCTATCACCTCAAGGCCAAGGGCATCGGTGTATTGATCACCGACCACAACGTCCGCGAGACCTTGGACATCTGCGAAACCGCCTATATCGTCAATGATGGACAGCTGATTGCCGAAGGCGATTCGGCCACCATCCTGGCCAACGAACTGGTCAAGGAAGTCTACCTGGGCCACGAATTCCGCCTGTAAACATCGAGGCAAAGGATCAAGCGCCAGAGCGCGCCCCGTTCAATAAAAACCACACAATTTTTATTGTTACAACGCTCTAGGCAAAGGCTCGGGTTTCAGGCATATAATTTGCTTATGTTTGGCGCCCCGGCGCCCTGTAGAGTGGATGGCGCATGCGCGCCGGCGAATAAGGTGTTAAGCCCCTGCCATGAAACCATCGCTAGTCCTGAGAATGGGCCAGCAGCTGACGATGACACCGCAGCTGCAACAGGCCATCCGCCTGCTCCAATTGTCGACCCTGGACCTTCAGCAGGAAATCCAGGAGGCCCTGGAGTCCAATCCGATGCTCGAACGCCAGGAAGAAGGCGACGACTTCGACAATACCGACCCGCTGGCCGACAACGCCGAGCACAAACCCAACACCGAGGTCGAAGAACCGTCCTACCAGCAGGAAACCGCGCCGACGGTGGACAATCTCGAGGAAGGCGACTGGAACGAGCGCATTCCCAACGAGCTGCCCGTCGACACCGCCTGGGAAGATGTCTACCAGACCAGCGCCAGCAGCCTGCCAAGCAACGATGACGACGAGTGGGACTTCACCACCCGCACCTCGGTCGGCGAGAGCCTGCAGAGCCACCTGCTCTGGCAACTGAACCTGGCACCGATGTCCGACACCGACCGGCTGATCGCCGTAACCCTGATCGACTGCATCAACAATCAGGGCTACCTGGACGAGACCCTCGAGGAAATCCTCGACGCCTTCGACCCGGAGCTGGATATCGAGCTGGACGAGATCGAAGCGGTGCTGCATCGCATCCAGCAATTCGAACCGGCCGGCATCGGCGCGCGCAACCTCGGTGAATGCCTGTTGCTGCAACTGCGCCAGCTGTCGGCCCGCACGCCTTGGCTGGCCGAAGCCCAGCGCCTGGTCAGCGACTACATCGATCTGCTCGGCAGCCGCGACTACAGCCAGTTGATGCGGCGCATGAAGCTCAAGGAAGACGAACTGCGCCAGGTCATCGAACTGGTCCAGGGCCTCAACCCGCGCCCGGGCTCGCAAATCGAGTCCAGCGAAGCCGAATACGTGGTGCCGGACGTGATCGTGCGCAAGGACAACGAGCGCTGGCTGGTGGAACTGAACCAGGAATCGGTACCCCGCCTGCGGGTCAACCCGCAGTACGCCGGTTTTGTCCGGCGTGCCGACACCAGCGCCGACAACACCTTCATGCGCAACCAGTTGCAGGAAGCTCGCTGGTTCATCAAGAGCCTGCAGAGCCGCAACGAAACCCTGATGAAGGTCGCCACCCAGATCGTCGAGCACCAGCGCGGCTTCCTGGAGTACGGTGACGAGGCGATGAAACCGTTGGTCCTGCATGACATCGCCGAAGCGGTGGGCATGCACGAATCGACGATTTCCCGGGTGACCACGCAAAAATTCATGCATACCCCCCGCGGTATCTATGAACTGAAATACTTTTTCTCCAGCCACGTCAGCACCTCCGAAGGCGGCGAATGCTCGTCCACGGCGATCCGCGCGATCATCAAGAAACTGGTTGCAGCGGAAAATCAGAAAAAGCCGTTGAGTGACAGCAAGATCGCTGGTTTACTGGAGGCACAAGGCATTCAGGTGGCCCGTCGTACCGTCGCCAAATACCGTGAGTCCCTGGGGATCGCCCCCTCCAGCGAGCGGAAGCGACTGATGTAGTGGACGGGGCCGCGTTACAGCGTCTGGGCTGCTTTCTGAAAGTCGCCGATCGGTGACTTTCAGGGCGTAGCACTGTGGCAGGCAATCGCCTGCCGCGTTATGCACTGGCAACGAAGGAGAAGCTGTATGCAAGTCAATATCAGTGGACACCAACTGGAAGTGACCGAACCCCTGCGTGCTTACATCGGCGAGAAACTCGACCGACTGGAGCGTCATTTCGACAAGATCACCAACGTACAGGTGACCATGGCCGTCGAAAAACTGAAGCAGAAAATCGAAGCCACCTTGCATATCCACGGCGGTGAAGTGGTCGCCAACGCCGAGCATGACGACATGTATGCGGCGATCGACCTGCTTACCGACAAGTTGGACCGACAACTGAAAAAGCATAAGGAAAAGAACCTGCACCTGCTCCAAGGTACAGGTCGCTGATACCCATCCATGATCCGACTTGAAAGCATCCTGACCCCCGGCCGTTCCTTGGTGAACGTGCCGGGCGGCAGTAAAAAGAAAGCCCTCGAGCAAATTGCCAACCTGATCAGCCAGGAAGTTCCTTATCTGGCGATGCAGGATGTCTTCGACAGCCTGATCGCGCGGGAAAAACTCGGCTCGACCGGTTTCGGCAATGGCATTGCCATCCCGCACTGCCGCCTGAAGGGTTGCGTGGCACCCATCAGCGCCCTGATGCATCTGGACGCCCCCATCGATTTCGATGCCATCGACGGCGCGCCGGTTGACCTGCTGTTCGTCCTGCTGGTCCCGGAAGCCGCCACCGATGCCCACCTGGAGCTGCTACGGCAGATTGCCAGCATGCTCGACCGCAAGGACGTGCGTGACAAGCTGCGCGGTGCAACCTCCAACCAGGCCCTGTATCAGGTGGTCCTGGACGAGCAGAGTGGTCACTGACCATGCGCTTGATCATCGTCAGTGGTCGTTCCGGCTCGGGTAAAAGTACCGCCCTCGATGTCCTCGAGGACAGCGGCTACTACTGCATTGACAACCTACCGGCCGGCCTGCTGCCGGAACTGGCCGAGCGCGCGCTGATCCATACCGAGCTGGCGCAACCGCTGGTGGCCGTTTCCATCGACGCGCGCAACCTGCCCAGCCACCTGTCGCGCTTCCCGGAACTGCTCGATGAAGTGCGCAGCCGGCACATCCAGTGCGATGTGCTGTACCTGGACGCCGACGAAGAAACCCTGCTCAAGCGTTTTTCCGAAACCCGTCGCCGCCACCCGCTGAGCAATGCCAATCGTTCCCTGGCCGAGGCCATTCGCGACGAAAGCAACCTGTTGGGGCCGATCTCGGACCTGGCCGACCTCAAGGTCAATACCACCCACCTGAACCTCTACCAACTGCGCGACACCATCAAGCTGCGCCTGCTGAACCAGCCGGAACCAGGCACCGCCTTCCTGGTCGAATCGTTCGGCTTCAAGCGCGGAATGCCGGTGGATGCCGACCTGGTGTTCGACGTACGTTGCCTGCCCAACCCCTACTGGAAACCGGAATTGCGCGAGCAGTCCGGGCTCGACCAACCGGTGGCCGAATACCTGGCCGCACAAGCCGACGTCGAGGAAATGTACCAAGATATTTCCAGTTATTTGCTCAAATGGTTGCCGCGTTTTGCCGCCAGCAACCGGGCTTATGTCACTATTGCCATCGGCTGCACGGGCGGGCATCACCGCTCCGTCTACCTCACCGAACGCTTGGGCAAGGCCCTGCAACAATCCCTGAAGAACGTCCAGGTCCGCCACCGCGACCTTAGCTGAAAGGACCACCACCGCGATGCCCGCTCTGGAAATTGAAATCATCAACAAACTGGGTCTGCATGCCCGCGCTTCGGCGAAGTTCGTCGGCGTGGCCGGCCAGTTCCCCTGCCAGATCCGCGCCGGGCGTACACCGGAAAGCATGGTCGACGGCAAGAGCATCATGGCCATGATGATGCTCGCGGCCGGCAAAGGCACCAAGATCCACCTGAAGACCGAAGGCGAGCAGGAAGACGATGCGATGGCCGCGCTGGTCAAGCTGATCAACAACTATTTCGACGAAGGCGAATAACGCCGGCCTGCCACGTACTCTGTAGGAGCGAGCTTGCTCGCGATGGTAGCCCTGACACCAAGGGGCACCAGGTTCCCCGCATTATCGTTGACGTCCATCGCGAGCAAGCTCGCGCCTACACCCTTCGCCAACAGGCGTTTCAGTCAGGCCATTGCGGGCGTGTAAAACGCCACAAAAAAGGCGCGCCATCCAACGGATGGCGCGCCTTTTTAATCAGTGCAATCAGCTACCGGCGACGGTCATCCGCTCGATCAATACCGAACCGGTACGGATATGGCTGCGCAGTTCCAGATCGCTGCCCACCGCGACGATCTGCTTGAACATATCGCGCATATTGCCGGCAATGGTCACTTCCTGAACCGGGAACTGGATTTCGCCATTCTCGACCCAGAAGCCCGCCGCACCGCGCGAATAATCCCCGGTGACCATGTTCAGGCCATGGCCCATCAACTCGGTCACCAGCAGGCCGCGGCCCATGCGCCGGATCAGCGCGTCCTGGTCCTCGACCCCATGGGTGACGAACAGGTTGTGCACGCCACCGGCGTTGGCCGTGCTCGGCAGGCCCAGCTTGCGGCCCGAGTAGGTACCCAGCACGTAGGAGACCAGGGTGCCATTTTCGACGAACGGCTTGGCATAGGTCGCCAGGCCGTCGCCGTCAAAGGCCGAGCTGCCCATGCCCTGCATCAGGTGCGGACGCTCGTCGAGGGTCAACCATTCCGGGAACAGGCGCTGGCCCATTGCCCCTTCGAGGAATGACGACTTGCGGTACAGGTTGCCGCCGGAGATTGCCGAAAGGAAATTGCCGAACAAACCACCGGCCAATTCCGCCGAGAACAGCACCGGCACTTCGCAGGTCGGCACCGGGCGCGCACCCAGGCGGCTGGCCGCCCGCTGCGCGGCCTTGCGGCCAATGCCCGCGGCATCCGCGAGCAATTCACCCTGGCGATTGACGTCATACCAGTAATCGCGCTGCATCTGGCCATCGCCTTCGGCGATCATCACGCAGCTGAGGCTGTGCCGGGTCGAGGCCGAGCCGCCGATAAAGCCGTGGCTGTTGCCATACACACGGCAACCCTGGGACGTACTCAGGGTGGTGCCGTCGGCATTCTTGATCCGGCTGTCGGCGTCGAACGCCGCCGCTTCACAGATCAAGGCGCGCTCGATGGCCTGCTCGGGTGTGATGTCCCAGGCATGGAACAGGTCGAAGTCCTTCAGCTCCTTGGCCATCAGGGCGGCATCAGCCAGGCCCGAGTGCTGGTCTTCCGAGGTGTGCTGGGCGATGGCCAGGGCCGCCGCCACGGTTTCGCGAATCGCCTCGGGACCGCTGGCCGAGGTGCTGGCCGACCCCTTGCGCTGCCCCACATACAAGGTGATGCCGAAGCCCTGGTCGCGGTTGAACTCGACGGTTTCAACTTCCCGCTGGCGCACCGAAGTCGACAACCCCTGTTCCAGGGACACTGCCACTTCACAGGCACTGGCGCCCTGGCGTTTGGCTTCGGCGAGAATCTGCTCGACCTGCTCCTGCAGGACCGGCAACGCCTGCGGGCCGACGCTTTGTGCTGAACTCATGGCTTTCTCCACTCAAATTCTGCTTTCGGTCAAGGTCTTCGAGCGACCGGGCCGGACAAGCGGCCCCCGACTGGTTATCATGGCGACGTTTCTTTGCGGACTGCCACCATGGTTGATTCTTACGACGACTCCCTCGATGGGGAGAAAAGCAAAACCCAGGTCAAACGCGAGCTGCATGCTCTGGTTGATCTCGGCGAGCGCCTGACAACACTCAAGCCCGACTTGGTGGCAAAACTGCCACTGACCGACGGCTTGCGCCGTGCCCTGGCCGAAGCGCCGAAGCACACCGCGAATATCGCGCGTAAACGGCATATCCAGTTCATCGGCAGGCTGATGCGCGACCAGGACACTGACGCCATCCTGATGTTGCTCGACCAACTCGATGCCTCCACCCGGCAATACAACGAACGCTTCCACAATCTCGAACGCTGGCGCGATCGCCTGATCGCCGGCTCCGACGATGTCCTGGAAAAGTTCGTCGTCGAATACCCGGACGCTGATCGCCAGCAACTGCGTTCCCTGATCCGCCAGGCTCAACACGAGCTTGCGCAGAACAAAGCGCCGGCCGCCAGCCGTAAAATCTTCAAATACATCCGTGAGCTGGACGATACTCAACGCGGTCTGCGTTGATCTTCGCCCCGGGTGAGTCGCCTTGGCGCTCACCCGACGCTCCACCTCTTCCTACGACCCCGTGCCACCCACGGTGATAGCATCGATCTTCAAGGTCGGCTGACCGACACCCACCGGCACCGACTGCCCATCCTTGCCGCAGGTCCCCACGCCGCTGTCCAGCGCCAGGTCGTTGCCGACCATCGACACCCGACTCATGGCTTCCGGGCCGTTGCCGATCAGGGTCGCGCCCTTGACCGGTGCGGTGATCTTGCCGTCTTCGATCAGGTAGGCCTCGCTGGTGGAGAACACGAACTTGCCACTGGTGATATCGACCTGGCCACCACCGAGGTTGGCGCAGTAGATACCGCGTTTCACCGAAGCGATGATTTCCGCCGGATCGCTTTCACCGCCCAGCATGTAGGTGTTGGTCATGCGCGGCATCGGCAGGTGCGCGTAGGACTCGCGACGACCGTTGCCGGTCCGCGCCACGCCCATCAGCCGGGCATTGAGCTTGTCCTGCATATAACCTTTGAGCACGCCGTTTTCGATCAGCGTGGTGCACTCGGTTGGCGTGCCTTCGTCATCGACGCTCAGGGAACCGCGCCGGCCCACCAGGGTACCGTCATCGACGATGGTGCAGAGTTTCGAGGCGACCATTTCGCCCATCCGCCCGCTGTAGGCCGAACTGCCCTTGCGGTTGAAGTCGCCTTCCAGGCCGTGGCCGACCGCCTCGTGCAGCAGCACCCCGGACCAGCCGGAACCGAGCACCACCGGCAAGGTACCGGCTGGCGCGGGAATCGCCTCGAGGTTGACCAGCGCCTGGCGCAAGGCCTCGCGGGCATACCCCATGGCCCGGTCTTCAGTCAGGAAATAACGATAGTCGGTACGCCCGCCGCCGCCGTGACCGCCGCGTTCGCGACGACCGTTCTGCTCGACGATCACGCTGACATTGAAGCGCACCAGTGGCCGCACATCCGCCGCCAGGCCGCCGTCGGTGGAGGCAATCAGAATCCGCTCCCAGACCCCGGCCATGCTCACCGAGACCTGCTGGATACGCGGATCCAGGGCCCGGGTGGCGACATCGACCCGCTTGAGCAACTCGACCTTCTCGGCCCGGCTCATGACGTCCAGCGGGTTGTCCGGCGCATACAACTGCGTGACATCCTGGCTGCTGAACACCTGCACCTTACCATGCTGCCCGGCCCGGGAAATCGAGCGCGCGGCACGCGCCGCCGAGCCCAGGGCTTCGAGGGTGATCGCGTTACTGTAGGCAAAGCCGGTTTTTTCGCCGGACTGGGCGCGCACGCCTACACCCTGGTCAAGGTTGAAACTGCCTTCCTTGACGATGCCGTCTTCCAGGGCCCAGGACTCGGAAATCTGCCCCTGGAAATACAGGTCGGCGGCATCGATGCCCGGCCCGGCCAGATCGCTCAGCACTGCTTGCAGGCTTTCGATGGTCACGCCACCCGGCGCCAACAGGTGTTCGCTGACTGAGGACAACAACTCGCTCATAGTTTTGCGCCTTATTTCGTCATTCCGATGCAGGTCGCTGCGCGCCCTGCGAGAAAAAGCGCCGATGGCTCGCCACCGGCATCCGCGCCCGGATGGACGCCTGTTCATTACTGTCGCGTTCGGCCAGCAACACCGCTTCGCCTTGATCCTGTTCGGCGACGATACGCCCCCATGGGTCGACAATCGCCGCATGGCCGAAGGTTTCCCGTGGCCCCGGATGCACCCCACCCTGGGCCGCCGCCAGCAGGTAGCACTGGGTCTCGATGGCCCGGGCGCGAATCAGCACCTCCCAATGCGCCGCACCGGTCACGGCGGTAAAGGCCGAGGGCGCGCTAATCAATTCGGCACCGGCCTTGCGCAACTCGCTGTAGAGCTCGGGAAAGCGCAGGTCGTAACACACGCTCAGACCCAGGCGCCCGACCGGGGTGTCGGCCACCACCACCTGGCTGCCATAAGCATAGTCATCGGATTCGCGATAACGCCCGCGCGTGTCCGCCACGTCCACATCGAACAAATGCAGTTTGTCGTAACGTGCCACCGCCTCGCCCTGCTCGTCGATCAACAGCGAGCAGGCGTTGGCCTTGGCATGCGGCTGGTCGACGGGCGGCAACGGCAAGGTGCCCGCCACTATCCATAACTTGAGGTCGCGGGCGGCCTGTTTCAACCAGGGCAGGATCGGTCCTTCGCCCAAGGCTTCGGCCCGACCGATCTCGGCGATGTCACGACGCCCCATGGCGGCGAAATTTTCCGGCAGCACGGCCAGCCGCGCGCCGCCTTCGGCAGCCCGCTCCAGCAGCGCGCGCGCCTGGGCCAGGTTGGCCAGGACATCGCTCTGGCTGACCATCTGGATGACGGAAAAGGTCATGGCGCACTCCTTCAAAGACATAGCGTCATGCTACTCCATGCAGCTGCACGCCCAGTACGAAAAATGCCAGCGCAACCGATTTGCGCCGGGGCCTTACTTCGACTTGTCAAACGGCTTGTCGAAAGTGATCTTCGGTTCTTTCCAGGGGCCCGTGACGCTGTATTTGACGCTGGCGAAACGCGCTACGCGGTCGCCGATCAACTTGTCGATCAGGAACAGTGCGCCGCCGATGGCCGGCGCGCCGACGATCAACGCGGCAATCGGCAGATTGTTGGTCACCGGCAAGGTCACCAGCAGCTTGGCATCGACCCGATCGGCGACCATATCGAGGGTGCCGTTGAGCTCCAGGTTGCTCGAAGGCCCGGTCAGGGTGATCGGCATGCGCGTCACATACACGCCATCGCTGGCCACCAGCAGGCCCTTGACCCGGTCGTAGCTCAGGCCTTTGCCCAGCAGGTCGGAAAAGTCCAGGCGCAGGCGGCGACCGATGGAGTTGAAGTTCAACAGGCCAAATACCCGCAGGGCCTGGGCACCGCCATCGGCCTCAACGAACTGGCCCTTGTTCAGGGTTGCATCGATACTGCCCGAGAAGCGCTTGGGCCCGACCCAGGCCGGCGAGCCGGGCCAGCGGCCGTCGACGTCGACGTGGAAATCCTCACTGGTGACGGTCGGGGCAAAGCTCCAGGCCTTGAGCACGTCCGCCAGGTTCTTGCCCTCCAGGCGCCCGTTGAACCAACTGCCGCTGCTGCCCGGTAGTCCTTCCCAACCGCCGGAACCTTGCAGCAGCATGCCCTTGAGGCCAAGATTGAGATCATTGAGCTTGATGCCCGTGGGGGTCGGACGCGCCTTGAGCGACCAGGCACCCACCAGGTCATTGCCCTGGAACAGTTGCTCGATGCTCAGGTCCACGGATGGAATCTGCCGCGGATCGACCGACGCCAACGGATCCGGGGCATTCTCATCCGCCACCACGCTCGGGTCCGGCGCCGGCAAACGCACATAGGCCAGCTTGACGCCAATCGGCACACCTTTGGTATCCGGCAAGGTCACGCTGCCCTTGACCTGCTGGCTGTCGATCTGCAAGCCCCAGGCATTGGCGCTACGGGCCATCTGCAGATTCACCTGGTCGAACTGGATACCGAAAGCACTGAGCTTGTCGACCTTGACATCCTCGCTGCTGAGCAATTGCTTGGCACTGCCGCCCGGATCCTGCCCCACATAACGGTCGGCGACGGCCTGCCAGGACTCCAGGTCGAGCTCCGACAATACCCCGCGGACTCGCAGGCCCTTGGTCGCCGGTAGTTGGGCATCGCCTTCACCGAGGAGCAGTTCACCACGCCCCTCGCCGAACCTGCCGCTCGGCGCGGCAAAGGTGAAGTTGGCCAGGGTGCCGTAATCGAACCAGTAACGCCGTTCGGCGCCTTGCAGGGTCATGCGGAACACGCTGTCGCGGCCCTGGCTGGCCGGCATGCCGAACGGCGCCGGCAAGTCGACGGCAACGCCCTTGAGGTTGGAGTTGATCATCAACTGGCTGTCGGCGCCGTCCAGGGTCAGTTGCAACTGGTAAGGCAGGTCGCCCGAGACCGGCAACGCCTGGCCGACACCCAGCCAATCGCCGAGTTTCTTGATCGTCACCTGCCCCTTGGCCACCACCCGGGTATTGAGACTGCCCGCTTTGCCGTCGGCGAAAATCTGCGCGCTGATGGGCCGCTCGAATGCCTGGGCACTGATGTTTTCGGCACTCAGCCCCTTGGTGCTGTCGAAGCGGAAGCTCCCCTTGAGCTGGCTCAGTTCCAGGGCCGGATCAGGCAGCTTGAGCGTGGCCTTGTCGGTCTTGAAATCCACCAGGATCTTCGGTGCCTCGGCCTTGACCAGCGGCACATCGAGGCTCACCTTGCCCGACAGGTCACCCGTGGCCTGCCAGCCGGCAAAGGTCGCGGCGGTGCCGATCGGCGCTTCCTGGAGAATCTTCAGACCGTCGCCCAGCCCACCGGCAAAGTTGCCGTCAAGCAACATGCGGCTGTGCTGCCCACTCGGCACATGGGGAATATTGACCACGATGTCGCTGACCTGGGTGTTGAGCAACTGGCCTTCGCTGGCCTTGATCCGCACCCCGCTGTCTTCGATGAAGACATCGCCCTTGACCTTGCTGACATGCGGCCAGCCCGGCTGGAACGCCAACTCCGTATCATGGACTTTGAAGAACAGGCTGATATTGCGCGCCGCGGCCGAGGCGTCGTGGTTCAGCGACCCCTGGTACTGGAAGAAGCCCTGCTCCACCGCGCCATGCAGGATCGAGCTGCGCAACCATTCGTCCAGCGTCGGGCTCAACACCGCCGGCAGGTACTTGGACGTGAAGCGACCTTCGCCATCCACCAGGCCGACCCGCAGATCCATGTAGTCTTCCGTGCCTTGGGCGAAGTGCAGGCGAATGAGGAAATCGGCGGCGATCCTGCCCTCTTCCCCGAGCACCTTGATGTAGGGCGCAATCAGGGTGAAACCTTCCTGGTCCAGGCGCCAGGTCAGGCGTGCATTGGCTTGCAGGTACTGCCAGGGGTTGTTGAAGATCGGGTACAGATGCAGGGAAAAATCCTTGCTGTCCATCCGCAGTTCGCCCTGGCCGAGGTCGCCGCTGATGCTGCCGCTGACGTTACGCGCCGCCGGGGCGCCATGGTAGGCGTCGAAACCGACCCGCTCCAGGTTCGCGGCGAAACTCAGCTTTTGATCACCGGTTTCTTCAGGGCGGTAATCCAGCAGCACATTGCGCAAGGCGCCGCTGACTTTCAGGTGATCGATAGCCGTGGCCAAGCCCTCGGGCAAGGGTGCCAGGGCATCGAGCAAGGGGGTGATCGGCGTCAGGTCGAGGCGATCGGCCTGCAGGTGCCAGTGCTCCGACGCCTTGTCAGTGGCGGCAAGTTGCTGCAATTGCAGATGGCTTTCCCAGCGCGTCTTCCCCAGGTTCATGGCCAGGGAATTAAGCTGCACGTCAAAACCCTGTCCGGTGTGCTGGACATAGGCGTTGAGGGCCAGGTTGTCGATGCTCACCGCCTTGCGCTGGGCATAGGCGCCCTGGAATTGCGGCGCATTGAGCCGGACCACGGCGTTCTGCACCGTGCCATTGGCCCAGTTCAACCAGAACTCGCCACCGGCCTTGAGCTCGGTGATTTTCATTTGCCCGCTCAGCCGCGCCGGCAGCCAGCGCGCCCAGTCGCTTTGCGGCAGGCTCAGGTAGGCCTGCGCGCTGCCGTTGCGCCAGTCGCTGGCGCGCAGGCGGGTTCTCAGGTTCAGGGCCACCGGCTGGCCGTCGGGCAAATTCAAGCGCAGGTCGAGGCGTTGGCGCGACACACCGCTTTCCAGGTTGAGACCGACATAAGTGAGGGTCAGCGGCGACTCGCCGAATGGCTGCAAGGTCACCTGACTGTCGAGCACCGAGAGCTGCTTGATCATCTGCCAGCGGGTCAGCAGCTGCGCGGGGTCCAACGGCTGATCGTCCTGGACCGGCAAGCCCTGGAGAGCCCAGTGGCCGTCCTGGTCTTCCTTCAGGCTCAGTTGCAGGCCGCCCAGTTCAAGATGGGCGATCCGCACTTCGCGAGCCCGCAGGCTGGCCCAGAGATCGGGCACCACCTGGACCTTGTCCAGCAACAACATCGACGCGCCCTGGCCGACCTTCACGTCGTGGGCCAGCAGCACCGGGGCCAGGCCGTGCCAGCGCCCTTCCAGGCTGCCGATGGACAGCGGCAGCCCCACGGCGGCCTGGGCCCTGCTTTCGATCTCGGCGCGATACTCGGCCACCAGCGGTACCAGTTGCCGGCCCAGGCTGACATATAACGCCACCAGCACCAGCAGCAACGCACAGAGGCCCATGCTCCAACGGGTCAAGCCGGCAACAAAGCGTGTCAGACGCTCCATGTCAGTGCCCCCTCAGGCAAGGTTCAATGAACAGGCCGACGCAGGACCGGGCTAGCAGGTTCTCAGTACAGGAAATCAGAGCAGCACCACGTCATATTGTTCCTGGGAATACATGGTCTCGACCTGGAAACGAATGGTGCGGCCGATAAAGCCTTCCAGCTCGGCGACATTGCCGGACTCTTCGTCCAGCAGGCGGTCGACGACCTTCTGGTTGGCCAACACTCTATAACCTTCGGCCTGGTAGGCGCGGGCTTCACGCAAAATTTCACGAAAAATCTCGTAGCAAACCGTTTCCGGGGTCTTCAACTTGCCACGCCCCTGGCAACTGCTGCAGGGCTCGCACAGCACCTGCTCAAGGCTTTCGCGAGTGCGCTTGCGGGTCATCTGCACCAGGCCCAGCTCGGTGATGCCGATGATGTTGGTCTTGGCGTGATCGCGCTCCAGTTGTTTTTCCAGGGTCCGCAGGACCTGGCGCTGGTGCTCCTCGTCTTCCATGTCGATGAAGTCGATGATGATGATCCCGCCGAGGTTGCGCAGGCGCAGTTGCCGGGCAATCGCGGTGGCCGCTTCGAGGTTGGTCTTGAAGATGGTTTCTTCGAGGTTGCGATGGCCGACGAAAGCACCGGTGTTGACGTCGATGGTGCTCATGGCTTCGGCCGGGTCGACCACCAGGTAGCCGCCGGACTTGAGCGGGACCTTGCGTTCCAGGGCCTTCTGGATCTCGTCCTCGACGCCATACAGGTCGAAGATCGGCCGCTCGCCGGGGTAATGCTCCAGGCGGTCGGCGATTTCCGGCATCAGTTCGGCAACGAACTGCGTGGTCTTCTGGAAAGTTTCCCGCGAGTCGATACGAATCTTCTCGATCCTTGGGCTGACCAGGTCGCGCAAGGTGCGCAGGGCCAGGCCCAAGTCTTCATAGATCACGCTGGGGGCGCCGATGGTCTTGATCTGCGCGCCGATCTGGTCCCAGAGGCGCCGCAGGTAACGGATGTCCATCATGATCTCGTCGGCCCCGGCGCCCTCGGCCGCCGTGCGCAGGATAAAGCCGCCGGCTTCGGTGATGCCTTCACGGGCCACGCAATCGCTGACCACCTGCTTGAGGCGCTCGCGCTCGGCTTCGTCCTCAATCTTCAGGGAAATGCCGACATGCGCGGTACGCGGCATGTACACCAGGTAACGCGAGGGGATCGACAGTTGTGTGGTCAGGCGTGCGCCCTTGGTGCCGATGGGGTCCTTGGTGACTTGCACCACCAGGCTCTGCCCTTCGTGCACCAGCGCGCTGATGCTCTCCACCGCCGGCCCTTCGCGCATGGAAATTTCCGAGGCGTGGATAAACGCCGCCCGGTCCAGGCCGATATCGACGAACGCCGCCTGCATGCCCGGCAACACCCGCACCACCTTGCCCTTGTAGATATTGCCGACAATTCCGCGTTTCTGCGTACGCTCGACATGAACCTCTTGCAACACGCCGTTCTCTACCACCGCCACGCGCGATTCCATCGGCGTGATGTTGATCAGGATCTCTTCACTCATGGCTGGGTCTCGTTCAGGCGCTTTCACAATAAAGTTGCCGTATCGCGGGCGTGCGGCAATCAGCGCACGACAAGGTTTTGCCAACAGGGTATGCCGAAATGGCCAAGCAGTTCTGCGGTTTCGCACACGGGCAGGCCGACCACGCCGGAATAACTGCCGTTCAGCCCCGCCACGAACACCGCCGCCAGACCTTGAATAGCATAGGCGCCGGCCTTGTCCCGTGGCTCGCCGCTGGACCAGTAGAGATGAGCTTCTTCCGAGTTTATCGGGCGAAATCTCACCAGACTGCGTACCACCCGCGACTCGCAGCGCTCACCGTCGAGCACGGCAATGGCCGTCAGCACTTCGTGTTCGCGAGCGGACAAAGCCTGCAACATGGCCAGCGCATCGGCTTCATCCACCGGTTTACCGAGAATCCGACCATCCAGGACCACGGCGGTATCGGCACCCAGCACGCAGGTACCGGCCGCGGCTTGCCCGGCACCCAGGCGCGCACGCCCGGCCGCGGCCTTGCTTCGCGCCAGACGCTCGACGTAGGCCAGCGGGCTTTCATCGGACAGCGGGGTTTCATCGACCTCGGCACTGATGACGCTGAACGGCACGCCGATCTGCGTCAGCAGTTCACGCCGACGCGGTGAGCCGGAAGCCAGGTAGAGCGAGGTCATCGAGACATCTCCATGTCGGGGCTCTTTATAGGAGCTATGTCAGCAGAGTCAGCAACTCACCCGGAAATGACCGGCGAGATCCCGTCAGTTGATTTTGTAGCGGCGCCGCAGTCCGCGCAGACCGAAGCTGACCCAAGGCCAGAGCAAGGCGCTGACCAGGGCCGGCAGCACCAGCGCCAGGGTCGGTTGGCGATTGCCGGTCAAGGCGCTGAGCCAGAGTTGCACCAACTGCGCCAGGCCGAAGATCACCAGGAGCACCAGGCTCTGTTGCCACATCGGGAACATCCGCAGACGTTGTTGCAGCGACAGCACGAGGAAAGTGATGAGGGTCAGGATCAATGCGTTCTGCCCCAGCAGGGTGCCGTAGAGCACGTCTTCGGCCAGACCCAGCAGGAACGCGGTGACCATGCCGATCTTGTGCGGCAGGTACAGCGCCCAGAACGCCAGCAACAGCGCCAGCCACAACGGGCGCAGGATCTCCATGAACTGTGGCAGCGGCGAAACGCTGAGCAACAGGCCGATGGCGAAGGTCAGCCAAACGATCCAGCCATTGCGGGAAAAGGTACCAGCCATTATTCCTCCGTCCGGGGGGCTGCCCGTGGCGCCGCTGGCGGTTTGCTGGCGGCGGGTTTGGCAGCGGTTGGCTTGACGGCATGGGCCGCCGGCTTGGCCGGGGTTGTCGGCGCAGCGGCAGCAGAGGCCGGTGCGGCCGGTTTGGCCGGGATCACTGGCGCGGCAGCCGGCTTGGGCACCGTGGCCGGCACTAGCGGCGCGCCGTCACCGCCCTGGCGTTCCGCTTCCTGGGCCTGGGCGGCTTCGTTGGCACGTTCTTCCGGGGTCCGGCTGTCGCTGAACACCAGCAACAGGTAACGGCTGCGGTTCAACGCAGCAGTCGGCACGGCGCGGACAATGGCGAAAGGCTGGCCGGAATCGTGGATCACTTCCTTGACCGTCGCCACCGGGTAGCCCGCCGGGAACCGCTGGCCCAGGCCGGAACTGACCAGCAGGTCGCCTTCCTTGATGTCAGCGGTGTCGGCCACGTGGCGCAGTTCCAGGCGCTCGGGATTGCCGGTACCGCTGGCAATCGCCCGCAGGCCGTTGCGGTTGACCTGCACCGGAATGCTGTGGGTGGTGTCGGTGAGCAGCAGCACGCGCGAGGTGTAGGGCATCAACTCGACCACCTGGCCCATCAGGCCACGGGCATCGAGCACCGGTTGGCCGAGAACCACGCCATCACGTTCACCCTTGTTGATGATGATGCGATGGGTAAAGGGGTTGGGGTCCATGCCGATCAGTTCGGCGACTTCGACCTTCTCGTTGACCAGCGCCGAGGAGTTGAGCAACTCGCGCAGGCGTACGTTCTGCTCGGTCAAGGCCGCGAGTTTTTGCAGGCGCCCTTGCAACAGCAGGTTTTCGGTCTGGAGTTTTTCATTTTCGGCGACCAGTTCGGTACGACTGCCGAACTGACTGGCCACACCTTGCCACAAACGTTGCGGCAGGTCGGTGACCCAGTACGACTCCATCAGTACCAGCGACATCTGGCTGCGTACCGGCTTGAGCAGCGTGAAACGGGCATCGACCACCATCAGCGCGACCGACAGCACGGCCAGCACCAACAAGCGCACGCCCAATGAGGGGCCTTTGGCAAAAAGCGGTTTAATGAGCCGCTCCTCCCAGGCAATGAGTCATTTTATTCATACGGCATCACACCGGCCTGGATGAAGTTGACAGAAGATAAACGCAACAGGCAGCACTGCAAATGCAAAGTGCTGCCTGCGCGCGGAACAGCATAGAGCTTCTCAGCGAACTTACTCGCTGGAAAGCAGATCCATGGTGTGCTTATCCATCATTTCCAGGGCGCGACCGCCGCCACGGGCGACGCAGGTCAGCGGGTCTTCGGCCACGATCACCGGCAGACCGGTTTCCTGGGCCAGCAGCTTGTCGAGGTCACGCAGCAAGGCGCCACCGCCGGTCAGCACCAGGCCACGCTCGGCGATGTCCGAGGCCAGTTCCGGAGGCGACTGCTCCAGGGCGCTCTTCACCGCCTGGACGATGGTCGCCAGGGATTCCTGCAGGGCTTCCAGGACTTCGTTGGAGTTCAGGGTAAAGGCACGTGGCACGCCTTCAGCCAGATTACGCCCGCGGACGTCGACTTCACGGACTTCGCCGCCTGGATAGGCAGTACCGATTTCCTGCTTGATGCGCTCGGCGGTGGATTCACCGATCAGGCTGCCGTAGTTGCGACGCACGTAGGTGATGATCGCTTCGTCGAAGCGGTCGCCGCCAACCCGTACGGATTCGGCATAGACCACGCCGTTCAGGGAGATCAGTGCGATTTCAGTGGTACCACCACCGATATCGACCACCATCGAACCACGGGCTTCTTCCACCGGCAGGCCGGCACCGATCGCAGCCGCCATCGGCTCTTCGATCAGGAACACTTCACGGGCACCGGCACCAAGGGCCGATTCACGGATGGCCCGACGCTCGACCTGGGTCGATTTGCACGGCACGCAGATCAGCACCCGAGGGCTGGGCTGCAGGAAGCTGTTTTCATGCACCTTGTTGATGAAGTACTGGAGCATCTTTTCGCAGACGCTGAAGTCGGCGATCACGCCGTCTTTCATCGGACGAATGGCCGCGATGTTGCCCGGCGTACGGCCGAGCATGCGCTTGGCCTCGGTGCCGACGGCGACGACGCTCTTCTGGTTGCCATGGGTGCGAATCGCAACAACCGATGGCTCATTCAGGACGATACCGCGCTCGCGCACGTAGATAAGGGTGTTGGCTGTGCCCAGGTCGATGGAGAGATCGCTGGAAAACATGCCACGCAGTTTCTTGAACATTGGAAAGGGACCCTGGGCAACGCGTGGGTAAAAAAGTGCGGCAAACTCTAACAACGACGGGGATTTTGGGCAAGGCGCCAATATGTTAAATTAGGCGTTTTTCCGAGCACCATCCCATACAATCGCGGCCATGTGACCGTAGAAATGCGGTAGTGTTCCGACAATCGTAAGTCGCGCCCGCACTTATTGACACTCTTTATTGTGTATTGCCTAACCGAACGGACCCCTTCCGTCCGGTTTTCCACTGGAGATCCCCATGGCGCTTGAACGCTCCGACGTGGAAAAAATCGCTCACCTGGCCCGCCTGGGCCTGGTCGAAGCCGATCTTCCACGCACCACCGAAGCCCTGAACAGCATTCTGGGCCTGGTCGACCAGATGCAGGCTGTCGATACCAGCGGCATCGAACCGCTTGCCCACCCTCTGGAAGCGAATCAGCGCCTGCGCGCCGACGTCGTCACCGAGCGAAATCACCGCGAGGCTTATCAGTCCATCGCGCCAGCGGTCGAAAACGGCCTGTACCTGGTTCCGAAAGTCATCGACTAAAGGGAAAGAGCCTGCAATGCATCAGATGACCCTGGCCGAGATCGCCCGTGGCCTCGCCGACAAGAAATTCTCCTCCGAAGAGCTGACCCGGACCCTGCTGGCGCGCATCGCCCAGCTCGACCCGCAGCTCAACAGTTTTATCAGCCTCACCGAGGACCTGGCCCTGAGCCAGGCCAAGGCCGCCGATGCCCGCCGTGCCGCTGGCGAGAACGCGGCCCTGCTCGGCGCGCCGATCGCCCACAAGGACCTGTTCTGCACCCAGGGCATTCGCACCAGCTGCGGCTCGAAGATGCTCGACAACTTCAAGGCGCCCTATGACGCCACCGTGGTTGCCAAGCTGGCCGCCGCCGGCACCGTGACCCTGGGCAAGACCAACATGGACGAATTCGCCATGGGTTCGGGCAACGAGTCGAGCTACTACGGCGTCGCCCGCAACCCGTGGAACCTGGCACACGTGCCGGGCGGTTCGTCTGGCGGTTCGGCCGCGGCAGTTGCCGCGCGCCTGCTGCCGGCCGCCACCGGCACCGACACCGGCGGATCGATCCGCCAGCCGGCGGCGCTGACCAACCTCACCGGGCTGAAACCGACCTACGGTCGTGTTTCGCGCTGGGGCATGATTGCCTACGCTTCCAGCCTCGACCAGGCTGGCCCGCTGGCCCGCAGCGCCGAAGACTGTGCCCTGCTGCTGCAAGGCATGGCCGGCTTCGACCCGCAGGACTCCACCAGCATCGACGAGCCGGTACCGGATTACTCCGCCAGCCTCGGCACCTCGATCCAGGGCCTGCGCATCGGCGTGCCGAAGGAATACTTCAGCGCCGGCCTCGACCCGCGCATCGCCGAACTGATCCAGGCGAGCATCAAGGAGCTTGAGAAACTGGGCGCGATCGTCAAGGAAATCAGCCTGCCGAACATGCAGCACGCGATTCCCGCGTACTACGTGATCGCCCCGGCGGAAGCCTCGTCGAACCTGTCGCGCTTTGATGGCGTGCGTTTCGGCTATCGCTGCGAAGATCCGAAAGACCTCACCGACCTGTACAAGCGCTCCCGTGGCGAAGGCTTCGGCGCGGAAGTCCAGCGGCGCATCCTGGTCGGTGCCTACGCGCTGTCGGCCGGCTACTACGACGCCTACTACCTGCAAGCACAGAAGATCCGTCGTCTGATCAAGAACGACTTCATGGCCGCCTTCAACGAGGTCGACGTCATCCTTGGCCCGACCACCCCGAACCCGGCGTGGAAGATCGGCGCGAAGAACAGCGACCCGGTCGCCGAGTACCTGGAAGATTTCTACACCGTCACCGCCAACCTCGCGGGCCTGCCGGGCCTGTCCATGCCGGCCGGTTTCGTCGACGGCCTGCCGGTGGGCGTGCAACTGCTGGCCCCGTATTTCCAGGAAGGCCGTCTGCTCAACGTTGCGCACCAGTATCAGCTCAACACTGACTGGCACACCCGCACACCCCAGGGGTTTTGAAGCTGCTGCGCTCGGTAATGCTGCGTTGAAAACTGACTCGTAATGCTCATTGACTAGAGTCAACTCCGCTTACTCGTCAGTTTTCGCCTTGCCTTACCTTCGCTCGCGACGTTTCAAAAAACCCTGGCAAGACTTTGAGGAATAACACCATGCAATGGGAAGTCGTGATCGGGCTGGAGATTCATACCCAGCTCGCCACCCAATCGAAGATTTTCTCCGGTAGTGCCACTACCTTCGGTTCCGAGCCGAACACCCAGGCGAGCCTGGTTGACCTGGGCATGCCCGGCGTCCTGCCGGTGCTGAACCAGGAAGCGGTGCGCATGGCGGTGAAATTCGGCCTGGCGATCGACGCCGAGATCGGCCAGCACAACGTGTTCGCGCGCAAGAACTACTTCTACCCGGACCTGCCCAAGGGCTACCAGATCAGCCAGATGGAACTGCCGATTGTCGGCAAGGGCCACCTGGACATCACCCTGGAAGACGGCACCGTCAAGCGCGTCGGGATTACTCGGGCGCACCTGGAAGAAGACGCCGGCAAGAGCCTGCACGAGGATTTCAGCGGCGCCACCGGCATCGACCTGAACCGTGCCGGCACGCCGCTGCTGGAAATCGTTTCCGAACCGGACATGCGCAACGCCAAGGAAGCCGTGGCCTACGTCAAGGCGATCCACGCCCTGGTGCGCTACCTGGGCATCTGCGACGGCAACATGGCCGAAGGCTCGCTGCGTTGCGACTGCAACGTCTCGGTCCGGCCCAAGGGCCAGGTCGAGTTCGGCACCCGCTGCGAGATCAAGAACGTCAACTCGTTCCGTTTTATCGAGAAGGCGATCAACACCGAAGTGCAGCGCCAGATCGAACTGATCGAGGACGGCGGCCGGGTGATCCAGCAGACCCGCCTGTACGACCCGAACAAGGACGAGACCCGTGCCATGCGCAGCAAGGAGGAAGCCAACGACTACCGTTACTTCCCCGATCCAGACCTGTTGCCGGTGGTCATTGAGGATGCCTTCCTCGATGAAGTCCGCGCGCAACTGCCGGAGCTGCCACCGCAGAAACGCGAGCGCTTCCAGGCACAGTTCGGCCTCTCGGTCTACGATGCCAGCGTGCTGGCTTCCAGCCGCGAGCAGGCGGACTACTTCGAAAAAGTCGTGAGCATCGGTGGCGACGCCAAGCTGGCGGCCAACTGGGTCATGGTCGAGCTCGGCAGCCTGCTGAACAAGCTGGGCGTGGACATCGACCAGGCACCGGTCACGGCCGAGCAACTGGGCGGCATGTTGCTGCGGATCACCGACAACACCATCTCCGGCAAGATCGCCAAGATGGTCTTCGAAGCCATGGCCAACGGCGAAGGCAGCGCGGACGAGGTGATCGAGGCCCGTGGACTGAAGCAGGTCACGGACAGCGGTGCCATCGAGAAGGTGCTGGACGAAGTGCTGGCGGCCAACGCCGAGCAGGTCGAGCAGTATCGGGCGGCGGATGAAGCCAAGCGCGGCAAGATGTTCGGCTTTTTTGTCGGCCAGGCGATGAAAGCCTCCAAGGGCAAGGCCAACCCGCAGCAAGTCAACGAACTGCTGAAAAGCAAGCTCGAAGGCTGATAGCGGTCAGGCTCTCAAGGGCGCTAAAAGCTTCGCGGGCAAGCTCCGCTCCCACAGGATCGAGTCGTACACAAAGTTTGTGTTCACCGTCGAACTGTAGGCGCCTGGCTTGCCAGCGATGAGGTCCTCAAGACCACTGCAAACCCCACAGGCAAACCGTTAGAGGACACCCGATGAAGCGTCTGCTCGCCGCCCTTGCCTTCCTCAGCCTGCTGGCCGGCTGCGCCAGCCACGACATCAACCCGCGCGGCTATGACGAAACCGGCATGGCCTCGTATTACGGCGCCAAACACCAGGGCAAACGCACCGCCAGCGGCGAACCCTTCAACCCGCATGCAATGACCGCCGCCCACCGCCAACTGCCCTTCGGCACCCGGGTCAAAGTCACCAACCTGGCCAACGACAAATCGGTCATAGTGCGCATCAACGATCGCGGCCCGCACACCCGTGGGCGCCTGATCGATCTTTCACGCGAAGCGGCCACCCAATTGGGTATGCTGCAAGGCGGCACTGCCCGCGTACGCATCCAAAGCCTCGACGACTGACCGCTGGAGCCCCGCCATTTTCGGATTGACCACCCTTCCCTGGCTAAGCCTGATTCAACTGAGCGGCGGCCTGTTGCTGCTGATCGTCGGCGCCGAACTGCTGGTGCGCGCCGCCGTGCGCCTGGCCGCGAGCCTGGGGGTCAGGCCGCTGCTGATCGGCCTGAGCGTCGTCGCCTTCGGCAGCAGCGCACCGCAGTTGGCGGTCAGCGTGCAGGCGGCCGCGGCCGAGAATGCCGATATTGCAGTGGGCAGCGTGATCGGCAGCAATATCTTCAATACCCTGGTCACCCTGGGCCTCTCGGCGCTGATTATACCGTTGCGGGTTTCGCGCCAGTTGATCCGCCTGGATATCCCGTTGATGATCCTCGCCAGCCTGCTGGTGTTCGGCCTCGCGTTCAATGAAGAATTGGGGCGCCTCGACGGCCTGGTGATGCTGGGCGCCTTCGCGCTGTACCTCGGCCTGCTGCTGCGCCAGTCCCGCCATCAGCACCGTGGCGCGCCGCCGCCCAGCGCCACACACAAATCCGCGCCCTGGCTGAGCAGCCTGGCGTGGATGGGCCTGGGCCTGGCACTGCTGGTGGTGGCCGGGCACCTGCTGCTGGACGCCGCCGTCGACGTGGCCACCGAGCTGGGCCTGTCCGAACGCATCATCGGCCTGACCGTGGTGGCGGTCGGCACCTCGCTGCCGCAACTGGCCACCTCGCTGATCGCCGCCATGCGCGGCCAGCGGGATATCGCCGTGGGCAATGTGATCGGTGGCAACCTGTTCAATCTGCTGGGGGTGCTCGGCCTCACCGCGCTGCTCGCCCCCACGCCGCTGTCGGTGTCGCCCAACGCCCTGGCCTTCGACCTGCCGGTGATGCTTGGCGTGGCCATGCTGTGCTGGCCGGTATTCTATTCCGGCTACCGCATCACCCGCGCCGAAGGCCTGTTGTTTCTGGGCTTGTATCTGGCCTACGGCCTGCACATGGTGTGGTTCACCACCGGCATGCCGATGGCGGACAGACTGGAACGCCTGATGCTGTTTTTCATCCTGCCGGCGCTGCTGGCGTACCTGCTGTTCAGTACGTTCAGGGCCTGGCGTCGCCAACACTCATAGGAGCTGCTGCAATGACCGATCAGAAGAAACCCGGTGTCGAGATGCGTCGTCAGGTCATGGGCGATGCGTTCGTCGATCGTGCCCTGGGCAATGCCAGCGAATTCAGCCAGCCGTTGCAGGACTTCGTCAACGAACATGCCTGGGGCAGTGTCTGGAATCGCGAAGGGTTGTCGTTGAAGACCCGCAGTCTGATTACCCTGGCGGCACTGACGGCGCTCAAGTGTCCGCAGGAGCTGAAAGGTCATGTACGCGGCGCCCTGAACAATGGCTGCACGGTGGAAGAAATTCGTGAGGCGCTGCTGCATTGCGCGGTGTATGCCGGGGTACCGGCGGCTATCGATGCGTTCCGCGCGGCCCAGGAAGTGATCGACGCCTACCAGAAGGCCGATTGACGACCTGTAGGAGCCAGCTTGCTGGCGATGAGGCCAGCGCGCCTTGCATCGCCTGATCGGCCGCTATCGCCAGCAAGCTGGCGCCTACAGGGGTCGGTGCCAGGCGTCAGATCCAGCCGCCCCACTGCAAAACAAAGATGCCGATGTTCGTCGTGATCGCCGCCATCAGGGTGGTGATCACGATAATCGCCGCCGCCAGCTCGTGATTGCCGTTGGCCGCCCGGGCCATGACGAAGCTGGCCGCGGCCGTCGGGCTGCCGAAGTAGAGAAACAGAATTCCCAATTCCGCCCCGCGAAAGCCGCAGAGCCAGGCACCCAGCGTCGACAGCAGGGGCATGCCGACCATCTTCACCAGGCTCGCGCTCAACGCCAGGTCGCCGCTTTTACGCAACGCCGCCAGGGACAAGGTGCCGCCAATGCAGATCAACGCCAGCGGCAGGGTCATCTGCGCCAGATAATTACCGGAGGTCTCCAGCCAGCCGGGCAAGCTGATCTGAAAATAGGCAAAGGGCGCCGCCACGATCACGCTGATGATCAGTGGATTACTCAGCACACTCTTGAAGATGCTCCAGGGATCGGACTTGATCACCGGACTGTAGACCGCCAGGACAATGGTCGACAGGGTGTTGTAGAACAGGATCACCAGGGCCGCGAGAATCGCCCCCAGGGAAATCCCGTAGGCGCCGTACATGCTCGCCGCCAGGGCCAGGCCGATCACCCCGTTATTGCCGCGAAAGGCACCCTGGGTATAGATCCCGCGATCGATCTCGGGGCAACGCCAGATAGCCCAACCCCAGGCGCCGGCAAAGCCCACCAGGGTGGCGACGGAGAAATACCCCAGGACCTTGGGCTGCAGCGCCGCATGCAGGTCGGCATGGAGGATGCCGAGAAACAGCAGCGCCGGCATGGTGACGTTGAACACCAGTGCCGAGGCCGTGTGGATAAAGCTGTCGTTGATCCAGCCCACGCGCTTGAGCGCCACGCCCAGGAACAACATGGCGAAGACGGGGGCGGTGATGGTCAAGATACCGAGAAAGATGGCCAGCATGCCCAGGGAACCCGTTGCCTGTCGTTAGGTGGCTAATGATACGGCAAAATCGCCCGTCTGCCCGTCCAAAGGTGCGCGATCGAGCGAAAGCCACGTGCTCAATCGAACTGCGCGCGCATCCAGGCCTGGTACGCGGCGACCTCGGCTTCGCCCTCGCGAGGTGCCCAGCTCGCCATCTCGCCCTCACCCACCGGGCGATACGGGCCGGCCTTGCACTCGAACATCACGCTGTCGGCTTCCAGCACCACCAGGCCATGGAACACCCCGGCTGGCAGGTCGACACCCGGACAATCACCGCCGGCCTGCAAGACACGCTTGTCCAACAGCGACCCCGCCTCATCGAACACCAGCAGGCCCAGGCGCCCCTTGAGCACCAGCAAGGTTTCCGCCTTGTCGGCACTCAGGTGTCGGTGCGGGGCTATATAGGTACTGGGTTGCAAGCCGACAGCCAGGCGATGGCACGGCTCGTCCATCTGGTGAAAATTGTGATGAACCCGGCCACGGGGGCTCGCCGCGGCCTTATCGGCCAACTCAGCGAACAAACCGGCATCGAGAAAGCTCGGCGCGCCCATCCCTTACATCCCCTTGACGGCGTAGATGCCGGCGGCGTTGCGCCAGTAGCCCTTGTAATCCATGCCGTAGCCGAAGATATAGCGGTCGACGCACGGCAGGCCGACGTAGTCCGCCTTGAGGTCTGGACGGGCCTTGCGGTCGTGCTCCTTGTCGATCAATACGGCGGTGTGCACGCGGCGCGCCCCGGCGTGTGTGCAGAAATCGATGATCGCGCCCAGGGTGTGCCCTTCATCGAGGATGTCATCGATGATCAGCACATCGCGGTCAATAAACGAGACTTCCGGCTTGGCTTTCCAGAACAGTTCGCCGCCGCTGGTTTCGTTGCGGTAGCGGGTCGCGTGCAGGTACGAGGCTTCCAGCGGGAAGTCCAGGTGGGTCATCAGCTTGCCGCAGAAGATCAGGCCGCCGTTCATCACGCAGAACAGCACCGGGTTGCTCTCGGCCAGCTCGGCGTTGATCTGCGCGCCGACACGGGCGATGGCCGCTTCGACTTCGGCGTTGCTGTACAGGCAGTCGGCTTCGCGCATGACTTGACGGATATGCTCGAGATCAACGGACATGGCGCTCTCCAAAAGGCGGCTTGTGTAAGAAAAGCGGGCAAAGGTACGCACCCGGCGCGACCAGATCAAGGGTTTCTGGACTAACGTACTGCGGGTCTATAGGACAACAACTACGGATAGATTAATCTAAGCCGTTTTTTGCCCGCCGTCGGAGCCTATTCCCATGCCCATCCGTGAGATCCGCCACCCGTTGATCCGCCACAAGCTCGGCCTGATGCGCCGCGCTGACATTAGCACGAAGAACTTCCGTGAGCTCGCTCAGGAAGTCGGAGCGTTGCTGACCTACGAGGCGACCAAGGACCTGCCCCTGGAAACCTACGAAATCCAGGGCTGGTGCGGTACTGTCCAGGTCGAGAAGATCGCCGGCAAGAAGATTACCGTGGTGCCGATCCTGCGCGCCGGTATCGGCATGCTCGAAGGCGTACTCAGCCTGATCCCGGGCGCCAAGGTCAGCGCCGTGGGCGTGGCCCGCAACGAGGAAACCCTCGAAGCCCACACCTACCTGGAAAAACTGGTACCGGAAATCGACGAACGCCTGGCGATGATCATCGACCCGATGCTCGCCACCGGCGGTTCGATGGTCGCGACCATCGACCTGCTGAAGAAAGCCGGTTGCAAGGACATCCGTGCGATGGTCCTGGTGGCGGCGCCAGAGGGGATTGCTGCCGTTGAGAAAGCGCACCCGGACGTGACCATCTACACCGCCTCCATCGACGAAAAGCTCAACGAGCACGGCTATATCATTCCGGGCCTGGGCGATGCCGGTGACAAGATCTTCGGCACCAAGCAGAAGGACGCCTGACATGCAGGATGAGTTCAACGACCCGCTCTGGCGCACGGTACTGTCTGGCGCGCAAATGCTTTTCGTGGCCTTTGGCGCCCTGGTGTTGATGCCGCTGATTACCGGCCTCGACCCGAACGTCGCGCTGTTCACGGCGGGCCTGGGGACTCTGTTGTTCCAGGTGGTGACCGGGCGTCAGGTGCCGGTGTTCCTTGCTTCGAGCTTTGCCTTTATTACCCCGATCATCCTCGCCAAGGGCCAGTTCGGCCTGGCGGCGACCATGGGTGGGGTAATGGCGGCCGGCTTCGTCTACACCTTCCTCGGCCTGGCGGTGAAGATCAAGGGCACCGGTTTCATCGATCGGCTGCTGCCACCGGTGGTGATCGGCCCGGTGATCATCTCCATCGGCCTGGCCATGGCGCCGATTGCCGCGAACATGGCAATGGGCAAGGCCGGCGACGGCAGCGAACTGATTCATTACCAGACCGCCATGCTGATCTCGATGCCAGCGCTGCTGACCACCCTGATCGTGGCCGTGTTCGGCAAGGGCATTTTTCGCCTGGTGCCGATCATCTCCGGGGTCCTGGTCGGGTTTGCCATGTCGTTCTATTTCGGTGTGGTCGACACGGCGAAGATCGCCGCCGCCGCCTGGTTCGCCCTGCCGCACTTCACCGCACCGGCATTCAACTGGCAGGCGATCCTGTTCATTGTCCCGGTGGCGCTGGCGCCGGCCATCGAACATATCGGCGGGGTGATCGCGGTGGGCAGCGTGACCGGTCGCGACTACCTGAAGAAGCCGGGCCTGCACCGCACCTTGCTCGGTGACGGTATCGCCACCACGGCGGCCGGCCTGTTCGGTGGCCCGCCCAACACCACCTACGCCGAAGTGACCGGCGCGGTGATGCTGACCAAGAACTACAACCCAAAAATCATGACCTGGGCGGCGATCTTTGCCATCAGCCTGGCGTTTATCGGCAAGTTCGGTGCGTTGTTGCAGAGCATTCCGGTGCCGGTGATGGGTGGGATTCTTTGTCTGCTGTTCGGCTCGATTGCGGCGGTGGGGATGAACACCCTGATTCGCCACAAGATCGACCTGGGCGAGGCGCGCAATCTGGTGATTGTGTCGGTGACCCTGGTGTTCGGTATCGGCGGTGTGTTGGTGGGCACTGGCACCGGGCCGGATGACTTCGGCCTCAAGGGCATCGCGCTGTGCGCCGTGGTGGCGATTGCGCTGAACCTGCTGCTGCCGGGTAATGACGGTTGGAAAAACAAGAAGGCGGAGGAGCCGTTGTTGTAAGGCTATCCGCTGCTGTTGTGGGAGCCGGCTTGCCGGCGATGGTAGCGACGCGGTGTCCTGTCAGACCGCGTCGCCTGGATCGCCGGCAAGCCGGCTCCTACAGGATCGTGGCGTTTTCGAGATTTGCGTTTACAGGGCCAGCGGCGCCCGCTCGCACAAGGTGTTCAACGCCGTCGCCCATTGCGGCTCATCGTTCAAACACGGCACCAGCACCAACTCCGCGCCCCCCGCCGCGACAAACTGCTCGCGCCCGCGATCACCGATCTCCTCCAGCGTCTCGATGCAATCAGCGACAAACGCCGGGCACATCACCAGCAGCTTCTTCACCCCGGCCTTGGCCAGTTCATCCAACCGCGCCTCGGTATAGGGTTCGATCCACTTCGCCCGCCCCAACCGCGACTGGAACGACACCGACCACTGCCCGTCCGCCAAGCCCATGCGCTCGGCAAACGCCGCCGCCGTGCGCAGGCACTGGGCGCGGTAGCAGGTGGAGAGCAGCGCCGGCGAGGCATTCTTGCAGCAATCCACATCCTTGAAACAATGACTGCCGCTGGGGTCGAGCTTGGTCAGGTGGCGCTCCGGCAAGCCATGGAAACTCAGCAGCAAGTGATCAAATCCCTGGGCCAGATAAGGCTGGGCGCTGGTCACCAGGGCATCGAGGTATTCCGGCTGGTCGTAGAACGGCTGCAGGATGGCAAACGCCACGTCGAGCTTGCGCTCGCGCACCACCCGCCGGGCTTCTTCAATCACCGTGGTCACGGTGCTGTCGGCGAACTGCGGATACAGCGGCGCCAAGGTCACCCTGCGGATGCCTTGCTTGGCCAGGCGGGTCAGCACCGTCTCAAGCGACGGCTCGCCATAACGCATCGCCAGTTCCACCGGGCCCTGGGTCCACTGAGCGGTCATCTGCTGCTGCAAACGACGGCTGAGCACCACCAGCGGCGAGCCCTCCTCCCACCAGATCGAGGCGTAGGCATGCGCCGACTGCTCCGGGCGTTTGATCAGAATCAGCGACACCAGCAGGCGCCGGACCGGCCAGGGCAGATCGATCACATAGGGATCCATCAGGAATTGATTGAGGTAGCTGCGCACGTCCGCTACCGAAGTGGAAGCCGGAGAACCCAGGTTGACCAGAAGCAAAGCGTGATCGGTCATGCAACGTCCTATTTCAGAGGCGGCCCGAGAGATCGTCGAGGGCCGCTGGCAGATCGTTAAACTGAAAAACAAATCCCGCCGCCAACAACCGGGCCGGCGTCACGCGCTGGCCGCCGAGCAGCAACAGCGACAGTTCACCCAGGCCCAGGCGCAGGACAAAGGCCGGCAGCGGGATCAGCGCCGGGCGATGCAGGACCTTGCCCAACGCCTTGGCGAACGTCTTGTTGCGAACCGGCTTTGGCGCGCAGGCATTATAGGGACCCCGCGCATCACTGCGATGCAGAAGAAAATCAATCGCGGCGATTTGATCGCGCACATGAATCCACGGCATCCACTGCCGACCGTTGCCGATCGGGCCGCCCAGCCCCAGTTTGAACGGCAGCAGCAGGCGCGACAAAAAGCCGCCCTCGGCCGCCAGCACCAGGCCGGTTCGCACCAGCACCACGCGAATCCCCAGGGCCTCGGCGCGCTGCGCGGTTTCTTCCCAGGCAATCGACAGGCGACTGGCGAAATCCTCGCTGACCGGCGGCGAATCCTCGGTCAGTTCACGCTCACCACCATCGCCGTACCAGCCGACCGCCGAACCGGAAATCAATACCGCGGGACGCTGCTCGCGACCTTCCAGCCAGGCCAGTAGGGTTTCCGTCAGCTGGATCCGACTGCTCCAGAGCAAAGCCTTGCGCCTGTGGCTCCAGAGCCGGTCGGCAATCGGCGCGCCGGCCAGGTTGATCACCGCGTCCAGCGGCTCGCCGGCCAATTCCTCGAGATGCCGCACACCACGCACCTTCGCGCCGCACAAACGCGCCACCTGCTCCGGCCGACGACTCCAGACAGTCAGGCGATGCCCCTGCGTCAACCAGTAATCACACAGTTGACGTCCGATCAAACCAGTACCGCCGGTCAGCAATATGTGCATGAGTGCGTCCTCGCGTAACGTTTTGTCGAGAGCGTTAGTCTATTTTTAAAACAGGGCTCTTTTCTCACGACAGAAATGTGTTTTAACAATAGGACAGTGTGAACCGACAGGCAGGTCGCAACCTATACCAAAAAACAAGATTGTACAGGTTTTGCTGACGGCGTAGTCTGTGCTGACAGGTAACGAGGCCCACCCATGACTGTACCTATCGCAATAATCGGAGCCGGCATCGCCGGGCTCTCGGCCGCCCGGACATTGCACGACGCCGGGTATTCCATCGAAATCTTCGACAAGAGTCGCGGCAGCGGTGGGCGCATGTCCAGCAAGCGCAGCGATGCCGGTGCACTGGATCTGGGTGCGCAGTACTTCACCGCCCGCGACCGTCGCTTCGTCAAGGAAGTCCAACGCTGGCAGGGTGAGGGCTGGGTTGCCGAATGGGACCCGCAGCTCTACAACTTCCAGAACGGCCAGTTGAGCCTGTCGCCGGACGAGCAGACCCGCTGGGTCGGCACGCCGCGCATGAGCGCGATTACCCGCGGCTTGCTCGGCCACCTCCAGGCGCATTTCAGCTGCCGGATCACCGAGGTGTTCCGCGGCGAACAGCATTGGCACCTGCAGGATGCCGAAGGCTACACCCACGGTCCGTTCAGCCAGGTAATCATTGCCACCCCCGCGCCCCAGGCCACCGCGCTGCTGGCCGCCGCGCCGAAACTCGCCGGGGCCGCCGCCAGCGTGCAGATGGAGCCGACCTGGGCCATCGCCCTGGCCTTCGACACGCCGCTGGAGACGCCGATGGAAGGCTGCTTCGTGCAGGACAGCCCGCTCGACTGGCTGGCCCGCAACCGCAGCAAGCCGGAGCGCGACAACCAGCTCGACACCTGGGTCCTGCACGCCACCAGCACCTGGAGCAAGCAGCACCTGGACCTGCCCAAGGAGGCCGTGATCGAGCAGTTGCACGGCGCCTTCGCCGAGCTGCTGCACGCCAGCATGCCGGCCCCGGTCTTCACCCTCGCCCACCGCTGGCTCTATGCCCGTCCGGCCGGCGCACGGGAATGGGGGGCGCTGGCCGATGCCGACCTGGGCCTGTACGTGTGTGGCGACTGGTGCCTGTCCGGGCGCGTCGAAGGCGCCTGGCTCAGCGGTCAGGAAGCCGCCCGGCGCTTGATGGAACACCTGGGTTGAAACGCATCAACCCGTGCAAGCTGCTGCTGTCGAAATGGACGGCAGCCCGCCCCCAGAACCGGGAAAAACATTTCCTGGTCACCGAACTGTTTCGCGATGAACAAGGCACTGTGCTCGAAGTCGAGCTGCAAGCGGTGATGAGTCAACGCAACCAACGTCTGAGTTGGACCCAACTGAAAGATACCGCGACCTGGCAGATGGGTTGGCGATAAGCGCAGCCAAATCCTGTACAAATAATTTGACTTGTACAACATAGAGCCTATGATGAAACTTAGTTGTACAAGAACACTTTTCTGTACAAGTATTTCTTCTGGAGGTTCTCCATGCCTTTCACCCGCGAGTTGCCGTGCAAACCCAGAATCGCCGTCAGCGCCTGCCTGATGGGTATCGAGGCGGAAGAAGACTGCCGGCTGGACAATGCGGTTCTGCGGGAAAATTTCCTGACCCGGGTCGTCGCCTACACGGCCTGGCAGGTGCTGCGCCAAGCCGGCCTCACGCGACGCGCTCTGACCGAGTTCCACGCCCGCTACAAATACCTGCTGATGGCCCATGACCCGTTGCAGTACAAGGTGCTCGGCCAGTTGCTGGGGAACATGGGCAACGGTGATGCGCACACCGTCGGCCCGCGTTATTTCAGCCAGTTGATGGCGGCCCTGAAAAAATGCGCGACCCGCCGCACCCATACCAATGTCCTGCAACACCTCAGCGGCTACCTGAAGCGGAGCCTGAGCAGCGCGGACAAACAGGAAATGCTCCAGGTCATCAGCCAGTACCGCCAAGGCATCGTGCCACTGGTGGTGCCGCTGACCCTGCTCAAGCAACACTTCCGTCAACACCCCGATCCCTACATCGCCCGCCAGGTGTACCTGCAACCGCACCCGGAAAACCTCAGTCTGCGTCATGCCCTCTGACATGAGCGACGCCCCTGAAGCGCCCGTCGACTACGCCAGCGCCCTGGAACAGGGCTGGTTGCCCATTCGCGAAGTGGCCCGGCAAACCGGCGTCAACGCCGTGACCCTGCGGGCCTGGGAACGTCGCTATGGCCTGGTGGTGCCGCACCGGACCGCCAAGGGCCATCGGTTGTTTGGTGCCGAGCACGTGCAACGGATCCAGGCCATCGTCACCTGGCTCAATCGCGGGGTCGCGGTCAGCCAGATCAAGCAACTGCTCGATAGCGGCCCGGCACTGGCCGAACCGCCCGCCAACGACTGGCAGGCCTTGCGCCAAGACCTGGTCCAGGCCATCAGCCAATTGGCCGAGCGCCAGGTCGATGACCGTTTCAACCAGGCCATGTCGTTATACCCGCCGCGCACCTTGTGCGAGCAATTGCTGCTGCCACTGCTGGCGGAACTCGAGCAACGCTGGCGGGGCTCGTTCGGCGGGCAGATGGAGCGAACGTTCTTCTACACCTGGCTGCGCAGCAAGCTGGGCGCGCGGGTCTATCACAATAACCGGCAACTCAAGGGCGCACCGATCTTGCTGGTCAACCATTCGGATCTGCCCATGGAGCCGCACCTGTGGCTGACCGCCTGGCTGGTGAGCAGCGCCAACTGCCCGGTGGAAGTCTTCGATTGGCCCTTGCCGCCCAACGAACTGGCGCTGGCCACCGAGCACCTCAAAAGCCGCGCGGTGCTGCTGTATTCGAGCAAGGCCATGAGCCTGGCGGCCCTGCCGAAGCTGCTGGGGGGTATCCACTGTCCGATCCTGATTGCCGGACCCACGGTGTGCATCCATTTCGCCGAGTTGTCCGTAAGCCCCCAGAAGCGCGCTGACATGACCCTGGCCGAAGACCCGTTGTCCGCGTACCAGAGCCTGACCCGGCTCGGACTGATCTAGCGCCCTCGCCCATGACACAAGGAATGGCTATGCAACTGCTCTGGCTGCGCAGCGATCTGCGCCAGCATGACAACACCGCCCTGGCCGCTGCCGCCGGGCAAGGACCGACGGTCGCCGTTTACCTGATAACGCCCGGGCAATGGCGGCGGCATGACGATGCGGCGTGCAAGGTCGACTTCTGGCTGCGTAACCTGCAGGCCCTGAGCAAGGCCCTGGCGACGCTGAATATCCCGCTGTTGATTCGCCATGCCCCAACCTGGGAGCGGGTGCCCGAGGTGCTGGGCAACCTGTGCCAGTCGCTGAAGATCGCCGCCATGCACGTCAACGAAGAATATGGCGTTCACGAAAGCCGCCGCGATCAAGCCGTGGCGCGCACCCTTGAAGCGCAGGGCGTGAACTTCCACAGCCACCTGGATCAGCTGTTCTTCAAGCCCGGCAGCGTACTGACCCGTAACGGCACCTACTTCCAGGTTTTCAGCCAGTTCCGCAAGGTCTGCTACAGCCGCCTGCACAGTGCCTTGCCGCGCCTGATCAATACGCCCAGGGCCCAGGCAGCGCTGGCGCTCGAAGCCGATCCGGTGCCCTGCGAGGTTGAAGGGTTCGTCCCCCCCAGCCAGACCCTGCGCGACCTCTGGCCCGCCGGCGAGGACGAGGCCCGGCGACGCCTGACAACCTTCGCCGAGCAGCAGATCGACGATTACCAGAGCGAACGGGATTTCCCGGCCAAACCCGGCACCAGCCAACTCTCCGCCTACCTCGCCGCCGGCGTGATCTCGCCCCGCCAGTGCCTGCACGCAGCCCTGCAAGGCAATCAGGGCGAGTTCGACAGCGGCAGTCCCGGCGCCATCACCTGGATCAACGAACTGCTCTGGCGCGAGTTCTACAAACACATCCTGGTCGGCTATCCGCGGGTCTCGAAGCAGCGCGCCTTCCGCCCGGAAACCGAAGCCCTGGCCTGGCGCCAGGCCCCGGAAGAACTGGCGGCCTGGCAGGAGGCGCGCACCGGCCTGCCAATCATCGATGCGGCCATGCGCCAATTGCTCGAAACCGGCTGGATGCACAACCGCCTGCGGATGGTGGTGGCGATGTTCCTGACCAAGAACCTGCTGATCGACTGGCGCGAAGGCGAACGCTTCTTCATGCGCCACCTGATCGACGGCGATCTGGCGGCCAACAATGGCGGCTGGCAATGGAGCGCCTCCACCGGCACCGATGCGGCGCCCTACTTCCGGATTTTCAACCCGCTGAGCCAATCGGAAAAATTCGACCGCGAAGGGCTGTTTATCAAGCGCTGGCTACCGGAACTGGCCGGCCTGAACAAAAAGGCTGTGCATAACCCGGCGACACTCGGCGACCTGTTCGGCCTGGCGAGTTATCCACAGCCCATGGTCGATCTGGGCCACAGTCGCGAGCGCGCCCTCGCCGCCTTCAGGCAGCTGCCACAACGACTGGAAACTGGAGGTGTCTATGAGTGAGTTCCTGCAAACTGTCGTCCGGATGTACGCCGCCGGTGATCGGCAATACAACTTTCACGGACTGGATCACGTTCGTGAAGGCCAGGTGTATCAGCGCCGATACATGAGCTATCGTCATCCATGACTGGCCAAGGGACGGTCTGATTGAAAAGGAGACTGGGATGCGCATTACACCTCCACGACGTGTCTGGCTCACGGGTGCCAGCAGTGGCATCGGCGCGGCCATCGCCGAAGTCCTGCTCAAGACCGGTGTCCACCTGGCCGTCAGTGCCCGCAGCCTCAAACCGCTGCAAGCCCTCGAAAAACGTTACCCCGAACAGCTCCTGCAGGTGCCCGGCGACCTCACCGACAGCCAGCAAGTCCGCGAAATCGGCGAGCGCATCAGCCAGGTCTGGGGCTCCCTGGACACGGTGATTCTCAACGCCGGCACCTGTGAGTATGTCGATGCCCAGGCCTTTGATGCTTCGATCATCGAGCGGGTGGTGCGGACCAACCTGCTGGCCAGCAGCTACTGCATCGAAGCCGCCTTGCCGCTACTGCGCACCGGCCACCAGCCGCACCTGGTGGGCCTCGCCAGTTCGGTCACCTTCCTGCCGCTGCCACGGGCCGAAGCCTACGGCGCGTCAAAGGCCGGAATGCGCTATCTGTTCGAATCCCTGCGCGTCGACCTGGCCCACGAAGGCATCGCCGTGACCGTGGTCAGCCCCGGTTTCGTCGATACCCCGCTGCCCCGGAAAAATGACTTCCCCATGCCGTTGCGCTGGTCGGCCGAGCAAGCCGCCGAGCATATCTGCGAAAAGCTCAGGCAGCGGCCCCTGGAAATTGCCTTTCCGGCGCTGTTCATGAGCGGGCTCTGGCCTCTCTCGCGCCAGCCCAAACAGCAGCAACTGGCCATCAGCCAACGCAAGGCCCGCGATTCCGCCCCGTACAAAGACCCGCCATGAAACTTGAGCCGGCAGGGCCGCGTCCTCGCGAAAGGCGCGGGTGTCCAGCACCCACTACAGTCGTTTCAGTTGCTCGACCAAGGCCGTCTCCACATCGGCGGCGTTGAAAAAGAATTTACGGGCCATAGGCAGACTGATCGCACTGCGCCAGATATCCACAGCCGCCTGCGCGCGGCCCGGCCGCCCTCTGCGGATCAGCTCGAAACGCTCACTTTCGGCGCGCGTCTGATCCTTGGGACCGAGAAAGCGCTCCTTGCGGGTTTTCAGGTGAGCCGCCCCGAGTTCAAAGCCATCATCGAAGGTGGCCAGGCTCTCGTAATGGAAATGGGCCACCCAGAGCAGGGCGCTCTTCTTGCCCGAAGCCGCCTTGTCGAGGATCAGGTATTCCTGCAGGTAGCCACCAGAGCCGAGCAGGCTACGCGGCCCGTTCTTCCTGATATCGATAGCGCCCTGGCGCTGGAGAAAGTCGACCCGGGCCATGTCCGGCAGGCTGGCCTTGGTCGCCTCGACCCGGATCAGCAACCCTTCATTGACCAACTCCAGGGCCAACGCGCGCAGCTTGCCCACTTGAGTCTGGCCGCTGGCCTTGTCGACCGCGGCCTCGACAGACGCCAGGCGTTCTTCGAGTTGATTGGCCAGGCGCTCGAGTTTTTTTGACTCGCCTTCCAGCACATCCTGAAGAAACACCGGGTCACGGATCGGCTGCTGCAACCGCGCGGCCTTATCGAGGGCCTTGGCCAGTTCGGCGCGGGCATCGCGTAACTCCCGATGGGCCGCCAGCCTCTGCGTATCCGCCTCCGCGAGCAGGCGCTTGATCCCGATCGGTGGCTTGGCGGCGGCCGGTGGCGGTGTCGGCTCGGGCGCCTTGATCTCCTCCCAGTAAGTCCCTTCGGCGCTTTCCTGGAACAACAGGGTTTCATCGTCGCCAACGATCTCAACGATTTCCTTCGTCTGACCGGCGGTCGTCGGCCTGACCTTCCCCAGGTAGAGCCCACCCCTGGAACCACGGGTCTGGATCAGGCCGGGGGTTGTCTCGAATTCTTCCTGTACGGCAATGTCACTGGCCTGCTCATCGAGCATTTCGCCAAGGGCCTCCAGGGCCTCGTCGCGCAGTTGCCCGATCAGTTCGCCCAGGCGCTCGGTATAGACCAGGGCCCTCTCCGCCGGCTGCTGCTGCCGCCAGAATTCGATGATCTGCAAACTCGACTCATAATTTTCGATACAGGTATTGAGCACGCGGCGGCGGCGTCTCGCGGAGATATCCATGTCCAGTTCGAGATTGACCCGCGAGCGGCTGGCCATGGCCGCCTCCTGGGTCTTCTCCCGCAACGCGGGATAGGTCCGCTCGCCGCGCTCCAACTCGTGGATACTCAACCAGCGCAAGGTATGCAATTGTGACGACTGCGTATCCAGCACGGTCCGGGCGCCCCGCGTATCGGCATTGATCTTGTCGCGAACCTTGGCCCCCAGGCCCGGATACTCCTCCAACCGGGCGTCAACCAGCTTTTCCTGCCGATGCCAGCCCAGCATCTCATCATTGACCTTGACCTTCTTTACATGATGCGCCAGAAGGCGCTCATACAACGCCGAACCCGGCCCGGCATTGGTCGCCCACGCCCGGGCATGCTCTTCAGCCGAAAGCTTGCCCTCCTCACGAACCCTGGCCAGCACATCGACGAACTCGCGACAGCCGCCAAGCTGAACCCCGAGGAATGCGCACACGGCGTCCTTCCACTTATCCACCGGCTTGAGCCTGGCCTGGTCTTCGCGCAGGGCGATGCTCTGCCCGGTCAGGTCGAAGGCCTTTCGCGCCTCCTCGATAAACCGCTGTCGGGCCTCGCTGCGTATCGCTTGGGAGTAATCCCCGGCCTCTTTGCGTTGCAGGTCGAGCCGGGCCAGGGAAGCCCTGCGCATCGCCAGCTTGCCATCGGTTTCGATGACCCTGTGCCGTTCGTCCAACGCCTTGGCGGCCGCGGCTTTTTTTGCCTGCATCTGCTTGATCGTCTCGCGCCCGCCGCGTCCCGAGCCGCCACGCAGGCGCAGCCTCAGATCCGGCAGCCAGCGGCCTTCGCCGACGTGCTTCAAATAGAAACCTTGTTCCAGGCCGTCGGGCGAGATCACTCGCACACCGCCCTCGCCATCGCTGACCACGGCAAACACCCAGCCGCTTATGCGCGCCGCCAGTTGGTTGCCCTCCTTCAAGCGGATCAGCCCCTGATACTCACCGGAAGCAATCACTTCGCCCAAGGCCTGCCAGTCAATCGAGGACAGCGAATAGCGCTTCATCGCCCAATCGACGATGCTCCTGCGCGAGGACGTCTCGCCTGGCGCCACCGGGTTTTCAAGATTCATCGGTATCGGCTTGTCCGGCCCTTCGCTGATCGTCGCCCGGGTCCGTGCACGGTAGCCCTCGTGTATCGGAATCCTGCGCGGGACTTCGACGGGGGCCTGGAGATGGCTCAGTCGATGCCCCAGGATAAACGCTATATTGACCAGGATATCGGCCCAACCGCTGGCCTTCGCACCGGGATCCTTTTCCTGCAGGCGGCGCAAATCGGCCTCGAGACTGGCGACCACGGCGAAGATCCAGCCGGCCACCGCCGCCGGCCCGCGGATAAACATCAGGACCACGTTGAACAACTGCCAGCCGCCCTCCTTCAGGGTCGCCCAGCGCAGCTCGGCGTTGGAAACCGACTGCCGATCCGCCAGGGCGATCAGGGTCCTGGCCGTCGAGACGAACAAGTGATGCAGATAGTCGCCCCGCACCCAATCCTCGCCAAGCGTGGCCGGGGCCACCGGCAACAACGCGGCGAAATCATCTTCGAACGAGCGAACCCGATGTGGTTCGATAAAACCGCCATTGGCATAGGTACGGCGGGCCTGGTCGCTCATCCAGGTCAGGACACTGTCCTGCAACGGGCCGAGTGGCTTGATTGCCTCGAACAGGGCGTTGAAGCTCGGATATTGTCGCAGTGTCTCGACCGCGGGCGTCGGCCGCGCATCCTCGTCGCGCGGGCAGAAGGTCCGGTCCGGCGCGGCCTGCAACGCCTGGAAGGCCGACTCCCGCGGCCTGGCCTTGGCGAGCAGCGGCCGATAGAGGATCACCGGACCGTGGCGGCTATCCTTCGGCCCGATCAGGAACATCGACGCCACGACATCGGCCGGCGCATCGGCCTCGGACTTGAAGGCCAGGGGGCGCAGGACAATCTGTTGTCCGTCCACCCACTGCCTGGCGGCCTCGGCCTGCATCACGGCCTCGACATAACGATACCCCGTTTCATCGAAGTCCGCTTCGCCGCGGATCTTCAATTCCAGTGCCTGCATGGGCAACTGGACCCGCAGTTGCTCGCTGAACAGTTTTTCCCGAGCGTGCGCCTCGTCGGCATCGTCGATGAGCTTGGACTTGAGCTGTTCCAGGTAGGTACGGCCGATGTCGACGGCGCTGACCAGGCCCTTGAGGTAGTCCGGGGTCATCCAGGCGGGCACCGGCGCTTCGAGGGCGCAACGACGGATACTGATCCGCATCTTCACATGCCGGAAGCCGCCGAGATTCTCCAGGGCCAATTCGGTCAGGCTCATGCGGACCGTCTCGACACTCCCCAGCGCGCCACCGCCCGCGGCGACGGCGGGCACCGCGACGGTCTTGTCGAGTTCCAGATGAATATCATCGGGATCGGCAATCCCGAGGACTTGCGGATGATCCTCGCGCATTTTCTTCAGCAGCGTCCTGGCGGCGAAGCCCGGCAGGTCGCCGACACCGTCGAGAAACGCCTTGCCGCCCGAGGCACGTTGCACCTCGGCGAGTTTTTCCAGCAGGGCGCGATAGGCCGTTATGTCTTCGGCGCGGGCCCCCAGCAGCCAATACGGCAGGGCATCGCGCAGCGCGGCCAGTTCCTCGGGCAGTTCGAGCACCGCATGGGGCTGCTTTGCCACGGGCGCGAAAAACCAGCGATCGGGGCGAATGATCGCATCGAGCCGGCGCTGGTAGTCCTCGACCGTCCACTGGGGATCGCGTCCGATCAGAGCGATCTCCTGGAGCTGATTGTCGAGCAAGGCCTCGCCGAGGCTGGCCACGGTCCGTTCCAATAGCTCGGGCGGATCGTCCTGCTTCCAGAGCAGGTGCTCGCGATACTCGATATCGCGGCCGTTGGCCCGGGCACTCATGAACAACGGCACCAACTGTCCGAGGTCCGTGGAGTCTGCCCTGAACAGTCCCCAGGACAGACTGAACACCAGGGGCATCTGCTCGATGCCGTGTTCCTTGCGCCGGGCGATCAGCAGCGGCAGGGCCTCGGGCCCTCCCCCGCCCCAGCGGTCCTTGCTCACGGCACGCATACCGTAAAGGGCGAACTGCCTGTCGGGCTTTTCCAGATCAACCGTCAGGAAGTCACGATAGTGTTCACTGCCGACCATCAGAATCCGCGTCAGCATCGCGCAGAGACGCAGAATGCGGCTGTTGCCTTGCGGGTCCTCTTCGTTCCAGTAGTCGACCAAGGCCTGCTTGAAGAGCTCAAGAAGGACCTCGCCCCACTCTCTGATCATGATCTGGGTCGCCGCCGCATCCACCAGATATCGGTGCCAGGTACCAGGCACGTCGCGGCGGATTTCCAATACGTGCTCAGTGCTGAAAACCGGCGCGACACCCGTGGTGAAATGCTTGAGCACGAGGTCGATCAAGGCGTTGTATTGGTAACCGGAAAATACCCTTTCGCCCTCATGCACCGACCATCGAGGTTCTCCGACAACCAGGTGCGAAGCGTTGCGCTGAGGTTCCCAACGAGTAAAAAAGCGTTCCTGAATGTTCGACAAAGCCACGCCGCGCAACGTCGGCGGGTCGGCGAAAAGCGCCTTGACCGCGTCGATCGACTGCTCAAGCGATAGGCGCGGCGAGGTGATTGCATCCTTCATGTCTGACTCCCTTCAAATCGGAAAATGAGCCTGGGCTCGACCGCCGTCGGTCAGGACCGAGCGCGGGTTCACCGGGAGTAAACACAGAGTGCGAACCGGCTTTGTGGTATCCAGCTATCGGGAGGCGGTCTGTTCCGGCATACAGGGCCATGGCAGTGACATACACTGGCGCCATGACCATGATCCCCCTGACCGACCTCGCCACACCGGCGATCAGCTGCTCCACCTGCGCGGCCTGCTGCTGCCGGCTGGAGGTCCTGTTGATCACCGATACCGGTGTTCCCGAACGTTTTATCGACATCGACGATTGGGGCGGCGAGGTGATGTTGCGCCTGGACGATGGCTGGTGCGCGGCGCTGGATCGCGACAGCATGCGCTGCACCATCTACGAGAAACGCCCACTGATCTGCCGGGAATTCGAAACCGGCTCGGCGGACTGCCTGGAAGAACGCCGCGGGATCGCCACGGCCTATCGATAGCGCCAAGCGCGGGGCCGCCCCCGGTAGACCTAAAGCTGGCGCAGTTGCTCACGCACCACCACTTCCCGTTCCGGGGCATTGAAAAACAGCTGGCGCGCCATGACCAGGCTGATCTCGCTGCGCCAGATCCGGAACACCTCCAACGCTCGCCCCGGTTGCCCCTGGCGGATGCGTTCAAAGCGCTCCTGCTCGGCCCGGGCCTGCGCCTTGACCCCGAGGAAACGCTCGTCCCAGCGTTTCAGATGGGCGCCATGGGATTGTGGCTTGCCGTCCTTGTCCAAGGCGCCGCGTATCACGAACAACTCCTCCGGAGTGACTTTATCCGGATAGTGGAAATGCGCTACCCAGATGTTCTTGCCGGTCGCCTTGTCACGCACCACATATTCCTGGAGAAAATCGCTTTTGCCGAGTTTGGTGCGCGGCCCGTTGCGAAAAATCTCGACCTCGTTGTGCTCCTTGAGAAACAGCAAGCGTTCGGTGTCCGGCGCACTCGACTTGGTCACGGCGATTCGCGCCAGCAATCCCTCATGCCTGAGCGTCCCGGCCTGGAGACGCAGTTCCGAGGCATGAACCTGGCCGGCGGAGACTTCGCTTTGCGCCACCGAACTGTTCGCCTCGGCCAGCGCACGGTCGATTTGCCCGGCCAGCGCCTCCAGCGCCCGCGCCCGTACTTCGAGCACATCCTGCAGATAGATCGGGTCTTTGGTGACCGGGACCTGCTGCCGGGCGATCTCGATCTCCCGGCCGGCCTGACGGATCTGGCTCTCGGCCATCAGCACCAGGCGCCTGAGGCCCGGCTGCGGCTGGGGTCTGGGCAAGGAGGCGGCAGCCGGCTTGGGCAACGGCTGCCAGTAGCCATCTTCTTCTTCAACAAAGGAGTCGATCGGTTGACCGGTCTGGGGATCCATCAACTCGACCACCTCATGGCCATCCTGAGGCGTGTCTCGAACATAACCGATATAGTTTTTCTTACGACGGGTACGGATAATTTTCCGGGTCTTGCCGGCGGGCTCCGAGGGTAGCTCAGGCTCGTCTTGCAGGGGGGCCTGCGCCTCAATGCGCTCGACCAGGCTGCGCTCGGCCTCTTGCTGCAACTCCACCAGACGCTGGACAAACAGATCGCCCCAGACCAGACGGTGACCTGGCGGCAAGAACCCGGTCTTGTACTCGACCATGGCCAACGCTTCGTTATATTGACTCACACAGGTGTTGAGCACCGCCATGTCCGCCTCGGCGGACAGGGGCGAGGTAGATCGCTCATCGAGAATGGACTGGGAGGCCAAGGCACTACGCAGGTCGTCGAATTTCGTCCAGATATCGCTCTCGAGCTGCTGCGGATCCAGTTCCCTGAAGCAATACAGCGCGAGCCGACACGCCCTGACGGCTTTCAGTCCAGGCACATTGCTCTTCCTGTCCCTGATCTCGCGAATGGCCTGATAATCCGTCAAATTCTGGTTGCGATGATTGCCCAGTTCGCTGAACGCCTGTTTCTCTCGCTCCGACCAGTCGATAAACAGGTCCGCGGCGCGGTTTTCCCGTAGCTCCAGCCGTTGCGTTTCCAGCAAGACCCGGCCCGATTCGTCCTGATAGGGCAGACGCCCAATGATCCGCACGCAACGATGCTCGATAATCCTTATCGCATCCAGGGCAATCTGCATCGACATGACGAACTGATGCAAGGTGTCAAAGAGTTTCCCCTTGTACCCCCGCAGGAATAACGTCTCGTTCATCCGCAGCTCGTTGAGCTGTTGCTCGTAACCGTCGATCAAGGCTTTTCCCAGGTCGCCGATCCGATCCATGCGGGCGAACCACTGCTGGGCGGTATAGCGGTCGGGATTGTCGTCCATCCTCACCAGCATCTCCCGCTCGGGAAACAACGCGCGTGCATGTTGCCGCTGCTCCGTAACGCGCAGTTCCCACCCCTCCATGAAGCGCTCACGGACCGAGTCCCTCTGCTCCTGCTCCCGACGTTTTTGCTCAAGCAGGGCGGCTCTTCTTTTCCCGATGTTTCCCTGACGCCCCGATCCGCCGCGCAGACGCAGCTTCAGGTCCGGCGTCCAGGTTCCCGCACCATCGCTTTTCAGATAGAACCCATCACGCAGACCGTCCGCAGAGACCACCTGCACATTGCCTTCGGTATCCGCCTTCACAGCAAACAGCCATCCTCCGAAGTAGGCCGCCAGCCGGTTTGATTCCTTCAATCGGATCAGCCCCTTCAGATCGCCGGATGCAATGACCTCGCCCAGGGTCTCCGGCTCGGGCCAGGGATACGGGTGAATCTTCAAGGTGAACGAACTGAGCGTCGGACGCGAGGCGGCCATGCCTGGCGCCACGGGGTTGTCCAGTTTCATCGGCAGCGGCCGGTCCGGCCCTTCGCTGACTGTCGCCCGGATCGGCGCGCGCCGGCCCTCATCCACCGGGATCTGCTGCGGTGTCTCGGTGTGCGCCTGGCGGCGGGTCAAGTGATGCCCGAGAATAAAAGCAATATTGACCAGTATATCGGCCCAGGCACTGGCCTTGGCCCCGGGGTCCTTTTCCTGCAGCCGCCGAAAGTCGGCATCGACACTGGCGACCACGGCGAAAATCCAGCCGGCCACCGCCGCCGGGCCGCGGATAAACATCAGCACCACGTTGAACAGTTGCCAGCCGCCCTCCTTCAAGGTATTCCAGCGCAATTCGGCATTGGACACCGATTGCCGGTCCGCCAGGGCGATCAGGGTCCTGGCCAGCGAGCCGAACAGGTGATGCGGATAGTCGCCCGGGACCTCCGCGTCATCGAGCGTGGCCGGCGCCACCGGCAACAGCGCGGCAAAATCGTCCTCGAACGAGCGCCGCAGATGGGGCTCGACAAAGCCGCCATTGGCGTAGGTGCGCCGGGCCTGATCGCTCAACCAGGTCAGGACGCTGTCCTGCAATGCACCGGGTTGCTTGAGCGCCTCGAACAGGGCCGGTAGCGTCGGGTATTGCAGCAGCGGCTCGACGGCAGGCGTGGGACGGGCGTCATTGTCGTGAGGACAAAAATTCTTGTCCGGGGCCGACTGGAACTGCTGGAAAGCCGACGCCTGCGGACCGGCCTTGGCGAGCAGGGGACGATAGAGAATGAACGGACCGTGGCCAGTGTCCCTCGGACCGATAATGAACATCGACGCCACGACATCCGCTGTCGCATCGGATTCGGCCTTGAAAGCCAGGGGGCGCAGGACGATCTCCTGGCCATTCACCTGGCGCTTCTGCGCTTCGGCCTGCAATACCGCCTCGACAGTGCGGTATCCCGATTCGTCGAAATTCGCTTCACCGCGAATCTTCAGCTCCAGCGCCGCCATGGGCAATTGCACCCGCAGTTGCTCGGTGAAGAGTTTTTCCCGACGCAGGGCCTCGTCGGCGTCGTCGATAAGCTTGGCCCGCAGTGTATCCAGGTAGGTTTTGCCGATGTCCACGGCCGTCACCAGCCCCTTGACATAGTCCGGGGTCAGCCATTCGGGAACCGGCCTGTCCACGCCACAGTGGCGAATACCGATCTTCATCTTCGCATGCCGAAAGCCGCCGAGATTCTCCAGGGCAAAATCCGTCAGGCTCATCCGCACCTTTTGCACCGTCCCCAGCGCCCCGCCCGCGCCCCCGGCGACGGCCACCGCGACGACCTTGTCGAGTTCCAGGCGAATATCATCAGGGTTGGCGATATCGGCAGCGGGTGGATGGTCCTCGCCCATCTTCTTGCGCAGCGCCTTGACCGCGAACGTCGGCAGATCCCCCACATCATCGAGAAATGCCTTGCCACCCGAGGTTTGTTGCACATCGGCGAGTTTTTCCAGCAGGGAGCGGTAGGCGCTGATGTCTTCGCTCGATGCACCCAGCAACCAATGCGGCAAACCATCCCTGAGCGCCGCCAGCGCTTCGGGCAACTCGACCACCTTATGGGGCTCTGCCCGCACCGGCGTAAAAAACCAGTCATCGGGACGGGTAATCGCATCGAGCCGGCGCTGGTAGTCCTCGAGTGTCCACTCGGTATCGAGCCCGATCAGGGAAATCTCCTGAAGCTGGTTTTCCAGCAGGCTTTCGGCAAGGCTGGCGAGGGCCTGCTCCAACTGCATATCCGGGTCGCCCTGCTGCCAGAGCAGATGCTCGCGGTACTCGATATTCCGACCGTTGGCCCGGGCACTCATGAACAAGGGCACCAGTTGTCCGAGATTCGTGGTACCGGCCCTGAAGAGGCCTTTGGCCAGGCTGAGCACCAGCGGGCTCTGCTCGATACCCCGCTCCTTGCGGCGGGCCACCAGCACGGGCAAGGCTTCAGGATAGGCGCCCCCCCAGAGGTCCTTGCTCACCGCCTGTATGCCATAGAGGGCCAGTTGCTGCTCGGGCCGTTCCAGATCGATCGACAGAAAGGCACGATGCTGTTCACGACCGGCGGACAACATCCGCCCCAGTATCCTGCCAAGACGATAAAAGCGGCTGTAGCCTTGCTCATCCTCCGCGTTCCAGTAGTCGACCAATGCCTGTTGATAGAGTTGCAGCAGGATATCTCCCCACGACCCGAGCGTCGCCTGGATTGCCGCGGCCTCAACCACGAACCGGTCGCCGGGCAAACCCTCGAGCCTGATCTCCAGCACATGCTCGGCGGTAAAGACCGGCGCGACCCCGGTCGTAAAATGCTCGAGCACCAGGTCAATGACCGCACGGTATTGATAGCCACCCGAGAACCTTTTTCCATCGCGCTCCAACCATTGCAGTTTGCCGACATACAGATGCGAGGCATTGCGCCGCGGGTCCCAGCGGCTGAAAAAATACCCCTGGATGGCCGACAAGGCCACTTCCCGCAAAGTCGGCGGATGGGCGAAAAGCGCCTTGGCCGCCTCGATTTCGTGCTCAAGCGACACGCCCGGCAGTGTGACAGCATCATTCATACCGACTATTCCCTTCAAACAGATCCGACAGGCTTGGATTCAAGCGGCCATGCCTGGCACCGCACAGGTACAAGGGAAGTAGGCGCCTGACACACCCAGTCCATGCGGTATCCGGCTATAGCTCCAAACGCGGGGCCGAATCGGGGCGATTTCAGCTCCGAGTCAGGGACGCATCCCATATATCCAGTGAACCGGCTCAATCCACACTTGCGACCAACGCGTCACAAGCAGCGGGCAGCTCGACAGTTGCCCCCCCGGACCCCGAGACCACTGACCCATGAACACCCCCTCTCCCGTTTCCTCCCCTCCGCCCTGTATTTCACCCTCCTGCGCGACCGACAGCACGCCCATCCAGACGCGACTGTTGCTCTCGCTCAATACCGCCAATGCGCAAGTGGCGGCCCTGTTCAACGAACTGCCCGAGCCGCTTCTCACCACGGGTGAAACGCAGGCGACAGCCACGCTTGAGCAGATACGCCAGCAACAGCCGAGTTACCTGGCACAATTGCAACAGTTCTGGAGCCAGTCCAATGGCGTCACCGCCGGTCAGCCCGCCGGGCAATGGCTCGCGCAGATCCTGAAAACCCAACTCGACAGCGAGGCGCAGCTGCGCAGCGCCGATGGGACGCTCTGCGCTGACGACCGACAACTGATTGACCAGGTGCTCAACCATTCCACCCGGGCACAACGCGAGGAGTCATTGCCGGTACTGCCCAAGGTCCGGCGGCCCGGGGTGTACGATATTCTCCGCCAGGACGCAAACACCTCGGACAATCCACCGTGGCCCGGGGCATTCGTGATCACCGGCAGCGACGGTGCCGCTTTGCCGGGTAGCGACCCCGACCCAAGACATTTCAAGGGCAAGACCGCGGTCGAGATCCACAGTGAGCTGGGCCGGGTCGTGCTGTACAGCCTGGAGGACGGTCTCGAGTCCTTTGACTCGCTCAAGCTTTTGCACACAACGCTGCAAGCGCGACTCGGAGAAAAAATCGCCCAGCGTTTCAGCGCGAACGGTGACAAGCACGAAAGCGTCTTCGAGCGACAGGTACAGGCATTGCGCAATGCCCAGCAAGAGCGGGTGCGCGAGGCCTTTGCCGAGCACGAGGCGGACACGCCGGCGGACCTGCTGGAACGCATCAAGGCCGCCGCGGACCTGCGCGACATCCTGGATATCGGCACTCGCCTGAATCGGCGGGCGCAACTGCTGCACTACCGCACCTGGCAACAGCGCTTCAAGGGGGGCAGCATCGAGGACTGGAAATGCTATCAGGCGGCGTCCTGGCAAGTGCGGGCAAGCCACTTGGCACTGAAGGCGGCGAGCACTGTCGCGAGCGCGGAGCGGGAACAGGCGCTACGTAACACCTGGCAATTCGCCAATGCCGCCGCCATGCAACTGGCGGCCCTGGAAGCCACGTTCCACGGTCGCATCGACGCCCGCCAGCGACAATGGATCGAGGTGGTGCTCGACTATCCGGACCCCGACACCCGCCCCACCCTCGGCGCCTACGCCATTATCGCCAATGCCCTGGGCTGGCGGGCGCCCACCCAAGCGCCGCAGAGCGCGACCCCTATCATCAGTGGTGGCGTACTCGCGATCAGCAGCGCGGATCCGAGCGATCCTGGCGTACTGCTGTATACCCCGGACGCACCTGACAGCCACGACTGGGTAGCACTGAACCAGCTCCACGACCTGGGCCAACGCTTCCCGGAACCCGCGTGGACCGACTACTTTAGCGCGCGACTGGCAACATCGGAGAACCCCGCAGTACCGTTGCCGACACCCGAAAACGCTGCTCACTTCCAACTGCTGCCCATGCCAGGCAACGTGCAGCAGCACCTCTACGAAATACAGGCAAGCGGGCAAATCGACACAGTACCGCAGCCGAACAGTCACTCCATTTGGCGCAAGATCAGCATCGACGCCACGCAACCCGAGGCACCGGCAATAGCCGGGCGCCTGCGATTACTGGGTGGCGCGCCGACACAGCCCTCCTCGTCGCGACGGCGGTCGGCAATCGCCGGCCTGGTTCGCCTGGGGTCGTGGAACCCCCAGGTGATGAACATCGTGCCGCCGATCATGACCAGCCTGCCTGACTGGCCAGCGGGCTGCAGCCTGGTGATTATTGACAACAGCCAACTGGGACCTGGCTGGTCGGTCCGTTACGGACTCAATGAAGACAGCTATGGATACCGGGTGAATCCGGATATTTTTACCACCCGTCACGATGTCGTGCTGTACCGGTCCGCTCCTGATCATTACAGCGTCAGGCTCAATGGCGGACGGTTGGACGTTCCCGCCGGAGATGACAGCTTCTTCCATGCCGTGGCCCTGTCGCTGAACCGCGGCCATGAGAGCGGCGCGTTCAACATAGAAAGACTGCGCAATGCCGCCGCCGATCAGATCGAACACAATCCGCGGATCGCGCGCCTGGTGAGCTCGGCGTATCTGCCTCTTTATACCCGCGCACTTGAACGCTGCATGGAACTGGGCGTCTGGCTGGGCGATGAGGTCTATCGAGAGCTGCTCGCAATCCTCAAGGGCGAGCCCAATCCCCACGGTCTCTTCCTGCCGGCCATCCGTTACCTGGAGGCGACCTTGCCGTCCCATTCGGCGAGCCTCAGGGACGCGGTCGATGCCGCATTCAATGCCGTCCGCGAGGACTATCAACTGCGCGCGCTGCCTGCCGAAATACGCCGGATCATCGATGCTCACATTGACGCCCACCCGCGTCCAAGCTTGTTCCTGTCGAGCGACGCACCCGACAGGAAAGCATTGTTCGAAACCCTGCTGGTCCGCCCCTCACCTGCGCCAGACATCGAATTCCTGGTTGAACACAGCTACATTTTTGATCACAACATCCGCCATCTCACGCTGGAGTACGGGGCCACAGCCACACAGCTACGCCAGTATGCAACCCTGTATCCGGGGAATTCGATTACCGCCCGGCGTGACTTGCTGAGGGCCGTGCTCGGCCGTTTCCCGGCGCTGCTTGAACGGCTGGATATCATTTTCAGTTCACCCGCCTTGACCCCTCCCCTGGGTGCGGGACTCAATATCAATCAAATCGCCCACTTGCTGCGAGACCCGCAAACCTCGACGAACAGGCTGCGCTTGATCGCCCGCTGCGCGGATGCCGGCATCGCGCCGATCAACCTGCTGGGCAACGCCGACTGGCTGAAGTCACTGACTGACGATGTGCTCGGCCGACTCCTCGACTATCGACAACCACTGCGGGAACTGGCCGATCATATGGAGCTCCACGACATCAGATCGATGCTTTCCCCCTTCGACCCCGGCTTCGCCTTATGGAGCCCGGACCGGTTCCACTCGGCGCCGCTGGCGAATGCCCGACTCAGGCTGCTGCTCGATACGCCCCGGCTGTTCAGCCTGCTCAGGCAACGCTCGGGCCGAGTGGCCGCCAATATGTGGAGGCAACTGAGCAGTGCGACCCATGACGAGGCCAGGATTCGTCAGGTGCTGGCCAATCCGCGCACGCTCAGCAGCCTGCGCCAGCTGGAAAGGGCGCTGAGCGCAGAGCTGCCGATCACGACCGCAGGCGCCGGGCCCTCGACCAGCGTGGCGCAGTCGCAGCCGGCCGGCCTGAGGGGCTATGCGGTCAACTGGTCGGAACAGGCATTGCCAGGGCCGGATGAGCAAGGCCTGTATTATGCGACCGATGGCAGGACGTACATCCTCCAGGCCGGCCGCTACTACGAGGTCCGCCGCATCGCCGGCAAGTTCCAGATCGTCCATCCCATCCATGGCCTCATGAGCCCGACCTATGAAGTGGCGCGGCGCAGCGACGGCTCGTGGATACTCATCGACGTCCCCGGCCTGGGCGGCGATGTACGCCACCCCTATCCCGCCATCGCCGAGCAATCGCGGAGACAACGCGACGCATTCGCCGACCTTGGCCAGGCGGCGCAACAGGAGTGGCAACAACTCGCGGCCAGTGCACCACTGTCCGAGCGGGTTCCCGACCTGCGCACCCTGGAGCCCATCGGCGGAGGCTACACGCTGGAGCTCATCGGCGCGCCACGCCGGCGCCTGACGCTGGAGAAAGCCAGCCCACTGGCCCAACTCTCGACACGCATCCGCAATACCCTAAGCACGCTCCAGCAGCACTTCGAGCTCCACAACGGTCAGTTGCAACCGCGCCCGGGCGTGACTCACCACGAAGTGATCCACAGCCTGGCGCAACTCGATGGGCTGCACAGCCTGAATAGCGGCTTCGCCTTGTTGCTGCTCAATAGCGGCAAGCGCTTTTCCCTGTCGGCGCAACTGGCCAGTGCCGTCCAGGTGCAGTTCTATACCCAATTGGCTCTGGTGGTCGTGGGGGTCGCGACCGATGCGAGCCTACTGGTCAAGGCGATTTACCTCGGTCTGAAGGATGCCGGCCACCTGGGCAGCGAAACCCTCAGCCTGCTGGACAAGGCCGGTCGCGGTATCCGCCTGGGCGGCAAGACGCTCACCCTGCGTGGACTGCTGGCCGCCGGCAATACTTTGCTGGTCCTGGCCAGCCTGGGGGTCGACAGCTATCTGCTCGCCCATGCCGAGAGCGCCGAGGACAAGGCCCTCTACGGCAGCAACGTGGGGCTCGATAGCGTGGCGCTGGGCACGGTCCTGGCCGGCTTTGCCGAGGGCGCCGAGGTCCTCGGGCCGCTGTCGATACCGCTGGCCGGCCTGGGCCTGGGCGCCAGCAGCCTGGTCTCGGGGTTCTTTGCCAAGGCCCATCAGGTCCTCGCCACAGGGGAGCAATTCGCCCAGGAGATCGAGGCCTACCGCAGCGGTTACGTCGAGAATCCTGAAACCCATGGGCTGCGCACAAGCGGCCCGGTAGTGGTGCGCCATCTGGATCAGCGTAACGGTCAGGTCTATCTGGGCAGCCCGAAGATCTACAGCGTCGACAATTCCCGTTCAGGCGATCCGCGAGTGATCCTCGACGAGCGTGAGGCGATCGATGTCGGTCGGCTCCTGGAGCTGCCCACGCAGCTGCCGCTGCCCGTTTCAAACAGCATCCGCACCCTCCATCTGCCGGCCACGCCCGAGCATACCTACCGGCCACAATATGGCTGGCTGGTCGGCGCCACCCAGCGCAATGACGCTGAATTGCAGCTGTTCAAGGCGCTGGAACAAAAGACCCGGGGCAAGTTCATCGAAGCCGAATGGGTGACGCTGTTCGAGAAGATCGTGGAAAAACTGCAGCCGCACTACCACCTCACGCGCATCCGGATCAGCCTGGGGCAGAAGGCGCCGGCGCTGGTCATGGACGATCCCGGCGAGGGCGCCGGGTATCTGAGCTATGACATCGAAGGCCAGGGCAGCCAATATGACCTGTATCTGAGCGACGGCCCACGGGTTCATCTGTCCAGTTGCACCACATCCCCGCCCTCCACCTGGGTGCTGCACACCGACAACCTGAGTCGCCCGGACGATATCGGGTTCGAGGCCGAGCACCTGACGGTGGGCGACGTTGTGCTGCAAGTCCAGGACCAAAACACGGTGTATGTCGTCAACAAGGCCGACGAGGCCTACCGGTTGGACCTCGCTGGCGGCCGACAGACACTGGCGACACTGAGCGCGCGGGACTACGAGAATGTCGGCACGCTGGTGCAGCGCCTGCAAACGCTGCAGGGCCAGCAACGACTGGGATCGCCGGTGCATCTCGAAGACCTGTGGGTATCCGGCTATCCGGGCCGCGGCATTTACTATCGCCCCACCGACGGCACCTTCATGGCCATTCCCGTGGACGGGGAAGATCACGGCGAGGCGCTGTACCAGATCCCGGTGCCGCCCGAAACGCTGATCATCGCCCCCAGCGCGCAGCGCGAGAAGGTCCAGGAAGCCGCGGCCACACTGGCGACGATAACGGCCCATCTGAACACCCAGTACCGGAAATTCGGCGGGCGCTCGGCAGGCTTCTGGAGTGCCCACCCCGCCGATGGCCTGCCCGACAACGAGAAGCTCTATGGCGATTTTTTGCGCGCGCAATACCGCCTGCAGGTCCGGCGCGCACATCTGCACAACGGTTACTCCGAGACCGCATACTCGATGATGGTGCAATTGCTGCCCAACCACGAACGCGACCGCTCGACCCAGGGGGCCCGCCAGGTGCCGGTGCATCGGTTGAACATCAACGGCTACCCCTCCGACGACGTGCTGATACTCGGCGACCCCCATCAGGGACTGCTGCTGTTGTATGTGCCGGAGCCACAGCCGGCCTTGGCCGAGTTCAGTGGCATCAGTGAACTCAAGGCCGGTGTGCAACAGCTGGCGGCTGGGGATAGCACCCGCCAGGCACTGCAGGAACACTTCCCGCGCCGCAACCGCGCCAGTAACCACAGCGCGCTCTGGGGCTACACGGGAACGGACGAGGCGCTGGAAAAGCTCGGCGACAACGGCGACTGGAGCCTGCTCCAGATCGACCGCAGCGCCATCGATAACGAGGACGTGTTTGCCGCCCTGGCCAGCCTCAAACGCCAAAGCGAAGGTGGCTGACCGCGGCAAATGCTCCGTTACAACGGCATCGTATAGTGCAGCGCGTAGCTTTCGATGCCTTCGTTAGGCGTGCGCAGACCCGCGTTGGAGTAGTGGGTCGCACGGATCCCGACTTCATGCCCGCCGGCGAAGCGCAGGCCGAAGCCCACGCGGTCCTCGAAGAGGAAGGCTGAGCCCAGCTTGTTGCCTTCCACTTCGGTGTGGGCAAACAGGGCGACGCCGATCCCCGCCTCGATATACGGCTTGATCGATGCCCCGGAAAACTCGTAGACGAACACCGGTGAGAACGACAGGCTGTGATTGCCCGAACTCTTGTCACCTTCCCAGTAGGTGTAGGCACCGTTCCAGTAACCGGTCAGGCGCCCCACATCGCTTTGCAGCCAGCTTTTCTCCCAGTCCGATTGCAGGCCCAGGCGATAGCTGCGGGTCGAATCGCTGGTCTGGCCAATCGAGAACTCGACGCCGGCGGCTGGCGCCATGGCGCCATACCCCAAGGTAGCGGCCGCAATCGCAGCCAAGCAGAACAGTCGTTTCATAAGAAACTTCCTATGTCCAATGCACTTCAGGTACGGCTCAACAGCCCCCCGCAACAGAAACCTGACGTGAGGCATAAGCTCACGGGGATTCGCCGCTCTACGCCGACGTTTACCCTGTAAAGCTTTGCACAACGCCGGACTTCTGCCAGAGCATTGGCAGAATTTTCCTGAAATGATCCGGGTCGGCGCTGGTCCAGAATTGCGCTTCGCGCACAGGTCCCGGTGATAGCAGGTCGCGCGCTTCCAGCAGACGCTGAAGTTGCCGGGCCACGGCGGCGCCGGTGTCGATCAGGCTGATGGACGGCGGAATCATCTCCAGCAGCAGCGGCTTGAGGAAGGGATAGTGGGTGCAGCCGAGGATAATGGTGTCGCAGCCCGCCGCCAGCAAAGGGTCGACATAGTAGCGTAGCAACTGGCGCAAGGCCTCGCTGTGCAAATCCCCGTCTTCGATCATTTCCACCAGGCCCGGGCAAGGCTGGGTGATCACCCGTACATCGTTGGCAAAACGATCGAGCAAGGCAGCGAACTTGGCGCTTTGCAAAGTCCCGGTGGTGGCCAGCACGCCGACCACGCCACTGCGGGTGGCCGCCGCCGCGGGTTTGACCGCCGGCTCCATGCCCACCAACGGCCAATCCGGGTAACGCAGGCGCAAATCGGCAGCCGCGGCCACCGTCGCGGTATTGCAGGCAATCACCAGTGCCTTGGCGCCTTGCTCACGACAGAAGTCAGCGATCACCGAGCAGCGCTGGCGAATGTACTCCGGGCTTTTTTCACCGTAGGGGATATGCCCGCAGTCGGCGACATAGAACAGCGACTCATTGGGCAACAGCGCCTGGATTTCCTTGAGCACCGACAAACCGCCGACGCCAGAGTCGATGACCGCGATCGGTGCGTCACGCATCGCCGCCACCACAGACGCTGCACTGCGGATCGCGCTTGACCCGCAGCTCACGGAATTTCGTGCCCAGGGCATCGATCAGCAGCAGGCGGCCGACCAGCGGCGCGCCGAAACCGGCCAGCAGCTTCAAGGCTTCCAGCGCTTGCAGGCTACCAACCAGGCCCACCAGCGGACCGATGACGCCGGCCTCGCTGCAGGTCAGCTCAGCTTCGCTGCCGTGCCCGTACAAGCAGTGATAACAAGGGCTTTCCGGACGACGTGGGTCGAACACCGAAAGTTGCCCTTCGAGGCGAATCGCCGCACCGCTCACCAGCGGCTTGCCGGCGGCGACACAGGCCGCGTTCACCGCTTCGCGGGTGGCGAAGTTGTCGCAGCAATCGAGCACCAGGTCCACCGCCGCCACTGCGACACCGAGGGAATCGGCGTCGAGGGCCTGGCGATGGGCGACCAGGGTCACTTCAGGATTGATCGCCGCCAGCCGCCGCAGCGCCGAGTCGACCTTGCTCGAACCGATGCTGGTGGTGTCGTGGATGATCTGACGCTGCAGGTTGGTCAGCTCGACCGTGTCGAAGTCCGCCAGGTGCAGTTCACCGACGCCGGCGGCGGCCAGGTAAAGCGCCACTGGAGCGCCGAGGCCGCCCAGGCCGACGATCAGTACCCGGCTGTTTTTCAGACGCAACTGGCCGTCGATATCGACCTGTTGCAACAGGATCTGCCGGCTATAGCGCAACAGCTCCTGGTCGCTCAGCACGATAGGCACCCCAGACTGATGCGTTGATGGCCGCCCAGGTCAGTACGGCTGTGAACGTCGCTGAAACCCTGCGCCGAGAGCAACGCACGAACGGCTTCGGCCTGATCGTAACCGTGTTCGAGCATCAACCAACCATCGGCCTCCAGGTACGCCGGGGCCTGGGCGATGATCAAACGCAGATCGTCCAGGCCGTCGGCACCGGCCACCAGGGCGCTGGCGGGTTCGAAACGCACATCGCCCTGGGCCAGATGCGGGTCGCTCGCGGCAATGTACGGCGGGTTGCTGATGATCAGATGGAAACGCTGACCGTCCAGGGCGCTGAACCAATGGCTGCTCAACACCGTGGCGTTGTCCAGGCCCAGGCGCTGGCGATTGCGTTCGGCCAGGGCGACGGCTTCCGGCACGCGGTCCACCGCGGTCACTCGCCAGGCCGGACGCTCGCTGGCCAGGGCCAGGGCAATCGCCCCGCTGCCGGTGCCCAGGTCGAGCACCTGTGCCGGGGTCGCCGGCAGCCGCTCAAGGGCCGCTTCCACCAGCAGCTCGGTGTCCGGACGGGGAATCAGGGTATGCGGCGCGACTTCCAGGTCCAGTTTCCAGAAACCCTGCTGGCCGAGAATATAAGCCACCGGCTCGCCACCACGACGGCGTAGCAGGAAGTCGGAAAAGGCCAGCGCGGCTTCGCTGCTGACGATCTTTTCCGGCCAGGTGTGCAGGTAACTGCGGGACTTGCCCAGGGCGGCCGCCAACAGCAGTTCGGCATCCAGGCGCGCGCTCGGCGAGTCAGGCAGTTCGGCGGCGCGCAGCAAGCTGGCAATAATGGTCATTCAATCACCCAAGGCGGCCAGTTGATCGGCCTGGTATTCGGCCAACAGCGGCTCGATAACGGCTTCCACCCCCCCGGCCAGGACTTCATCCAGGGAATACAGGGTCAGGTTGACACGATGGTCGGTGACCCGGCCCTGGGGGAAGTTGTAGGTACGGATACGTTCGGAGCGGTCGCCCGAGCCTACCAGCAGCTTGCGCTCGCTGGCGATGGCGTTGGCCGCGGCGCTGGTCTGCTGGTCGTTGAGCTTGGCCGACAGCCAGGACATGGCGCGCGCCCGGTTCTTGTGCTGGGAACGCTCTTCCTGACATTCGACCACGATGCCCGAAGGCAAGTGGGTGATGCGGATCGCCGAGTCGGTCTTGTTGACGTGCTGACCACCGGCGCCGGAGGAGCGATAGGTGTCGATGCGCAGGTCCGCCGGGTTGATCTCGATGGCTTCCTGTTCGTCCGGCTCGGGCAGTACCGCGACCGTGCAGGCCGAAGTGTGGATGCGCCCCTGGGATTCGGTGGCCGGCACGCGCTGGACGCGGTGGGCACCGGATTCGAATTTCAGCTTGCCGTAGACGTTGTCGCCTTCGACCCGGGCAATGACTTCTTTATAGCCGCCATGCTCGCCGACGTTTTCCGAAAGGATCTCCAGGCGCCAGCCGCGCCGCTCGGCATACCGCGAGTACATGCGGAACAGGTCGCCGGAGAAGATCGCCGCCTCGTCGCCGCCGGTGCCGGCGCGGATTTCGAGAAACACGTTGCGGCCGTCATTCGGGTCCTTGGGCAGCAACATGCGTTGCAGGTTGCCCTCCAGTTCGAGCAGTTGCTCCTTGGCTTCGCGGACTTCCTCGACGGCCATTTCACGCATGTCCGGATCGCTGTCCTTGAGCAGCGCCTGGGCGCCCTCGAGGTCGGACTGCACCTTCAACACCAGTTTGTAGGCCGTGACAATCGGCTCGACTTCGGCGTACTCCTTGGAATAGGCGCGGAACTTATTCTGATCGGAAATGACTTCGCCATCGCCAAGCAAGGCGGTCAGTTCCTCGAAACGGTCCTGGAGGATGTCCAGCTTATTGAGCAGTGACGCTTTCATTGCGGTTTCTTATCCGAAAAGCTATCCGATGAGCCCTCACCGAGGGCAAAGAGTTCCTGGGCCATGGCCAGCGCATCGAGGCGGCCTTCGGCGGACAACTTTTTCAGTTGCACGCTGGGCGCATGCATCAACTTGTTGGTCAGGCCGCGAGCCAGTTGCATCAGCACCTCCTCGGCGCTGCCGCCATTGGCCAGCAGCCGCTGCGCCTTCAGCAATTCTTCGTCGCGCAGGCGCTCGCTCTGCTGGCGGTAGGCGCGCAATACATCCACCGCGGCCAGCTCGCGCAGGCGCGCCATGAAATCGTCGACACCGCTGCTCACCAGTTCTTCGGCGGCTTGCGCGGCGCCCTGGCGGCTCTTCAGGTTCTCGGCGACCACTTCGTGGAGATCGTCGACGCTGTAGAGGTAAACGTCGTCCAACTCGCCGACTTCCGGCTCGATATCCCGGGGAACGGCGATGTCCACCATGAAGATCGGCTTGTGCTTGCGCAGCTTCAAGGCACTTTCCACCGCGCCCTTGCCGAGGATCGGCAACTGGCTGGCGGTGGAACTGATGACGATGTCGCTGTGCACCAGCTCCTGGGGAATATCGGCCAACAGCACCGCATGGGCACCGAACTCTTCAGCGAGGATCTTCGCCCGCTCCAGGGTCCGGTTGGCCACCACGATACGCTTGACGCCCTGCTCGTGCAGGTGGCGGGCGACCAGGGTGATGGTTTCGCCGGCGCCGATCAACAACGCGCTGCTGCGCTGCAGATCGCTGAAAATCTGTTTGGCCAGGCTGACGGCGGCAAAGGCCACCGACACCGGGTTCTCGCCGATGGCGGTGTCGGTGCGCACCTGCTTGGCGGCGCTGAACGTGGCCTGGAACAGGCGCCCGAGCAACGGACCAACGGTTCCCGCCTCCCGCGCCACGGCATAGGCCGACTTCATCTGGCCGAGAATCTGCGGCTCGCCCAGAACCAGCGAATCCAGGCCCGAGGCCACGCGCATCATATGACGAACGGCGGCATCGTCTTCGTGCACATAGGCGCAGGCCCGCAGTTCTTCGAGGCTCAGGTGGTGATAATCGGCCAGCCAGCGCAGGACCGAGTCCGCGGTAATGTGCTCCTGCTCGATATACAGTTCACTGCGGTTGCAGGTGGAGAGGATCGCGGCTTCGCGGCTGTCGGTGAGGCGACACAGCTGCTGCAGGGCCTCCACCAATTGCTCGGGGGTAAAAGCCACGCGCTCGCGCACGTCTACGGACGCCGTCTTGTGGTTGATGCCGAGTGCGAGGAAGGCCATTCAGGGTCGCTGATGATGTCGGGAAGCCGACAATTGTCCACCTTCGACTGATTCAGAACAACCATTGCCGACTATTGTCCTAATGTAACGTTGCTATAAGTGTCTGGTGAGCGTCTCGGGTATGGTTCTGCCCACCGCTTGTGTCATGATGACCCGACCCGCAGGTAAGTCGTCCTTCTCCTATATGAATAGATCCTCCGCGTTGCTCCTCGCTTTTGTCTTCCTCAGCGGCTGTCAGGTCTTGGCACCCGTGTTGCCGGGGCGTACGCCACCGGCTGAAGACACCACTCCGGCCCCGGAAAAGCCCAAGGTCTACAGCTCGTTCACCGAAGATACGGTGTTCAGCCTGTTGAGCGCGGAGTTGGCCGGACAGCGAAATCGTTTCGATATCGCGCTGGATAACTACGTGACCCAGGCGATCAACACCCAGGATCCGGGGATTTCCGAGCGGGCCTTCCGCATTGCCGAGTACCTGGGCGCCGACCAGGCCGCCCTCGATACCTCGCTGATCTGGTCGAAAAACGCCCCGAACGACCTTGAGGCGCAACGCGCGGCGGCCATCCAGCTGGCGCGCAGCGGGCGTTATGACGACTCCATGGTCTATATGGAGAAGGTCCTGCAAGGCAAGGGCGATACCCATTTCGACTTTCTCGCCCTGTCGGCCGCCGACACCGACCAGGACACCCGCAACGGCCTGAAGAAAAGTTTCGACCGCCTGCTGCTCAAGCACCCGAAGAACAGCCAGCTGATTTTCGGCAAGGCCCTGTTGCTGCAACAGGATGGCGATACCCAGGGCGCCTTGACACTGCTGGAGAAAAACCCGCCGGAAGACGGCGAAATCGCCCCGATCCTGCTGCGCGCACGCTTGCTGCAAGTGCTGAACCGCGGCAAGGAAGCCTTGCCGATCCTGGAAAAAAGCATCAAGCATTACCCGGACGACAAGCGCCTGCGACTGACCTATGCGCGGATGCTGGTGGAACAGGACCGCATGGCCGACGCCAAGACCCAGTTCTCCAGCCTGGTGCAGCAATACCCGGAAGACGATGAGTTGCGTTTCTCCCTGGCACTCGTCTGCCTCGAGGCCAAGGCCTGGGATGAAGCCAAGGGTTACCTGGAAGAACTGATTACCCGCGACAGCCATGTCGACTCGGCGCACCTGAACCTGGGCCGCATCGCCGAAGAACACAACGACCTGCAGACCGCCCTGGATGAATACGGGCAAGTCGGGCCGGGCAACGATTACCTGCCGGCGCAACTGCGCCAGACCGATATCCTGGTCACCACCGGGCGCGGCGCCGAGGCCTCGAGCAAACTCAAGACGGCCCGCGACGAGCAGCCGGACTACGCGATCCAGCTCTACCTGATCGAGGCCGAGATTCTTTCCGCCAACCATCAGGGTGATCGTGCCTGGAGTGTCCTGCAAAAGGCCCTGTTGCAGTATCCAGACGACCTCAACCTGCTTTACACCCGTGCCATGCAGGCGGAAAAGCGTAACGATCTGGCACAGATGGAGAAAGACCTGCGCGCCATCCTCAAGCGCGAACCGGACAATGCCATGGCGCTGAACGCCCTCGGCTACACCCTGTCGGACCGCACCACCCGCTATGCCGAGGCCAAGGAGCTGATCGAGAAGGCCCACCAGCTGAACCCGGAAGATCCGGCCGTGCTCGACAGCCTCGGCTGGGTGAATTTCCGCCTGGGCAACCTCGACGAAGCCGAACGCCTGCTGCGCCAAGCCCTTGAGCGTTTCCCCGACCAGGAAGTCGCCGCGCACCTGGGTGAAGTCCTGTGGGCCAACGGCAAGCAGCGCGAAGCCAAGCAAATCTGGGGCAAGTTCCTCAAGGACCAGCCCGACAGCCCCCTCCTGCGCAGCACCATCAAGCGCCTGACCGGTTCCGAGACTCTTTAAGCTTATGTTTTTGCGCCACCTCGTTGTTTTCAGCCTGATCGCCCTGCTCGCCGGTTGTGCGGGCTTCGGTGCCCGTGAATCGGTCGAAGGTCACGGTGACCCGGCCCTCTGGGCCAAACACAAACAGCAATTGAGCAGCCTCGACGGCTGGCAGATCAATGGCAAGGTCGGTATCCGCGCACCGAAGGATTCCGGCAGCGGCACCCTGTTCTGGCTGCAACGCCAGGATTACTACGATATCCGCCTGTCCGGCCCGCTGGGTCGCGGCGCCGCGCGCCTGACCGGGCGTCCCGGCCAGGTGACCCTGGAGGTTGCCAACCAGGGCCGCTATGCCGCCACCAGCCCCGAGGCCCTGCTCCAGGAGCAATTGGGCTGGGAGCTGCCAGTGTCCCATCTGGTCTGGTGGGTCCGCGGTCTCCCCGCGCCTGACAGCAAGAGCCGCCTGAACCTGGACAGCGACAGCCGCCTGGCTTCCCTGGAACAGGATGGCTGGCAGGTCGAGTACCTGAGCTACAGCGAGCAGAACGGTTACTGGTTGCCCGAGCGCGTCAAGCTGCACGGTCGCGACCTCGACGTGACCCTGGTAATCAAGGACTGGCAGCCGCGCCAGCTGGGGCAGTGAGATGAGCGCCGCACGCCTGACGCTGCCCTCGCCGGCCAAGCTCAACCTGATGCTGCACATCCTCGGTCGCCGTGAAGACGGCTATCACGAGCTGCAGACCTTGTTTCAGTTTCTCGACTACGGCGACGAACTGAGCTTTGCCGTGCGTGACGACGGTGTGATCCAGTTGCACACTGAATTCCCGGGCGTGCCCCACGACAGCAACCTGATCGTGCGCGCCGCGAAGAAACTCCAGGAACAATCGGCTTGCTCCCAGGGCATGGATATCTGGATCGAAAAAATCCTGCCCATGGGCGGCGGCATCGGTGGCGGCAGCTCGAATGCCGCGACCACCCTGCTCGGCCTCAATCACCTCTGGCACCTGGGTTGGGACGAAGATCGCCTGGCCGCGCTGGGCCTGACACTGGGCGCCGACGTCCCGGTTTTCGTCCGTGGACACGCGGCTTTCGCCGAGGGCGTGGGGGAAAAACTCACCCCGGTAGACCCCGAAGAACCCTGGTATGTCGTGCTCGTTCCGCAAGTCTCTGTAAGTACAGCAGAAATTTTTTCCGATCCGCTGTTGACACGTGACTCTGCGCCCATTAAAGTGCGCCCCGTTCCCAAGGGAAACAGTCGTAATGACTGCTTGCCGGTTGTCGCAAGGCGTTATCCAGAGGTACGTAACGCTTTGAATTTGTTAGGTAAATTTACCGAAGCAAAGTTAACCGGAACTGGAAGTTGTGTGTTTGGGGCCTTCCCAAACAAAGCTGAAGCTGATAAAGTCTCGGCCCTTCTTACAGAGACCCAAACAGGGTTTGTGGCAAAGGGAAGCAATGTTTCGATGTTGCATCGCAAGCTGCAGAGTCTGCTCTAGGAATCGAGTACTGGGTACTCGTTGCAACAGATACAGGGGCGTCGCCAAGCGGTAAGGCAGCAGGTTTTGATCCTGCCATGCGTTGGTTCGAATCCAGCCGCCCCTGCCATTTTCCTATACTCATCCAGGTTACCCTCAGCCTTCAGGTACTGCGCGTGTCCAAGATGATGGTCTTTACGGGGAACGCCAACCCCGATCTGGCTCGACGTGTCGTACGTCAGCTGCATATCCCACTCGGTGACATCTCTGTCGGCAAGTTTTCCGACGGCGAAATTACCGCTGAGATTAATGAAAACGTCCGCGGTAAAGACGTCTTTATCATTCAGCCGACTTGCGCTCCGACCAACGATAACCTGATGGAACTCGTCGTGATGGCAGATGCCTTCCGCCGTTCCTCAGCCACTCGAATCACTGCGGTGATCCCTTACTTTGGTTATGCCCGTCAGGATCGCCGTCCGCGTTCCGCGCGTGTGGCTATCAGCGCGAAAGTCGTCGCTGACATGCTCACCGTCGTCGGCATCGACCGTGTTCTCACGGTTGACCTGCACGCAGACCAGATCCAGGGTTTCTTCGATATTCCGGTAGATAACATCTACGGCTCCCCCGTTCTGGTGGATGACATCGAAGACCAACGCTTCGAAAATCTGATGATCGTGTCTCCGGACATTGGTGGCGTCGTGCGTGCACGGGCCGTTGCCAAGTCGCTGGGCGTGGATCTGGGCATCATCGACAAACGTCGTGAGAAGGCCAACCACTCCGAAGTGATGCACATCATCGGTGACGTCGAAGGCCGCACCTGTATTCTCGTCGATGACATGGTCGATACCGCCGGCACCCTGTGCCACGCGGCGAAAGCCCTCAAGGAACATGGCGCTGCCAAGGTCTTTGCCTACTGCACACACCCTGTGCTGTCGGGTCGCGCGATCGAGAATATTGAAAATTCCGTGCTGGACGAGCTGGTGGTGACCAACACCATCCCGCTGTCCGCTGCCGCACAAGCCTGTGCGCGTATCCGTCAACTGGATATCGCACCGGTAGTCGCCGAAGCGGTTCGCCGCATCAGCAACGAAGAATCGATCAGCGCGATGTTCCGCTAAGGGCCCTGCCCTTTCGGATGTCTCGCTGACGAAAAGCGCCCCGCCCCAACACCTGTTGGGGCGGGGCTTTTTTGCCCATACCGCCTTTAGCGCTGGTCGCAAACGCTAGGGTGGATGTGGTTAATTTGGAGAGTCAACATGAACGAATTTACCCTGAATGCTGAAGTGCGTTCCGACCTGGGGAAAGGTGCGAGCCGCCGCCTGCGTCGTCTCGCTAGCCTGGTTCCAGCTGTAGTTTACGGTGGCGAAAAAGCCCCTGAATCCATCAGCATGCTGGCCAAAGAAGTTGCCAAACTGCTCGAAAACGAAGCGGCTTACAGCCACATCATCGAGCTGAACGTTGGCGGCACCAAGCAAAACGTGATCATCAAAGCCCTGCAACGTCACCCGGCCAAAGGCCACGTGCTGCACGCAGACTTCGTGCGCGTTGTGGCCGGTCAGAAACTGACCGCTCACGTGCCTGTGCACTTCGTCAACGAAGCGGCAGCCATCAAGAAAGGCGGCGAGATTTCCCACGTTGTGGCCGAAGTCGAAGTGACCTGCCTGCCAAAAGATCTGCCTGAGTTCATCGAAGTCGACCTGGCTGACGCCGAAGTCGGTTCGATCATTCACCTGTCGGACCTCAAAGCTCCGAAAGGCGTTGAGTTCGTCGCACTGGCTCACGGTAACGACCTGGCTGTTGCCAACGTTCACGCGCCACGTGTTGCACCGGAAGCTGACGCTGCCGAGTAATATTTACTCCGTAACGTTGGAGTCATGGAAACATCGCGAGCTGGCAAGTAGCGAGTAAAGCGGGCGGGATCGCGAAGTTTGCATCATGTAAATGAGCGCGTTTCGTCCACTTTCGCCGCTACCTGAGTAGCGCCGATGTTATCCACAACTCCTAGGAAGGGCCCCTGTCGTGACTGCCATCAAACTGATCGTTGGCCTGGGAAATCCAGGCCCCGAATACGAACAGACCCGGCATAACGCGGGGGCCCTTTTTGTTGAGCGCATCGCCCACGCCCAAGGTGTCAACCTGGTGGCCGATCGCAAATATTTCGGCCTGACCGGGCGCTTCAATCACCAGGGTCAGGACGTTCGTCTGTTGATCCCCACCACCTACATGAACCGTAGCGGCCAGGCCGTTTCGGCATTGGCTGGATTCTTCCGCATCACGCCTGAAGAAATCCTGGTGGCCCACGACGAACTGGACCTGCCTCCCGGCGTCGCCAAGCTCAAACAGGGCGGCGGACACGGCGGGCACAACGGCCTGCGTGACATCATCGCGCAGCTCGGCAACCAGAATACCTTTCACCGCCTGCGGCTTGGCATTGGCCACCCGGGCGTTGCCAGTATGGTTTCAAATTTCGTCCTGGGTCGTGCGCCACGCGCCGAACAGGAAAAGCTCGATGCCAGCATCGATTTTGCCCTCGGCGTGCTGCCGGATATCCTCGCCGGGGAATGGAACCGCGCGATGAAAAACCTGCACAGCCAGAAGGCCTGACTCTTACCCGAGGGGAAACACCATGGGATTCAACTGCGGCATCGTCGGCCTGCCCAACGTCGGCAAATCCACCCTGTTCAACGCCCTGACCAAATCCGGTATCGCGGCGGAGAACTTCCCCTTCTGCACCATCGAGCCGAACAGCGGTATCGTGCCGATGCCTGACCCGCGCCTGCAGGCCCTGGCCGAGATCGTCAAGCCCAAGCGCATCCTGCCGACCACCATGGAATTCGTCGACATTGCCGGCCTCGTCGCCGGGGCTTCGAAGGGTGAAGGCCTGGGCAACAAGTTCCTCGCCAACATCCGCGAGACCGATGCCATCGCCCACGTGGTCCGCTGCTTCGAAGACGAGAACGTGATTCACGTCTCCAACAGCGTCGACCCCAAGCGCGACATCGAGATCATCGACCTGGAACTGATCTTCGCCGACCTCGACAGCTGCGAGAAGCAACTGCAGAAAGTCACCCGCAACGCCAAGGGCGGTGACAAGGACGCCGTGGTGCAGAAGGGCCTGCTGGAGCAATTGATCGCCCACTTCACCGAAGGCAAGCCGGCGCGCAGCCTGATGAAGAGCATGAGCGACGACGAGAAAGCGGTGATCCGCGGCTTCCACCTGCTGACCACCAAGCCGGTCATGTACATCGCCAACGTCGCCGAAGACGGCTTCGAGAACAACCCGCTGCTGGACGTGGTCAGGGCCATTGCCGAGGAAGAAGGCGCGGTGGTGGTGCCGGTGTGCAACAAGATCGAAGCGGAAATCGCCGAGCTTGATGACGGTGAAGAGAAGGACATGTTCCTCGAAGCCCTGGGCCTTGAAGAACCCGGCTTGAACCGTGTGATCCGTGCCGGCTACGAAATGCTCCACCTGCAGACCTACTTCACTGCTGGCGTCGAGGAAGTCCGCGCCTGGACCGTGCGTGTCGGTGCGACCGCGCCACAGGCTGCCGGTGTGATCCACACCGACTTCGAGAAAGGCTTTATCCGCGCCGAAGTGATCGCCTACAACGACTTCATCCAGTACAAGGGCGAAGCCGGGACCAAGGAAGCCGGTAAATGGCGCTTGGAAGGCAAGGAATACATCGTCAAGGACGGTGATGTGATGCACTTCCGCTTCAACGTGTAAGCGCGCAGCCGGATTCCGGCGGACACTAAACCCCCGTACTCACGCAGTGATACGGGGGTTTTTTTATCCGTTTAATCGAGTAGCTCTGCGACGGGGGCTCTGGGGGATCCTGGACGGCGAGCTCGTCTTTTCAGCTCAGCCCGGCCCTGACTGGTGATCTTTGCTGAGCGGGTAAGCACGTATTTATTAAATTTGAGGACTTGCACCGAGGTTTGCTGGCATTGCGCTATGCTCTACTCCATTAGCTGGAGGATGCCATACCCATCGGGGGTAGCTAGAAGAGCAGCTACCCGTCGTACAAGCCGCAGGCGTCAAGCTACACCTTTGACAACCGGCTAAAGTCATCAAAATGTTTAACCATGGAAAGCTTTCGAGGCTTTGTAAAGGGACGGCGATGACTAATGGCATGCATTATGATCATTTCAGACTTGTCGTTGATGCAGCGCCGACGGGTATCGTTATGGTCGACCCCAAGGGTGACATCGTCCTGGTGAACCGGCATCTGTTGGGCGTATTTGGCTATGCTGAATCAGAACTGCTAGGGCAACCGATAGAGTTACTGCTGCCTCAGTCCCTACGTCCGACTCACCCGGCGAAAGTACGCGCTTTTTTCAATAGCCCTTCTGTCCGTTCCATGGGCGCTGGACGTGACCTGTACGCGGCCCGAAGCGATGGAAGCGAGTTTCCAGTAGAAATTGGCCTGACCCCCGTGGACACTGAAGAAGGCCTTCATGTCCTTGCTACTATTGTGGATATCACCGAGCGCAAAAATGCTGAGAAGCTGCGTGCCCGCACCCGTGATCAGTTCAATGCTGTCGTGGAAGCCTCTCCAACCGGCATTGTGATGATCGATGAAAATGCGCGTATTACCTTGGTTAACTGTCAGATTGAACGCCTATTTGGTTATTCGCGCCATGAACTGATCGGCCAACCCATTGAAATTTTGTTACCCGCGCGAATGCGTATGAGCCACCCTGAAAAGGTGAGAAGTTTTTTCATTAACCCCACCACCCGATCGATGGGAGCAGGGCGTGACCTTTATGCGGCCCGTTTTGATGGAACTGAATTCCCTGTCGAGATTGGTCTGAATCCGCTTGATTTGTTCGATGGGCGCCAGGTCATGGCGACTATTGTTGATATCACCGAACGAAAAAAAGCCGAGGTCAAGCTCCTGCGCGCCAATGAGGGATTGGAGCAATTTGTGTACGTTGCTTCGCATGATCTGCGCTCGCCTCTGCGGGGCATTGCCGATCTGTTGGAGTGGATCAAGGAGGATATTCAAGACACCCCCAACGAAAGCGCGCTGAAGAATATTGATCGGGCCAGGCTCCGGGTGGAAAGGCTTGAATACCTGATTTCCGATTTATTGATTTACGCACGCGCTGGCTCAGTGGATGCGGAAGTCTCGTGCATCGACTTTCAAGCTTTTTTTTCACAACTATTGGAACTGCAATCCCTGCAGGCAGGTTTTGAAATCAAGCTCAACATTGGGCCAGCCAATATCTATGCTGCGCGCACGCCAATTGAGACGGTGATGCGTAATCTGGTCTCTAACGCGGTTAAACATCATGATCTTGATCACGGTGTATTGACGATCAGCGTGCTGGACAAGGGAAAGTTCATTGAATTTTCGGTTGGCGATGATGGCCCCGGAATACCTGAGCACGCACAGCAACGTATCTTCAAGTTATTTCAAACTGCGTCGTCGAGTGAGCGACAAAGTTCGGGGGTGGGCTTGGCTGTCGCCAAGAGGCTGACGGAAGCGCACGGCGGCTGGATTGTTGTTGAATCCCAGGATGGTCAGCGTGGAACCACTTTCCGCGTCAATTGGCCGAATACTCGGCCGGACATGGGAGCAAGCTAACCATGGCACAATCACACAACTCCGGGTTCTCGATTTTATTAATCGAAGATGATGACGTCGCGGCTGAAGCCGCTATGCGCAATCTGAAAAAAAGTGGGCTTGACTACCCGTTCTATACGGTTGCCAATGGTGCCGAAGGCCTCGCTGCTCTGCGCGGTAATAGTCCCCACGGGACACTGCCTAAATCCACCATCGTACTGCTCGACCTCAACATGCCGGTGATGGATGGTTTTGAGTTTCTCGAGGCTCTGCGCGCAGACCAAGAACTTCGCTCCAAGGTCGTGTTCGTACTAACGACGTCGGACGCTGATGCGGACCGCACGCGGGCTTATCACAACTGCATTGCTGGTTACATAGTGAAATCTGCCTTGGACAGCAGGCTTTCCAATCTTGCCAATCTGTTGAAGTCCTATGACGCAGCCATCACACTCGCCTGATACGGCAGTTGAGATAGGCATAATACGCCTCTTGCTCGTTGATGATGACGATGTCGACCGCGAGCGTATTTGTCGCCTCTTGGCTAAAAGCAGCGTCCCGTGTACGGTGACTGAGTCCTCGACATTGGATAAAGCACGTTCCTTGTTAGTCTCGAATGACTTTGATTGCGTGTTTTTAGACTACCACCTTGGTGAAAACATTAGCACAGAACTCCTGCGCGAGATTAAATCAAGCTCGAAACCCTATCTACCTGTCATCATAGTAACCGGAAGCGACAATGAGCGCCTGGTCGTACAAACTATGCAGGATGGTGCGTACGACTTCATTTCCAAAACCCATCTACAGGTAGGCCTGGTAGAAAGCATTTTGCTGAATAGCCAGGTCCGCATCAAGCTGGAGCGCGAATTGCGTTCCGAGCGCGAGCGGCTTGAGTACCTGAGCTTTTACGACACATTAACCGGCCTACCAAACCGCGCGTTGTTTTTTGACAGGGCAGAAAACAACCTGCAAACGGCATCCCGTAGGGGTGAAGCGTTTGCGATCATGCAGATTGACCTTGATCTATTTAAAAACGTGAATGATAGCTTTGGACATTGGGTCGGAGATGTCGTGCTGACTGTCGTGGCACAGCGCATCAAATCCGTTCTGCGAGGGGCCGACACCGTCGCACGTTTTGGCGGCGACGAGTTTGCGGTCGTATTGTCCGAAGCCTCTACCTCAGAAGTTGCTTTGCATGTTGCTGAAAAGATAACCCAGGAAATTCGCAAACCTATCTCTGTTGACAAACATGTGGTGATCATTGAGTCCTCGATCGGTATTGCCCTATACCCATCGCAGGGCGAGTCCGTTCAAACGCTCCTCCTTAAGGCCGATTGGGCCATGTACGCGGCAAAAAAAGGCGCCAACCTTTACCTGACGTACGCGGAGGGCATGGAATCCATGCGTCAATGTCCAGCTCTCGAGAGCGAGCGCTTGCGACAAGCACTTGACCGCCAAGAGTTGTTTGTTGAATATCAGCCCATTATGGACCTGTGCAGCCAAGACATTGATGGTTTCGAGGCGCTTGTACGCTGGCGCACTCAGGACGGAAAAGTCGTACCACCTGACGTGTTCATCCCTCTTGCCGAACGATCTCCACTGATCCGGCCACTGACTTACTGGGTGCTCGGCGCGGCTTTAGACCAAGCTCAAGCTTGGCGCGCTCAGGACTTGGCACTAACGATATCCGTCAATATTTCTGCGCGAATGCTCGATGACACGACCCTTACGCAACGTGTCTTGCAGGAACTGAAGGTCCGTGGACTTCCGACGTCGCTACTAACACTAGAACTCACCGAAACGGCACTTATGTCTAACGTAGAAAGGGCCAGGAAAATTCTGGAAGAACTTATAGACTCAGGTATTCGTATTTCCATCGACGATTTCGGTGCAGGGTTTACTTCATTTAAATATCTGCGCCAGATGGATGTCTCGGAAATCAAAGTGGACATGGCGTTTACCACCGATTTGAAAGAAGGTTCGCGTGATAGGGTGATTGTTCGCTCCATCGCACAGTTAGCCAACGGCTTTGGAGCTACAGCCGTGGCCGAAGGCATAGAGAACCTTAGCGACGTTCCCAAACTGCTGGCGCTCGGTTGTCATAAGGGGCAAGGTTATGGGATTGCGCATCCGATGCTGGGCAAACTCGTTGCTGGATGGATAGCCAATTGGAATACAAGCCGGGTTTTGTTAAATAAATAACCAGAAAAGCCATCCCCCTTTGACCTTGCTGGCACTATTAACTATATCCATAAAACCAGCTTTACCATGGAAAGATCGTGGACCGCCCCAAACCGCTGGCGTGCTTGACGTCTTTCAGGCGAAGACTCATCAAGCCTCATCATCGCGATAGATGCGCACAGGATTTTCGTCCACATCCGCTGCCGACCGAAAGATAAACGCCCATTGTTCATCACTGAACAATGGGCGTTATCCGATCAGCACAATTTAACGGATCAGAAGGTCCAGCGCACCTGCACATCACCGGTATTGGCGGTGTAACCGCTCGCCGCCTCCAGGGTGTACTTCGCCGACAGGCTGAGGTTTTCGCTGCGCAGCAGGGTCACGCCCAGTGCCAACACCCCGGTGTCGGCGACCGGTTTCGCCCCCGGGCTGGTGAAGCTGGTGGCGCCCGAGGTATCGGCGGCGTAGTTGGCGACCGATTGCAGGCCGTTGTCGTGGTACTCATGCCGCCAGGTCAGTTGCGCCGAAGGCACGACGCTGCCGTAGGACGTGGCGAAGGAACGCTCCAACTTGGCGCCCAGGTCGCTCTTCAGCGAAGTGCTGTTGCTGGAATCCAGGTGCAGCGCCGCGCCATTGCCGCCGCTTTCGGTGTAGCTGTCCTGGCGCAAGGTGCTGTAGGTCAAGCCGGCAATCGGTGTCAGGATGACGTTGGCCATCGAGGCGCCGAGGTCGATCGGGTAGCCGGCTTGTGCCGAGGCAATGTACTGCATGCCATCGTGTTGGCCTTTAGCCGCGCCATTGAAACCGCTGAAGCTGATTTCACGCTGGGTATCGTACTGATGCTGGATGGCACCCAGCGACAGGTCCAGATACCACGGCTGGCCCTGGTAGCTGGCATAACCGAACAGGCCGTAGGACTTCACGTCGGCGGAACTGCCGCTGTTGTCGCCGTCGTTGTTCACCGTGGTCTTGGTGTAGCTGAACAGGCCGCCGGCGCGCCAGCTGTCGTTGAGCGCGGCATCGGCGCCCAGCAGGAAGCCGCTGTAGCGGGCGTGGTAGCCGGCAATATCGTCGCGCTCGCCAAGGTGCGAACTGCCACCGAAGGCCTGGCCCCAGAGCCCGGTGTTGCGGGCGCTTTCACCGGTGGCCACACCGCTGCCGGCGCTGTCGTTCTGTGCGGTGCGCAACCCATCGAGGTGCGCCGCGGCGACATTGAGGACTTGCACGGTGGAGGCGGTGGACGCCTGGGTGGCGGCACTACTGTTCGCGGTCGGGCTCAACTGCGCCCCGGCGTGGTTGCCGGCGGCCGAAGAGTCGAGGGCCGCGGCGGCGTTGAACAGGTTCATCAGACCGGCATCGACACCGCTGTAATTGAACAGCCCGGTCAGGGGGGCGTTGCTGTTGGCGCTGGAGGCCTGATTGATCGGCGTGGCCCCTGCCGTCGCCGTCCCCAGCGTCACCAGCAAGTCGGCATTGGCGCCATCGGCCACACTGGTACCTGCGGCGTTAAAACCCGCAACCGTGTAGTGCAGGCTGTCGGCGTTGTAGTTCGTCCCCGTGGAATTGGCTTGAATCACCACGTAGCGTTGGCCTTGGGCAAAACCATAGCTGCCCAGCTTCTGCAGGCCGATCGTCGAACCCGAAGCGACGTTCGCGCTGCCGGACACCACCAGGCGCCCGTAGCCTGCGTCGGTGTTGATATTACCGGTGGTCACGGCATTGTTGGCCACGCCGAGGATCAGGCTGGCGTTGGCGGCCTGCTGGTAATTACCGGTGATATGGATCGTGTTATTGACCTGCAGCGTGCCTTGGTTGGACACGTTGAAGCTGCCGACATTGATATTGTCGTTAAGCAGTTGATTGCCAAGACCGAATACCAGGTTCGAGGTGGTATTACTGATCGTGCCGATCGTGCCGCCGAAACCGGTCAGGGTGCCGAAGGTCAATCCCGTGCCACCGTTGATGGTCAGGTCCTGGCTGGAGAGGTTCGTGATATCGCCCGCCATCGTGCCTGAGTTGGTAATCACGCCAGGGGTGCCGCCGAGCACGCTGGCCGCCTCGTTGTAAAGCGCATAGCTGCTGCCGGTGATCAGGCCGCTGTTGCTTAGCGTACCGATCGTGCCGCTGTTGTCGATGCCATAGCCGGTGCCGGTGCCGCTGACAGTGCCGCTGATCGTACCGCTGTTGTTCAGCGTGCTGATCGTGCCGCTGTTGACGATGCCATAGCCGAAAGTACCAGCGTTGCTGTTACTGCCGCTGATGATGCCGCTGTTGTTCAACGTGCCGATGCTGCCGTTGTTGCCGATGCCCTCATAGTAGCCGCCGCTGATGGTGCCGCTGTTGCTCAGCGTGCCGATCGTGCCGCTGCTGCTGTTGGCGAAGCCGGTACTATAGCCGCTGATGGTAGCGCCGGCATTGTTGGTCAGCGTGGTGATGCTGCCGTAGTTGAGCATGCCGTCGGCAGTGCTGCCGTTGATGAGGCCATTGTTGGTCAGCGCGCCGATCGTGCCGTCGTTGCGGAAGCCGCCGTTGCCGCCACCACTGAGAGTGCCACCGACATTGTTGGTCAGCGCGGTGATGCTGCCACTGCTGTAGATGCCGCTGTTGTTGCCGCTGATAAGGCCGCTGTTGATCAGCGTGCCGATCGTGCCCTGGTTGTTGATACCGCTGCTGCCGCTGGCGCTGATGGTGCCACCAGCATTGTTGGTCAGCGTGGTGATGCTGCCAGCATTGTAGACACCTGTACCAATGGCGCTGATGGTGCCACCAGCATTGTTGGTCAGCGCGGTGATGCTGCCGCTGCTGTAGATGCCGCTGCCAGCGCTGCCGCTGATGAGGCCGCTGTTATTCAGCGCGCCAATACTGCCGCTGTTGTTGATGCCATTGCCGCTACCGCTGCCGATGAGGCTGCCGTTGTTGAGCAGCGTGCCAAGCGAGGATCCCGTTGCCGACACTGCCGTGCCACTGGATACCGAGACGCCGCTGTTGACCGTGAGATCGCTATTGGTCCATGAAACCTGGTTAGTGGTATTGGAGGAGATAACCGTCGGGACCGGAGCCGCACTCGCCATCGCCGTCGTGGGCGCCAGCGCCGCCAGCGCCGCCGTTATCGACATGCTTAATAGGGTCAAGCGGCCAGCCGTCGATGGCTGTCGATACCTGGATGGGCGTATCGTCATGTACTGCATTTTTTCTCCCCTGTGTCACTTTTTGAAATAATTATTAAATTCGCCGGAGTTTATTCAATCCGCTTTCACAGCCTTGACCGTGCGTCCAAGTTACTGAAATAAATCATTACAACTTACTCTTAAAGGGAATGACTCGCAGGGACGACGGAAAAACGACGTATCGCTGGCGTCAAAGATCGCGATCCTCGACAACCGCGGCGCAACATGCGCAGACAATCAATGCGAGGAAGAATACGTGTCCAATCCTGGAAGTTAACGCCCAAGCGAAGCGGCATAGGCATGCAAATCCTGCGGAGCCATGTCATAGGCTCGACGAAATGCGCGCGTAAAACTCGATGCGTTGTTAAACCCCAGCCCGAAGGCAATATCCTTTACCGCCAGATGCGGAAAGCGGACCAGATCACTGGCCGCCGCACGCAGCCTGCGGCTGCGGATATAGGCCGCCAGGCCGCCTTCATGGGCAAACAAGCTGTAGACGCTGGCGCGCGACAGATGCAACTGCTGCAAGACACTGTCGGGAGATAAATCAGGCTCGTGCAGATGCGCCTCGACATAACGCCGCACCTGTCCATATACGGCTGCGCGCACCGCCGCGCGGGCGTTACCGGAAAGCCCCGCCTGCTGGCTGAAAGCCGTGGCCAGCAACTGAATCCCTGTGCGAAAGGCACTATCCGCTTCGTCCTTGCTCAGACCGACGATCTGTTGATTGAGTGTCAGCAGATGCGCAACCAGCACCCGTGTCAACGGCGTGGTCGCTTCAACCCGTCGACCATGCAGAGAGGCAGCATCGGGAAAGACCTCTTCCACCAATGCACGCGGCACGAAAAATATCAGCATTCGGCCATGAAAACTCTGGATGGTGCACGGCTGAGCCAGGTCCTGCACCAGAATGCTCGGCGCCGAGGGCCGGTGCGTGTCGAGCCAATGCGCGTAACCCTTCATGTGCGCGGGCGTTCCCTCCAGGAACAGGCTAAAAGAGAGATCGCAGACGCTCTCCGTCGACACGCGCCCGAGTGAGCGCTCGGCCACATTCGGGCTGGTGTGAATATCGAAGAAGCTCAAAGGACCGATCGAGTAACGGCAAAGCGAAGCCGCGAAGGTTTCCTCGCCCTTGGCTGATGGCGGGCGCAGATCGTAGACCGGATCCATCCGTTCTTGCCAGGCCAAAAAGCTCAGGTTGGCATCGCCTTGCACGCTGAAATGACTGCACGTGATGCCAGGCGCGAGGATGGGCCGCTCCGGCGGCAACAGCAGGCGCCTTTCCGGCATGCCATCTAACACCATATCGCTCATTCGTCAGTCTTCGTGAACGGTATCGGGAAACCGGATCAACGCGAACAGGCTGATGCATAAGGTTGCCAGCAAATACCAGGCGGGCGCCATCGGGTTGCCGGTCACGCCGATCAGCCAGGTCACGATAAAGGGCGAAAAACCGCCGAAAGTCGCCACGCCCAAACCGTAAATGATGGAAATGCCGGTGGCCCGGTGGTGACGCGGAAAAGCTTCGAGCATCATCACCGAACTGGGCCCGGTGTTGGTTAACGCCAACGCGACATAGCCCATGATAATGAGCAATGAAGCAATCTCTCCGACACCATGCGTCAATGCCAGGAACGCGGGGTAAACCAGCAGGATACAGCCGGTCAGCAGCAGGTACTGGATCGGTTTGCGGCGGGGTTGTCGATCGGAAATACCGCCCAGCAACGGTGTGCCAAGGAAAATGACCGTGCTTGCGAGACAGGCGCACAGCAGACTGAAGATGGGTGGCAGATGCAATACCGTCACCAGGTAAGTCGGCATGTAAAACACCATGATGTAAGCACTCGCCGAGGGCCCCGCCATCGACAGTATCCCCAACCACAGCGCGCGCGGATGGTGAGCGAACATACTCTTCAGCGAGGGGCGATAGGTTGCATCCATCGGACGCTCGGTCATTTGCTGTCGCAGATACCATCCGACCGGCCCGATCAGCATTCCCAGTATGAAAGGGATCCGCCATCCCCAAAGCTGCATGGCTTCGGGCGTCAGCACTGCCGTGGTGCAGGCGCCGATCAACGCGCCGGCCAGCGCGGCCACCCCCTGGCCGGTGCCCCGCCAACTGGTCAGGTAACAGCGGCGGCCTTTTTCAGCCAACTCCATCAAGGCCGCCGTAGAGACGCCGATTTCCCCGCCCGCCGCGAAGCCCTGCAGCAGCCTTGCCAACACCATGAGCAGCGCTGCCGCCCAGCCGATGGAGGCGTATGACGGGGTGAATGCGATGATGCCGGTGCCCAGCGTCATCAGCGTGATCGAGAGCGTCAGTCCCGCCTTGCGCCCCTTGCGATCCGCCAGATTACCGATGAGCAGCGCCCCCAGCGGACGCATGATGAAACCGACGCCGAATGTGGCGAGCGAAAGCAGCAGCGATACGAGGACGCTGCCCGATGGAAAAAAGAGTTTGCCGATGATGACAGCGGAAAAGCTGTACACCGTAAAGTCGTAGGTGATTAAACCGTTACCAATGGCAACCGCCCAGATGATGCGCTTTGACTGTTCATCGGCGCGCAGGGCCTCTTCAGCGACGGGCATTGGGACTGAGACGGGAAGCATGGTCATTTTAGCCTTTAGTTATCGAGCAAAATCCATGCCCAACTCAGCAAAATCCATGCCAGAGAATTCAAAGCGCTGTACGAGTATCAAAACAGAAACTGGCCGTGATATTTCACACCGAACCGATCACAACGGCCACTTTTCTTCGTGTGCCTGCGGATTCCACACACATCCGAGCACCTGCTCCACGCTCATCCGGTCAGGGAGGAGTCGCGGCCTTCAGCCATGTGTCATGATCAAATCGCAGGCCCGGACCGGCGCGCCGGAACTCAGCATGTGGCCCTTAGCCTTATACACGCTAGCGCCGACTGAGAGTTCGCCGTTGAATTTGAACTGCCAGATGACATCGGGATTGCTGATGCGGTAGCCGATGCCCTGCAAGTCCAGCATGTTGTTGGCGATGTTACCGGTCAAGGTTTCCACCACGATATCATTCTTACGGTAGGCGTTGACGGTACCGCCGTTCACTTCCATGGTGAACTTGGCCTGATAGGCGCTTTTACCGTTGTTCGTGTTCGCATCGCAGCTCATCAAGCCATTCCATTTCTCTGCTGTCAACACAGGCGCCGGTCTCGCCTGCGACGGTGGTGTGGCGGGGTTGTGGAGGCCTCGGCTTGCGACAGCACCGGGGCCTTCAATTGCCTCTGTGACGGGATGAAAAACTCATAACCGTTTTGCGTGGTCAATTCGGCGCAGCGATAAATCCAGTAATACCAGACCATGTCGCGCGAGGTTTGCCCATTGCCGTTGAAGACGACACGATAGGTGCTGTCGTCGATTTTGGTTTCAGTGTAACCGCCGGTGAATCCATGCGGTCCGTAGGCAGTGGTGCATCCGCTCAGCAACGCTGCTGTCAGCAACAAGCAGGGTAAGGCCTGGCACCACGGGTTAATCATCATGGATGACGAATTGACCTTGTTATTGTTGTGGATATATCTTGAAAAACGCCAGAATATTATCCTGACTTACGGCTGTATGGGGGTACAAAGTTCTACCCGTGTTCCGTCGGGGCATCAAACATAGGAAACCGTTTGTCCCCAGCCGCGATTTGTGTGGCGCCTGTGTTAACCCTCATTATGATACCGGCAACACAATGTTGCTTTCCTGGTAATAACGTAGCGCGCCAGGATGAAAGGCTATGGACGAGCCCAAAACAGCATGCGCAGGTGTGATTTCCTTTGCGGCGGGAAGTGTCTGTGCAAGTTCAGGAGCGTGCTCCAGAAGTGCCTTGGTGATCTCATAAGCCTGTGACATCGCCATTCGCTCATGCGCCACGAAGAGTGTTTTCCCAACCGCAACGCAAATGTCCTGGTCGATCCCTGGATAGGTGCCCTTGGGTATCGGTGCCACGAAATAGAACGGACCGTATTTTTCGACCATCTTGGGGACGGCATCGCCGGTGGCCAGCAGACGAACCTTGATCCCCGGCGTTGCCGCCAGATCGAGAATCACTGGCCCGGGCAACGTGGCATCCCAGGCGAAGGCGTCAAGCTTGCCGTCCTTGAGCGCCTGGGCAGCCTCCGGATATTCCTGGTGGACATGCGCGCCCAGGTTATCAGGCGTGACACCATAGGCTTCCAGTACCCGAAGTGCTTTGACCTCTGTCCCGCTGCCTGTCAACCCAGTCGATACGCGCTTGCCTTTCAGGTCGGCTACCGTGTCGATTCCCAGTCCTTCGAGAGTCACGATATGCATGTATCCGGAGGTCGTGCTCAGGAGGGTTTTCACCGGCACTCGCTCGGGGAAGCCGTCGAGCCGACCTTGAGTGGCAGCCCATGAAACATCGGCCTGGGCGAGAGCGAGCTCAATTTTCCCCTCTTGAAGAAGTTTCATATTCTCAGCGGCACCACTGGTCACGACGGCTTTAGCATCGATCTCTGGTGCGTACCTGGAGATCACTGCTGCCAGACTATTACCCAACGGGTAAAACACCCCGCCTTTGCCGGCAGTCCCGATAGCAAGTTGGCTGCGCGTCTGGGCCAGGAGTGATTCAGGCATTGCCGCAATCACTAGCGATGCCCCAACTCCCGTCCCAATGAGCTTGATGATCTGCCTGCGTGTCATTGTTGTCATAGCACACCTTTCATTGATATTTACGATGTTTGACCCACCAGGATCTTCGCCGGGCATCCGTATATCTGATGCCGGGCGAATGCTATTTTCCCGCGACGGGAGCAACAAACGATTTGTTTGGCATCGATGCATGAGCTAGAGTCATGCATGATTTTTACCGACAGACTTCAATGAAGCGCGCACTCCCTCCATTACTCGCACTGCGTGCCTTCGAAGCCGCCGCGCGTAGGTTGTCGTTCACCCATGCGGCGCTTGAACTCAACGTCACCCAGAGCGCAATCAGCCGACAGGTGCGTGCGCTGGAAGAGCATCTGCAGCGCAAGTTATTTATCCGTCTGACAAGAAAAATTGAACTGACCGAAGAGGGCCAATCCTTCTACGAAGCGATACGCAAGGCGTTTGAACAGATCGAGGAAGCGAGCGCGATTGCAATCGGCAGGCGTGCGCGCACAGTACTGACCATCAGTGTATTGCCAACTGTCGCCTCACTCTGGCTGATGCCGCGTCTGAGTTCATTCTGGCAGTCGAACCGGGATATTGAAGTACGGATAGTTGTCTCGACCGAGCCCGTTGATTTTCAGGCGCAGCAGGTCGATATGGCGATCAAGGTCGGACCGTTGCCGGGCAAGTGTTATCAAGCGAAACAACTTGAACTGGGTATTGGCGGCGAGATGGTGAAAGAATGGCGTGGTGTACAGGCCGATATGCTCTTTCCAGATGTGCTGGTGCCGATCTGTAGCAAGCACTTGCTTGAGCGCGGAGCACCGTTGAAAGAACATGCCGATTTGCAGTGGCACACGCTCATCCATACGGCGATCCGCCGCCATGCGTGGCGGGACTGGCTGAGCGCCCATGACGTTCATTTCGATACACGTAAGAATGCCATCGATTTCGGCCAATACTTCATGTCCCTCCAAGCCGCGCGCGACGGCGAGGGTGTCGCATTGATACCTTCCATACTGGTCGACAGTTTTGATTTGAATACCGAGCTGGTTCGACCGTTTCCGACAACGCTTGCCAGTGCCGGGGAGTATTACCTGCTGACGCAAAAGGCACGCTATGAAGAACGGGCGATCAAGCGTTTCCGCCAGTGGATTCTTACGCAGACAGCCATATCAACGTCAGGCAGCACTCCAAGTGAGTCTGTTTTGAACTGATGGGTCAGTTGGCCTCGGCACGGACAGCCAGCAACAAGCCCATCGCACTAGAACAGATAGCCCATGTAGATCGCGGCGCTACCACCGGCCTGCACGCCAGCGTTCATGCCGGCCATGACCACCGCCCCCTTGGCCGACTGCAGCAACTGCCGGTTGACCGTGGTGGAGGCAATGAGCGAGGTTGCCGGGTTGGAACTCAGAACCGCCGCCAACGCCAGCAGCTTGGGATCAAGTCCGAACAACAGCGCCGTGGCCGAACCGCCGACCACCAGCCCCGCCCCCACTTCGGTATACAGGCAAGGCCCGGTGATGTCGTCGCTGGTCAGATCACGACTGAGCAAGGCATCGCTGACAAACACCTTGCCGGTACTCGGGAAAGCCTCCGCCGCACCGGCTGCACCCACGCTCTTACCCTTGAGCTGGATATTGATCTTGCCGAAACGCGGCAGGCGCGCGCCAAATCCGACCCCCACCCCGACGCCACCGTAGCGATAGCTGACGTTCTCGCCCTGGGGCGAACGCAGGATGATCGAACCACCACTGCCCGCCACCAGGGCCACGCTCAGACCGCCGCCGCTGGCGGTCTGATACTGCCAGCGACTTTCATTGACCGGGATCGGGATGTTGTAGCTCATACGTTCAAAGTCCTTTAAGTGAATGAACCGCACCGCGACCGCGCCGGCTGATAGCCCTCAGCAGACCGGTAATAATGAACACCAGACCGATACCACCCAGTACCCCCGGAGTGCCCCACAATGCGGCCGGGTCATCGACGGTGGCGCTGCTGGCCGGCTGCTCGGGCAGGTAATACACCCGCACCGGCTGATCCTTCTGGTAGCCGAAGATAAAGCCGCCCTGGGGGTAGGAGATCTTTTCACCACTGCTGGCGATGAAGGCGATCTCAGGATGCGAGCCACCGGCATTCAAGTGGCTGACGATGCCATCGGCGGTCTGTGCGTGAGCGAGGAATTCGCGTCGATCAAACGTGAGATTGACGGCAATGCCCAACAAGACGATACCAATCAGGGCAAAAAGCAGTCCCTGGAGTATCGTCCCGAGGCGTGACGGGGTGAGGTTAGCCATGGCTTGTCTCGGTATTCGTCCATGAAAGAGGCGCTCAGGATAACAAGAAACTTCGCTATATCGCACTCCAGCAAAATAGGGCACCCCCCTGACATAATGGTGCCCTACCCTCCCGAAAAGATTCTGACTCGAGAAACAACCGCGCCTCTCAAGTAGCCCTCAACCTGCCAGTCCTGCCGGCTGTTCGTCGAGAAGCGAATCCAACAACTGCTGCACCACTTCAATCTGAAGTGACAGCGTGGCGCACCGCCGACTCAGGATGGGCGCAATTGTGATAAGCCAGCGCACGATCAATGGTTTTCGGATCAAAGTCTGTGCAAGCACTCAACGAGGGATTGGAGATAGTCTTGAGCATCTCTGAAACTCCTGTAATAGATAGTAAAGAACCTCTTGGCCTTGACCTCTTCAAGGCCAGACAGGTGCGACTCGCGAGTCAGTGAGCTCATATGAGCTGATACCAGACCCGCCCAAATGGCCAATGCACCCGACGCCCTCATCGCCACCCTCCAGCGCCGAACCCAAGGCAGCAACCCTTGGATCAGCTCTAGTGAACTGCTGAGCGAAGTGAACATAAGCTGGTCCACGATCAAGCGCCATCTGGACGATCTGGTCAGGTCTGGAGAAGTCATTCGGGAAGGTAAAGCACGCGCCACTCGCTATCGACTGGCTGGCAGCAATGCTGCCCCACTGCCCGGCAGCATTGCGGTCTCCACACCAGGGGTAGCTCCTGCCTGGTCAACCGAAAGTCAGACACTGCGCCAAGCTCTGCTGCAACCTCTAGGCCTGCGCAACGCCGTCACCTACCAACGCACCTTCGTGGACAACTACGTCCCCAACCAGACCTCGTTGCTACCAACCTCACTCGCCACGACCCTGATGGAAGAAGGACGCATGCGCGGCCAACAACCGGCGGGCACCTACGCACGCAAGGTCCTGGAGCCCCTGCTTATCGACCTGTCCTGGTCCTCTTCGCGCCTGGAGGGCAACCGCTACTCATTGCTCGCCACCGAGCAACTGTTCAAGAGCGGAGCCACCGGTGGCGACCTGGATGCCGTGATGCTGCTCAACCACAAGGCAGCCATCGAGTTCATGGTCGACACCGTCCCCACCTACGGCCTGACCACTCCGGTGATCCAGAATCTGCATGCACTGCTGATGCAGGATCTGCTGGCCGACCCGAGCGGCCTGGGCACCATTCGCCAGAAAGTCGTCAATATCAGCGATACCACCTACCTGCCCAGCCAGGCCCCTTCCCTGCTCGGCGAAATGCTCGAATCCATCCTGGAGAAGGCCAGGCAGATCAAGAACCCGGTCGAGTCGGCCTTCTTCCTGTGGGTCAACCTGGCCTATCTGCAACCTTTCGACGACGGCAACAAACGCACGAGCCGTCTGGCGGCCAACGTCCCCCTGATGCTGTACAACAGCGCGCCGTTGTCCTTTCTGGATGTCGATGCGCGCGATTATGCGCACGCCATAATGGGCGTCTATGAACACCTGGATGTATCGCTGGCCGCAGACCTGTTCGAATGGGCCTATCGCCGCTCGATCAGGAAGTACGAAGTGACCCTGGAGGCCATGGGCAAACCCGATCCCGTTCGGGTGCAATTCAGGGAAGCGCTGAACGAGTCCATTGGCGCCATTGTGCACGACGGCAAGACCTGTGAAGAGGCCATCGCCGACTTATCGCTGCCCCTCGATCAGGCGCAGCTACTGCGCCCATTGCTGATGGACGAACTCAGGGTGCTGGGTGTCTTCAACTGCGCGCGCTACCGGTTGACGATGAAGCAGACCGAGAGCTGGATCAATGCCGGCCGCCCTTTGTAGGGGCGAGCTTGCGGGCAAATGAGAGCGGCCCGTCGCTCGGCTCAACACTACGGCGCGATCTGCACTTCACTCGGCAACACAGCCAGCCCCCTCAAGCCAGTACCACTTCCACCCTGTTGCGGCCAGCCGATTTGCCCTCGTAGAGCGCGCGATCGGCCCGGGCAATGGCGTTGCTGAGTGCCTCTTGAGCGCGATATTGGGTGATGCCGATGGACAGCGTCACGCTGACTTTATTGTCGTCACTGTCAATCACCAACGCCTGGATCGCCTTGCGTATGCGTTCCGCGATTGCAGCCGCCTGGTCAAGATCGGTTTCCGGCAATATCGCCAGAAACTCTTCGCCGCCCCAACGGCCAATATAATCCTGCTCGCGCATCGAGCTGTCGAGTAAGTCGCTCACGGCATTGAGCACCCGGTCCCCCACATCGTGACCGTACTGATCATTGATGTGCTTGAAGTGATCGATATCCATCAACATCATGGTCAGGTTGTTGGGGCGTCGATGGTGCCGCGTCAACTCTTTCTCGGTCAGCGCAATCATGTGCCGACGATTGAACAGGCCGGTCAACGAGTCGGTCGTCGCCATCCGCGCCAGGCTCTTGTGCGCACGGGTCACGGTGATCACATAGAACAGCGCCAGGTAGCTGAACATGCAGAACACCACCGTCAGGTTGAAAACATGCACACCCAACAAGGCATTGGAGGAAATGGGTTGCAGCGGCTGGATGTACCACATGAGCACATCCAGCCCCACATAGTAGGCCCACAGGCAAGCGGCGAGGGTCCAGGCGCTGCGGGGACGCATGGTCACGAACAGGGCCGGTATGAACATCAGCAGAAAATAGTGAAAGCCACTTTCCCAGCCAATCAGCACGGTTCCCAGTCCTGCGTGCACCAGGACTTCAGTGCGGATCAGCAGGATCGCCAGCCGATTACGCCGCTGGCTGAACGCGCGATAGGCGTAGACATACATGGCCACGCTGATCACGTTGACCCAGGCCAGGATGGGTGAGCCAAGCAGGAGAAAAATAAACAGAAAGGCGACATCCACCGCGCCGGCCAACTGGCAGCAACGCATGGAAAGCTGCCAGAACTCGGGACGGGCGACACTCTTGTGCGAGTTTTCCGAGGGTATGCCTGGCATCGAACCTGTTACCTCAAGTGCCGGTCGCGAGTCGCGGTTTTTACTTAGGTTGACTACCTGATAACCGGCAGCCAGGGAGCGTCTGAAGTGTAGTGAATCGCCGGGCGGTCAGCCACCCGGCAATATCATAATGCCTCTACGACTTGAAGCGCCCCACCAGCCCGTTCAGTTCATCCGAGAGGTGCGAAAGCCGACCTGAGTCTTCTTGCGCGGAATTGGCCAGGCTTTCGACCAACTGTGCCTCGTCGTAGATCTGCTGGATATGTCGATTGATCTCTTCGGCGACACTGTGCTGCTCTTCCGCCGCCGCCGAGATCTGCAGGTTCTGATCGCGGATTTCATTGACCGACAACTGGATACCTTCAAAGCTGTCACGGGCGCTCTCGATCGAGGACACACTGGCCCGCGACAGGTCCAGGCAACTTTCCATCTTCTGCGAAACTTCCTGGGTCTTGCTGCCGAGCGTATTGAGCAGCTGGTCGATTTCCCCGGTGGAGTCGGACGTGCGCTTGGCCAGGGCCCTGACCTCATCCGCAACCACGGCAAAACCGCGGCCCTGGTCACCGGCCCTGGCGGCTTCGATCGCCGCGTTCAGCGCCAGCAGGTTGGTCTGTTCGGCGATGGCGCGGATGGTCCCGAGAATCTGGTTGATATTGCGGCTGCCCTCCTCCAACTCGACCATGGCCTGGGACGATTCGGTCAAGCGCCGCCCTAGCCGGCCGACATTCTCGGTGGTCAACTCGATCTGCTGCTTGCCTTCGGCCACACGGTGGTGCCCGCTCTCGGCGGAGTCGGCGGCGGCACTACAGGAGCGGGCCACTTCGTTGGCGGTGGCGACCATTTCGTTGAAGGCCGTGGACACCAGTTCCACCGCTTCACGCTGGCGACCGGCCGCCTGGTTCATGTTGTGCGCCACCTCGCTGTTGACCCGTGAGGCATCCTGCAGGTTGGTCGAGGCGGCACCGATACGTTGGATCAACTGGCGTATCGCGGCGAGAAACTTGTTGAACCAGCCGGCCAGTTCCGCCGTCTCGTCCCGGCCCTGTACCTCGAGATCGCGGCGCAGGTCACCCTCGCCCTCGGCAATCGATTGCAACCCGGTGCTGACTTGGCCGATCGGCTTGACGATGACCTTGGCGAACGCCGCCGCGAGCAGTGCAAAGAGCAGCACCAGCACCACCACGATCCCCGCCGTCAGGTAGGTCATGCGCGTGGCCGCGCCCATGACTTCGTTGTACTCGATCAAACCGACGTAGCGCCAACCCAGGCCGGGCGATGTCCAGATATTGGCCATATACCTGACCCCGTTGATCTCCACTTCGGTGGAGCCTTGCTGGATGGCCGCCAGTTTGCCGTAGGGCTCGCCCAGGTCCTTGAGCGACTTGAAGTTGTGCGCGGCGTCACGCGGATCGACCAGCACGGTGCCATCCTCGATCAGCATCACATAGCCGCTTTCGCCGAGCTTGATGCTTTTGACCAGCTCGGTAAGGTTTTTCAGCGAAACGCTGACGACAAACACACCCTTGGCCTTGCCCGCGTCATCGAGCATTGCCCTGGCGCTGCCAACCAGCGCCAGGGCGTCCTTGTCATAGTAGTAAGCCGGCGTGCGCACCGCCTTGCCCGGGCTGGCCATGGCGGCCTTGTACCAGGGCCGCGCACGCGGATCGTAGCTCGACAGCTGCGGGTCGTCCGGCCATTTGGCGTAGCTGCCATCTTCCAGGCCGATGGAAATGATCGCCGCGGCCGGGTGCGTCGAGCCATAACGCGCAAACAGATCAATGACCTGTCGGGCGGCCGGCGGCATCGGCTGGCTGGCGGCATCGGCAGTCTCATAGTGCTTGAGGCTGGTGACCGATGTGTATACAGGATCAGCGGCCATCTGATCGACGTTCTGCTGAGTGCCGTCGAAAAACTGCCGGATATTGCCGTCGATCTGGCGTATCTCGCGGGTGCTGCCATCAATAAACTGATCGACCGCCTGCGACCGTATATTCAATACCGATATCACCGCCACCAGGCTTACAGGAATGAAGGCGACCAACACAAAGGCGAGAACGAGCTTGTTTTTTATTTTCATTGTAACGATCACCATCCGAGGAAATGCGGTGCGAATGGCCAGACTACACGGACAAATAGCGATTTGCCACCGAGCCTGCCTCGGTTGATTTGACGGAATATCCGCCGATTTTTCGTATACAAAATTAATAAATATTGTGGCGAACACAAAGACTGATCACACGAACTCTCACTTCATGTCGCAGCACGGTTGAGCTGATTCCTGTATCCGCTCAAATCAGCTCATCCAAACGCCTATACCCAACCCCCATCGACGATGAAGTTTTGCGCGGAACACATGGCGGACGCCGCGGAGGCCAGGAAAAGCGCCATGTTGGCGATATGCAAAGGTTCCACGCTACCTGGCAGGCACTGGCTGCGACTGATCAACGCCCTGGCGGCATCATCGACCCAGAGAGCAAGCTGCTTTTCGGTCATCACCCAGCCGGGAACCAGGGTGTTGACCCTGATGCGCCATGGCCCCAACTCCCGCGCCAAGGCCCGGGTCATGCCGTGAGTGGCCGCTTTGCTGGCCGCGTACACCGGGTATCCGCTGGAGGCCATCATCCAGCCAATCGAACCCAGGTTGATGATCGTGCCTTCTCCCGCGGCCTTCATCATGGGGACCACCGCCCGAGCGGCAAAAAAAGCATGCTTCAGATTGACCGAAATCAGCTTGTCGAATGTCTCAGAGTCAACTTCATCCAAGGTATGCCGGACATCATTGGCGGCATTGTTGACCAGGACCGTCACCGGCCCCAGGGTTTGCGCAAAGCGCCCGATCGCCTCTTTATAGGCGCTCTCGTCAGTGATATCGCAGTGAGCGAACTCAACCCGATGGCCCTCGGCCGACAATTGCGCCGCCAGCCGTTCGCCTTGGCTCTTGGCCATATCCACAAAGGCCACCTTGGCTCCCTGCCGGGCAAAGGCGCACACCATGGCCTCGCCAATCCCTGAAGCACCACCGGAAATCAGTACGGTTTTATTTTTCAGGTCCGCATACACGGCCTGCGGACCGGCGTCCGTTTCGTTATTCATCTGACGGTTACTCCACAGTAAGCATTTCGATTCAAGCAGTTGGACTCAAGGTGTGCCTGGGCACGGATGGATCACTTTTGCCAACCTGCCAATTAGTCTTATTTTATATTGCAAAACCGGCATTCAAGGCTATAAATTTGTGGGAATTTCGGAAAATTATCGCGAATTAGTAGAACTATTCAACTCAACAACAATAAAAGGAGTTCAACCATGCGACAATCCCGGCACCTGCTTTCCGGCCTCGGTCTTTCCCTGATGATCAGCAGCTTCGGCGCCCAGGCTGGCGGCCTGTCCAGCGAACACAAAGCGTTTGGCAAGACCCATGATGGAACCGCCGTCGAACAATATGTGTTGCGCAACAGCCATGGCCTGCAAGCCACGGTCATTACCTACGGCGGCGTTCTGCAGTCGTTGAAGGTGCCGGATAAAAACGGCAAATTCGAAGACGTGGTACTGGGCTTTGACGATGTCCAGGGCTATCAGAGCGGCAAGGCATTCTTCGGCGCGACCATCGGACGCTACGGTAATCGCCTGGCCAAGGGTGCGTTCGAACTGGATGGCAAGCGTTACCAGGTGCCGCTTAACGATGGCCCCAACGCGCTGCACGGCGGTGCGCTGGGTTTTGACAAGCGTGTCTGGAAAGCCCAACCGGTCAAGAGCAAGGATGCGGTCGGCGTGAAGCTGAGCTATCTGTCGGCGGACGGTGAAATGGGTTTTCCCGGCAACCTGAAAGTCGAGGTCACCTACAGCCTCAACGACAACAACGAGCTGCGTATCGAGTACAAGGCCAGCACCGACAAACCCACGGTACTGAACCTGACCAATCACAGTTACTTCAACCTCGCCGGGGCCGGTAACGGTGATGTGCTCAAACAGCTCGCGACCTTGAATGCCAGCCATTACACCCCGGTCAACGGCACGTTGATTCCAACCGCTGAACTGGCTCCGGTCGCCGGCACGCCGATGGACTTTCGCCAACCGACCGCCATCGGCCAGCACATCAGGGACGATCATCCGCAACTCAAGTTCGCCGAGCCGAAACAGGGCGGTTTTGATTTCAACTGGGTCCTGGATACCAAGGGTGACGTCAGCCAACTCGCCGCCGACGTGCGCGACCCACAATCCGGCCGGCGCTTGCAGCTCTATACCAGCGAGCCTGGGGTGCAGTTCTATACCAGCAACTTCCTCGATGGTTCGGTCAAGGGCAAGGCGGGCAAAACCTACGCCCACTGGGGGGCGTTTACCCTGGAGACCCAGCACTATCCCGACTCGCCGAACCAGCCGGGCTTCCCGTCAACGCGGTTGGACCCAGGCCAGACCTATACCCAGAACACTGTCCTGAAATTTTCCGCTGATTGAACCTGAAACCTGAAACCTGAACTGAACCTGTAGGAGCTGTCGAGCCTTGGCGAGGCGGCGATGACGACGGTACAGGCAACATTGATGTTGCCTGATCTACCGCTATCGCCGCCTCGCCAAGGCTCGACAGCTCCTACAATATCGAATATCGGTGTCAAACCGCGAAGCTTTTGGCAGCCTCAAGGGCCTCTTCGCGGCGTTCCAGCTCCCACATTGAACAACCGTGCTCAGCGTTGTTTCAGGCGATCAATCACCACCGCCAGCAGCAGGATCGAACCACGGATCACGTACTGGTAAAACGTGTCGATGTTTTTCAGGTTCATCGCATTCTCGATGATCGCCAGTATCAGCACCCCGGCAATCACATGCCGAATCATCCCCACCCCACCACTCAACGACACCCCGCCCAGCACGCAGGCGGAAATCACCGTCAATTCGAAACCCTGGCCAATCATCGGCTGGCCGGAGGTCATGCGCGAGGCCAGGATCACCCCGGCCAACGCTCCGATAACCCCGTGCACGGCGAAGATGATGATCTTGGTCCGGTCGACGTTGACCCCGGCCAGCAGCGCCGCTTCCGGGTTGCCACCAATGGCCATGGTGTTGCGCCCATAGGTGGTGTAGTTCAGCAGCCAGCCAAAAAACAGGAAACAGCCGATAGTGATCAGGATCGGCACCGGCACGCCAAACAACTGGCCATTGCCGTAGATGAAGAACTGATCCTGGGACACGCCGACCGCCTTGCCGCTGGCAAAGATATAGGCCAGGCCCCGCACGATCTGCATGGTCGCCAAGGTGGTGATCAGCGCATTGACCCGCAGCTTGGCAATCACGATCCCGTTGATCAGCCCGACGATCAGCCCCATCAGCAGCGCCGCGCCGATACCCAGCAACACGCTGTCGGTGTCGCGCATCACCACCGCCGCAACGACCCCGGCACAGGCAATCACCGAGCCCACCGACAAGTCGAAATGCCCGGACGCCAGGCAATACAACATGGTGCACGCGGCAATGCCGGTGGTGGAAATCGCCAGGCCCAGACCGCGCATGTTCAGGGGCGAGAGGAAGTTGTCGATGAGCAAGGTGCAGAGCACAAAGATCCCCAACGCCGCCAACAGCATCGCCCAATTGTCGAGAAGGCTGCGCAGGTCCAGGGCTTTACGCGCCGTTGGTAAAGTGTTGTCTTGGATGGTCATAGTCACCTCTCAATTCTCCAGGCCGTCAGCGCGTTGGCGCGGCAAGGCCAGTTGCAGCAAGTTGGATTCATTGGCCTGTTCGCGGCTCTTTTCGCCACGCATCGCGCCTTCACAAAGCACCAGGGTGCGGTCGGAAATGCCCATCACTTCCATCAGGTCGCTGGACACCACGATCACCGCCACCCCACTGGCGGCCAGGTTATGGATGATCTGGTAAATCTCGGCTTTCGCGCCGATATCGATACCCCGCGTTGGCTCGTCAAGCAGCAGGACCTTCATCGGCATCGACAGCCAACGGCCAAGAATGGCCTTCTGCTGATTGCCCCCCGACAGGTACATGATTTTCTGCGTCGAATTAGGCGTTTTGACTTTCAACGCCTTGATCTGCTTGTCGGCATTGCCCCGTTCCCAGCCGTCGCGCAACAGCCAGCCAAAGGCGGAATTGGCGCCGCGGGCACTGATGTTGATGTTCTCGGCAACGCTGGAAAGCGGCATGATGCCTTCCTTCTTGCGGTCCTCGGGACACAGCAGGACACCGGCAGCAATGGCATCGCGCGGCGAGCGTAGTTGCAGCGCCTCGCCACACAGCTGCAGACTTCCGGCGGTACTGCGCTCAAGACCGCAGAGCAGGCGCAGCAGCTCGGTGCGCCCCGCGCCGACCAGGCCGAACAGGCCAAGAATCTCGCCCTTGTGCACCTCGAAACTCACCGGCGTACGCAAGCCCGGTCCCAACAGACCATCGACCTTGAGCGCCACCGCGCCACGTTCACGTGGACGGTAATCGTAGATGTCCTGAATGTCGCGACCGACCATGCAGGTGACCAGTTGATCGTGGGTCAGCGCGTTCATGTCCTCGAAGGTACGCACGTAGCGACCGTCCTTGAACACGGTCACCGCATTGCAGATACGGAACACTTCCTCCATGCGATGGGAGACGTACAGCACCACTTTGCCCTCGTCCCGCAGGCGCTCGATGATCGCCATCAAGCGCTCGATTTCCCGGGCGGACAAGCTGCTGGTGGGTTCGTCGAAGGCAATCACATGGGCGCCACGGGACAACGCCTTGGCGATTTCCACCAACTGCCGTTGCCCCAGGGACAGACGACCGACCTTCGTCTGCGGATCGATTTCATCGGCCAGGCCCTTGAGACAGGCCAGTGCATGCTGGCGCAATGCAGCACGGTTGATCACCCCGAAACGGGCCGGCAAGTGCCCGAGAAACAGGTTTTCCGCCACGCTCATTTCCGGCACCAGGTGCAATTCCTGGTGGATGACCGCCACGCCGCTGGCAATGCTGTCGGCGGCGCACTTGAAGGCCATGGTCTGCTCGCCGATCTGCAAATGGCCGCTGCTCGGGGTATAGGCGCCGCCGAGGACCTTGAGCAAGGTCGACTTGCCCGCGCCATTTTCGCCCATCAAGGCATGGACCTGCCCCGGGTGGGCGGTAAAGCTGATGGCGTCCAGCGCCTTGACCCCGGGAAAGGTCTTGCCGATGCCGTTGAAGCGCAAACTGGCGCCGACACTGTGCTGTTGTTTGTTCAATTGCGCGTGCATAACCACCTCATCACACCGATCAGGCAGCCCCGTCGCCAAGGCCGCCGAGGACAGCAACCGATCTTCAGTTCCACAGACCGATCTTTTCCAGTTCCTGCTTGAAGTTGTCGCGCGTGATCAGCGTGACCTTGTCCATCGCGGTGTATTTCAGTGGTTCCTTACCGGTGGTGACCCACTCGAACATCATGCTCGCGGTGTTGTAACCCTCAAGATGCGGGCTGGGCAGCATCGAGCCGAAGAACCCGCTGTTGGGCTTTTTCAACTCGCCGATGGCGTCAGTGCCATTGATCCCGACACCGATGACATTGGTGGCGGCGAAACCGGCGCTTTCGGTGGCGCGCACGGCGCCCAGCACGGAGTTGTCGTTCATGCCGCCGACGATCAGTTTTTTCGCCGCGCCCGGCAGTTTCACCAGGGCCGAGTTGGTGGCGTCCATGCTGCCTGGCACGTCGAGGGTCTTGAGCGGCGCAAACAGGATGTGGTCTTTCGCCAGGCCAGCGTCTTCGAGCGATTTGACCGAGCCATCGGTACGTTTTTTACCCGTATCGAGCTCATTGTAGGTGGTGATCACCGCGTAGGTGTCTTTCCAGTCCCAGCCACGCTTCTTCGCTTCGCCAGCCATCGCCGCGCCCTGCTGCTGGCCCACTTCGAACGCCGCCATGCCCAGGTAAGGCACGTCTTCCATGAACTTGCCCTTGGCATCGACAAAGCGGTCATCGACGGCGATCACCTTCAGGTCATTGGCCTTGGCCTTGGCCATGATCGCCGGCCCGAGGGACACGTCCGGCGCGCAAATCACAAAGCCCTTGGCACCATTGGCGGCGAGACTGTCGATGGCCGAGAGGGTTTTCTCACCGTCCGGCACGGCGATCTTGATCACGGTAAAGCCCTTGTCCTTACCGGCCTTTTCCGCGAACGCCCATTCGGTCTGGAACCAGGGCTCTTCCGCCTGCTTGACCAGAAAACCGATCTTCACCGGCTCGGCGGCCAGCAACAGGCTGCTCAGGCTGACGGCCGATGCTGCCAGGGCGATACAGCACAGGGAACGGATTGCACGACGACGATTCATAAGGTGACTCCTTGTTTTTGTTGTGAGTGCGAGTGGTGAACCGGTACAGCCTGGTGTTCGACATTTATCCGGCAAAGCGGTGACAGAGAGTCCCCGGGGTTTCGACCTCAATGGCCAGCACCGCGCCGTCCAACGGGTGATTGAGCGGGCTGGCGGCACTGGTGATGTACAGGGTTCGCAGATCCTTGCCACCGAACACGCAACTGGTGGGGCGGCTGACGGGCAGCTCAATCACCCGATCGACCTCGCCGTTGGGTGCCAACCTGAGCAGGCAGCCACCGTCCCAACGGGCGTTCCAGAGGTAGCCTTCGGCGTCCATCGCCGAACCGTCCGGGACGCCGCGCGGGTGCGGGCCAAACCATTCCCGCGCCGGGCCGAGCTGGCCGTCGCTGCCGAGCGAATACTGATACAGCGTGCCGTCCAGGCTGTCGCCGAAATACAACTGCGTGGCGTCCTCGCTCCAAAGCAAGGTATTGGGAATACCCAGGCCGCGCGCCAGAGGCGTGACTCGCGCATCCGCATCGATCCGAAACAAGCCACCGCAACGGCGCAGAACGGGGAGGTCTTCGCCCTGCTCGCCGAGGTTGTTCTGCATGGTCCCCAGCCAAAGCCGGCCCTGGGCATCGCAGCGGGCCTCGTTGGCCCGGTTGCCCGGTTGCGGATCAGCCACGCAAAGCAACGTCAGGCGCGGCGTTTGTGCCACGGAGCTCAGGTCGAGTCGATACACGCCACTGCTCAAGGTGACCAACGCATCGCCGCTTGCGCAGGGGATAAACGCCGATACCGGCTCCGGCAGTTGCCAGATCTGTACGTCGGTACCCGTCATGCGCAAGGCCTGTTTGCCAGCAATATCGACCCAATACAGGGCCTGGCCCGGGGCGTCCCAGAACGGGCCTTCACCCAATTGCGCACGGTGTGCGGTGACTGCGGTCCACGACATGAAGCCTCCTCGGGTGTTCGGATTTTCAGTGGCCGACAAACGGGTTCACGTTACAGCGGGTCGCGGGATGGCAGCCCATCCACCAGTCGTTGAATGCGCAACGGGTTGGCATTTTTCAAAGCGTCCGGGAGCAGGCTGTCGGGGTAGTTCTGAAAGCACACCGGGCGCAGGAAGCGGTCGATGGCCAGGGTCCCCACTGAAGTGCCACGCGCATCGGAGGTCGCGGGATAGGGCCCGCCGTGCACCATCGCGTCACAGACCTCAACGCCGGTCGGATAACCGTTGAGCAGGATCCGCCCGACTTTCTGCTCCAGGAGTGGCGTCAGCTCGCTGAACTGCCGCAAGTCCTCGGGCTCGCCAATGATCGTCGCCGTCAGTTGGCCGTGCAGGCCGTTCAACGCGGCGCCGAGCTGCGCCTGATCGGCCACTTCAACGAACACGGTGGTCGGACCGAAGACTTCTTCTTGCAGTACTTCATCCCCCTTGATCAGCAGGCTGGCATCCGCCTTGAACAGCTGTGGCTGCGCCTGATTGCCCACTTGCACAGCGCCGGCCAAGTGCTCGATGCCAGGGTGGGCAAGGAGCTTTTGCAAGCCGTTGCCATAACTGCTCAGGGTGCCGGCGTTAAGCATGGTTTGCGCGGGTTGGTCGCCGATCAGTCGGGCGACCTGCTGGATGAACGCGGTGAACTGCGGCGAACGGATACCAATCACCAGACCGGGATTGGTACAGAACTGGCCGCAGCCTTGGACCACCGAGGCGGTCAGATCACGGGCCACGGTTTCCGCCCGCGCTTGCAGCGCCCCGGGTAACACGATCACCGGGTTGATGCTCGACATCTCGGCGAACACCGGAATCGGTTGCGGGCGCGCCGCCGCCATGTCGCACAATGCTCGTCCGCCCTTGAGCGACCCGGTGAAACCGACCGCCTGGATCGCCGGATGCTTGACCAGCGCTTCGCCGACTCCGGCGCCGAAGATCATGTTGAACACACCGGCTGGCATCCCGGTGGTTTGTGCCGCCCGCATGATCGCATCGGCGACCCGTTCGGCAGTTGCCATGTGGCCGCTGTGAGCCTTGAACACCACCGGGCAACCGGCCGCCAGCGCCGACGCCGTATCCCCGCCCGCGGTGGAAAACGCCAGGGGAAAGTTGCTGGCCCCAAACACCGCCACCGGCCCCAGGCCGATGCGATACTGACGCAAGTCCGGGCGCGGCAACGGCTGGCGCTCGGGCAGCGCCCGGTCGATACGCGCCCCGTAGAAATCGCCGCGACGCAGTACGTTGGCGAACAGACGCATCTGGCCACTGGTACGGCCTCGCTCGCCTTGAATCCGCGCGGCGGGCAACGCGGTCTCACGACAGACCAGGGCGACAAATTCATCGCCCAGCGCGTCCAGCTCATCGGCCACCGCCTCCAGGAACTGGGCCCGACGCTGCGCACTCAGGGCCCGATAGACCGGGTAAGCCAGCGCGGCCGCCTTGGCGGCGGCATCGACCTCCTGCGCAGTCGCCTGGTAGAAATCATGGGGCAAGCGTTCACCGCTGCGGGCATCGATACTCTGAAGCCTGACGCTGCCGGTCGCGCTGCGCTGGCCGCCGATGTAGTTGTGGCCAAAAAACTGGGTCATGCCTGTCTCCTTAAAGAGTCCCTAGGGTTCCGGGTGCAAACACCGCGTCGACAGCGCGAATACCGTTGATCAATGGCGCACCGAACTCCGCCTGGCTGATTTCGAACACATCGCCCGGCTGCGTCCGGATACCGTCCGCGAAAGACAGGGTGGCGGTACCGAAAAAGTGAATGTGTACATCCCCCGGCCGCAGGAACTGAGCGTACTTGAAGTGGTGGTACTCAAGATTTTCCAGGCTATGGCACATATTGGCTTGGCCACTGAGGAACTCGTTCTGCCACAACACCTCACCATCACGCACAATGCGACTGGTACCGGCCAGGTGCTGGGGTAGCTCACCGACCCGCAGTTCTGGACCGTAGCTGCAATTGCGCAACTTGGAGTGGGCCAGGTACAGGTAATTCTTACGCTCCATCACGTGATCGGAGAACTCGTTGCCCACGGCATACCCCAGGCGATAAGGCTTGCCGTCCTGGCCGATGACATACAGGCCGCCGATTTCCGGCTCTTCGCCGGCGTCTTCAGCGAACGGTGGCACGGCAAATGCCTGGCCCGGACGCACGACGATGCTGCCGTCGCCCTTGTAGAACCATTCCGGCTGCACGCCGGCCTGACCGGCGGCGGGTTTACCGCCCTCCACGCCCCATTTGAAGATGCGCATGGTGTCGGTCATCGCGCTGTCGTCACCGCCCTGCTGATGCATCTTGTCCCGCGCCGCCGCACTGCCCAGATGGGTCAGCCCGGTACCGCTGACCAGCATATGCGCCGGGTCCGGATGATCCAGTGGCACCAGCACCCTGAGCTCAGCCAACAACTCGGCGTAGTCATGACTGGCCCCCAAGCCGAGGTTCTGTACCTGTTGCCGCAGATCGACACCCGCCTCGATGGCGGCCAGCGCCAGCTCGCGCACCGTGCGCAGCGATTGCACTTCACGTACCCGGCCGTCCTCGACCACGCCAACCCGACGCTCGCCGTGACTCAATTCGAACTGAACTAAACGCATGAAGCTTCTCCTGATTGCCGATCACGAACGGACCGATGTAGCCGCCCAGGTTGTCCGCCGGGTTGATCAACGCAATCCCTGTCGCCGCACTGGCGCCGGCAAAAAAACGCCCCGGCAAGGTCCAGAACACCGCGGTACAGGAAAACAGCGCGAACGCCACCAGGCACAGCGCCGCCAGTTACAGCAGCGGGACGCTCAGCCTGATCCATCCAGGCAACCTGCCGCGGGCCATCGGGCAGATAACGCAGCACCGGCCAGGTCAGCAAAATCGCCGGCGTACCGATGGCGATGAGCAGCCACTGCCAGCCGTGCAGGCCGAGCAGCAAGCGCATCAGATAGAAACTGTAGGGCCCCTGGACAAATGCCATGCCAATGGTGATGGCGCCCCAGGTGAGCATGATCCGCGCGAACCAACGCCGTGCGCCGAAGCGGTCGAGCATCAGGTTGCTGGGGATTTCCAGGAGGAAGTAGCCAATGAAGAACAGGCCGGCCCCCAACCCATACGCCGCATCGCCGATGCCGATATCAGCGCCCATGTGCAATTTGGCGAAGCCTACTGCAGAGCGATCCACGTAGGCGATCAGGTACAGCAGGATCAGGAACGGAATCAGTTTCAGCGTGATGCGACGAATCAGCCGCAGTTCCTGGCTCATGAGATCGATTTCCGATTGTTGTTTTTATGGAAGCTCGGGGGACGCCTCTCGCGGAAAACCGCCAGGGTCATGCCTCAGTTGCAAACGACTATATAGTATTACTATTTACCCAACAACACTTCCAAACCCAAGATTTTGCGCTTATGTTAGACCCAGCAAAGAACAATATAGTCTTACAATAAGAGAGCTGACCATGTCCGATAAAAAACCCGACCTGCGCTCCGCCCAGTGGTTTGGTACGGCCGACAAAAACGGCTTCATGTACCGCAGCTGGATGAAGAACCAGGGCATTGCCGACCATCAGTTCCATGGCAAGCCGATCATCGGGATCTGCAACACCTGGTCGGAGCTGACCCCATGCAACGCGCACTTCCGCCAGATTGCCGAGCACGTCAAACGCGGCGTGATCGAGGCCGGTGGCTTTCCCGTGGAGTTCCCGGTGTTCTCCAACGGTGAATCGAACCTGCGTCCGACCGCCATGCTCACCCGCAACCTGGCGAGCATGGATGTCGAGGAAGCCATTCGCGGCAACCCGATCGACGGCGTGGTGCTGTTGACCGGCTGCGACAAGACCACCCCAGCGCTGCTGATGGGCGCCGCCAGTTGCGACGTACCGGCCATCGTTGTCACCGGCGGGCCGATGCTCAACGGCAAGCACAAGGGCCAGGATATCGGTTCGGGCACCGCGGTCTGGCAACTCAGCGAACAGGTCAAGGCAGGCACCATCAGCCTCGACGACTTTCTCGCCGCCGAAGGTGGCATGTCGCGCTCGGCGGGGACCTGCAACACCATGGGCACCGCCTCGACGATGGCCTGCATGGCCGAAGCACTGGGGACTTCCCTGCCCCACAACGCGGCGATTCCGGCGGTCGATGCACGCCGTTATGTCCTCGCGCACATGTCCGGCATGCGCGCGGTGGAGATGGTTCGCGAAGACTTGAAACTGTCGAAGATCCTCACCAAGGAAGCCTTTGAAAATGCCATCCGTGTCAACGCCGCCATCGGCGGCTCGACCAACGCGGTGATCCACTTGAAAGCCATCGCCGGGCGCATCGGCGTCGAGCTTGACCTAGATGACTGGACCCGGATCGGCCGTGGCATGCCGACCATCGTCGACCTGCAACCGTCCGGGCGCTTCCTGATGGAAGAGTTCTACTATGCCGGCGGCCTGCCGGCGGTGTTACGCCGCCTCGGCGAAGCCAACCTGATTCCCCACCCCAAGGCCTTGACCGTCAATGGCAAGTCGCTCGGCGAGAACACCCGGGAGGCGCCGATCTACGGCCAGGATGAAGTCATTCGCACGCTCGCCAACCCGATCCGCGCCGATGGTGGTATCTGCGTACTGCGCGGCAACCTGGCGCCGCTCGGCGCGGTGCTCAAGCCGTCCGCCGCCAGTGCCGAACTGATGCAGCATCGCGGCCGCGCGGTGGTGTTCGAGAACTTCGACTTGTACAAGGCGCGGATCAACGATCCGGAGTTGGACGTCGATGCCAATTCGATCCTGGTGATGAAAAACTGCGGCCCGAAGGGTTATCCCGGCATGGCGGAAGTCGGCAACATGGGCTTGCCGGCCAAACTGCTGGCCCAGGGTGTCACCGACATGGTGCGGATTTCCGACGCGCGCATGAGCGGCACGGCGTACGGCACCGTGGTCTTGCACGTGGCACCGGAAGCGGCGGCCGGCGGACCTTTGGCCATCGTCCGGGAAGGCGACTGGATCGAACTCGATTGTGCCAATGGGCGCCTGCATCTGGACATCCCGGACGCCGAACTGGCGGCGCGCATGGCCGACCTGCAAACGCCGCCGCCACTGATCGTGGGCGGCTATCGCCAGCTGTACATCGACCACGTGCTACAGGCGGACCAGGGCTGCGATTTCGACTTCCTGGTGGGTTGCCGCGGCGCCGAGGTGCCACGGCATTCACACTGATCGTCATGAAGCGGCAGCATTCCCCAGCGGTTCAGGCGCGCAGGAGCACCTGAAAGGAATGGGAGCGATGCTATGATGCGGCGTATTTCGTCAGAGCAGCCTCCCTGTTATGGAACACCAGCCCCCCAAGCCACGCAAGAGCATGCATGCCCAGATCGTTCAGGAACTGGGCATGCACATTGTCTCCGGACGTTTCAAACCGGAAGAGCGTTTACCTATGGAGGCAACGCTGTGCGAGGAATATAAAGTCAGTCGCTCGGTGCTGCGCGAAGCCACTCGGGTACTGAGCGCCAAAGGGCTGGTGTACTCCAAGCCACGGGTCGGCGCGGTGGTCCGCCCCCGCGTGAAATGGCACTTACTGGACCCAGATGTGCTGTCCTGGCTGATGCAGTCGACGCCGCACAGCGAGTTCTTCAACACCCTGGCCGGCGTGCGTCGCATCCTCGAACCGGAAATCGCCGCCATGGCCGCCACCACGGCGACCGATGCGGATATCGCGATCATCGAAAAAGCCTATAAAGCCATGGAAGCGGCACAGACCCACGCGAACCTGTTGCAGGCGGACCTGGATTTTCACCGGGCGATCGCCGATGCAACCCGCAACGACTTGCTCGCCTACATGTGCAACATGCTCTCGCTGCCGCTGCGCGAGTCCATCAATATCACCAATCAGCGTCCCGACAGTCAAAGGCTCAGCCTGCCCCGGCACAAGGCGATCCTGACCGCCATCAAGAATCGTGACGCCCTCGGTGCCCGGCATGCCTCGCTGGTGCAACTGGACGATACCCGGGTCGCCCTGGATGCCGTGATGAACGTCCTCACGCCGCTGTAAGCCAACGCGCTATCAACCAGGCCCGCACGTATCTGACTCAGGCCTTGGCCCCCAGCTCCGCGGAGAGCCGCGCGGCAACCTGTTTGATCAACGGGATCAGTTCGGCCATTTTCTCCAGCGGCATATAGGGCACGGTACTGGCGATGCTGATCCCGGCGACGATTCGCCGGCTGGCATCGCGTACCGGTGCCGCGACGCAGCGGATCGACGGTTCATTGTCTTCCAGGTCAAAGGCGTAGCCGCCCGCCACGTACGCCAGCATGCGCTGCTGAAATTGCTCCCAGGATTGCTCCGGGAGCTGCGGCCATAACAGATTTTTCCCGGCCACCGGCACGCTGAGCCGATACAGGCGCTGCCATTCCTCTGGCGAGTCATCGAGCATCAGTGCCTTGCCGATCCCGGTGCGCGCCAACGGCATGCGATGCCCGACCCGCGAACGCATTTCCGGACCATTACGTCCAGGGTTCTTGTGCAGGTAGAGCACGTCATCGTCGTCCCGAATCGCCAGGTGAATGGTGTCGCCGGTCAACACCGACAATTCATCCAGGTAGGGGCCGGCCAGGGTCACCAACGGCAACTCTTCGCGCGCCTGAAAACCCAGCTCGATCAGCTTGGGCCCGAGCAGATAACCGATTTGCGGCACCACCCGCAGATAACGTTCATCCACCAGGCAACTGGCCAGTCGATGGGTGGTGCTGCGGGTGGTGCCGATCAGCCGGGCGATTTCCTTGAGGTCACGCGCACCACTGGCCACGGCTTGCACCACACCGAGGCCGCGGAGCAGCGTCTGGGTACCGGTTGGCGCGGCGTCCTTGGCATTTTTTGCGGCGTCTTCCTGCATATCCGGCCTTCAACAATGAGCGAGAGAACGGGCGGCATTATGGTCGCCCGGTCTGGCGCTTGCTAGAGCTCGATCCGCGCCACCTTGCCCACCAGCAACACATAAGACAGTGCGCCGATCAGCGCCAGCACGGCGATATAGGTGATCGCCGGGGCGAAAGAGTCGCCGCTGGCGAGAAAGCCGATGACGATTGGCGTGGTGATTGCCGCCAGATTGCCGATAAAGTTGAACACGCCCCCCGTCAGCCCCAACAAGCGGGCCGGCGCCAAGGTCGAGACCAGCGACCAACTGATCGAGGCCATGCCATTGCCGAAAAACGCCAGCGCCAGGCAGGCGATCACCCACGGCGTCGATTCGACAAAGTTGGCACCGATGATCGAAGTGGAAATCAGCAAGCCGCCAATGATCGGCAACTTGCGGGCAAAGCCGAGCGGCGCGCCACGGCGGATCAACCAGTCGGAGAAGAACCCCGAGCAGAGCACGCCGACGAACGCCGCGAGAAACGGCAGCGATGCCAGCAGGCCGGACTTGATAAAGTCCATGCCACGGTATTTCACCAGGTAGGTCGGAAACCAGGTCAGAAAAAACCACAACGTCGAATTGAGACAGAACTGTCCGAGGTAGATACCCCACAACTTGCGTTTGCTCAACACGATGCCCAGGTCCGTCCAACTGAACGCGGTCTTGCGCCGGGCGGTCTCGGCCTGGATATCGACCAGCCCGCCGCCCTCACGGATGAGCTCGATTTCCGCCGGATTGGCACCCTTGAAATCCCGCGGCTCGCGATACACCGCGTACCAGACAACTGCCCAGAGAATCCCCACCACACCGGTACTGACAAACACCATGTGCCAACCGTATTGATGTTGCAGCCAGGCCAGTACCGGGGTCAGAAAGGCCAGCCCGACGAACTGCCCGGAGGTGTAGAAACCGATGGCGGTCGCACGCTCACGCTCGGGAAACCAGGTGGTCACCACCCGACTGTTGATCGGATAGGCCGGCGCTTCCAGGGCGCCCACGGCCATGCGCAACACGAACAGCGCGATAAAGCTGGCGGCGAAGCCGAGCAGCACCGTGGCCAGCGACCACAGCAGCAGTGCGACGCTGTAGAGGATGCGCGGCGGCACTCGGTCCACCAGCCAGCCACCGGGAATCTGCATGGCCGCGTAGGTCCAGCCGAACGCCGAAAAGATCAGCCCGACATGGATCGGATCGATCGCCAATTCGCTGGTCAGCGCCGGGGCCGCGATCGACAGGTTGCTGCGGTCCAGGTAGTTGATTACCACGGTGATGAACAGCAACAGCATGATGAAAAAACGCTTGCGGCTCGGTGTCACCAACGACACTGGCCCGGTAAAGATTTCCGGCTGCATGGGGAGTGCCTCTTCTTATGATTATTGAGGGCGTTGGCTTGCAAAAAGACGGCGGTCTGGGCACCGACCGTCAAAGTCCGGCAGGGCTTACCACTCGGCAAAACTGCCATCGGCATGGCGCCAGATCGGGTTGCGCCAGCGGTGGCCGATGGCGGCGCGTTCAATCACATATTCCTCGTTGATCTCGATACCCAGGCCCGGGCCGTTGGGGATTTTCACGAAGCCTCTGTCGTAGTCGAACACCCGCGGATCCTTGACGTAATCGAGCAGGTCATTGCTTTCGTTGTAGTGGATGCCCAGGCTCTGCTCCTGGATAAAGGCGTTGTAGCAAACCGCGTCCAGTTGCAGGCACGCCGCCAGCGCAATCGGGCCCAACGGGCAATGCAAGGCCAGCGCGACGTCGTAGGCTTCGGCCATGTTGGCGATCTTGCGGGTTTCGGTGATGCCGCCGGCATGGGACGCATCCGGCTGGATGATGTCGACGTAGCCTTCGCTGAGCACCCGCTTGAAATCCCAGCGCGAGAACAACCGCTCGCCCAGCGCGATCGGCGTGCTGGTCAGCGGTGCCAGTTCCTTCAAGGCCTCATAGTTTTCGCTGAGCACCGGCTCTTCGATGAACATCAGTTTGTAGGCATCGAGCTCCTTCATCAGCACCTTGGCCATGGGTTTGTGCACCCGGCCATGGAAGTCCACGCCAATGCCGACATTGGGGCCCACCGCATCACGCACGGCGGCGACGTTGGCCAGCGCCAGGTCGACTTTCTCGAAGCTGTCGACGAATTGCAGCTCTTCGGTGCCGTTCATTTTTACCGCGGTGAACCCCCGCTCGACGGCCTCCCTGGCCGCCCGGGCGGTGTCGGCCGGACGGTCGCCGCCGATCCACGAGTACACCCGGATCTTGTCACGCACCTGACCGCCGAGCAGATCACTGACCGACACCCCCAGGGCCTTGCCCTTGATGTCCCACAGCGCCTGGTCGATCCCGGCCAGGGCGCTCATGTGCACGGCGCCGCCACGGTAGAAACCGCCGCGATAGAGGACGGTCCAGATATCTTCGATATTGCGCGGGTCCTTGCCGATCAAGTAGTCCGACAGTTCCTCAACCGCCGTCGCGACCGTGTGGGCGCGGCCTTCGACCACGGGTTCGCCCCAGCCGGTCACACCTTCATCGGTTTCGATCTTGAGGAACAGCCAGCGCGGCGGAACGATAAAGGTCGTCAGTTTGGTGATTTTCATCTTGTGGTCTCTCTTGCTCAGAGGCGGCGCACGCGGCGCCGGAAAGTCTTAACGCAACGTGTTCCAAGCCTGCACATAAGCGTTGGCGCGGACCGCCACTTCATCCGCTGTCAGCCCCGGTTTGAACAACCCGGACCCCAGGCCGAAACCGCTGACGCCCGCTTCGACAAATACCCGCATGTTGTCCGGCGTGATCCCGCCCACCGGAATCAGCAAGGTCCCGGCCGGCAGCACCGCCAACCAGGCCTTGACCACCGCCGGGCCCATCTGCTCGGCGGGAAACATCTTCAGCACATCGGCGCCTTCGGCCAGCGCGGCAAAGGCCTCGGTCGGCGTGGCGACGCCTGGCGACAAGTACAGCCCCGCCGCCTTGGCCGCGCGCAGAACCTGGGGATCACTGTGCGGCATGACGATCACCTGCCCGCCCGCCGCCTTCACCTGCTCGACCTGTTCCGCAGTCAACACCGTACCGGCACCGACCAGGCAATCGGCGGGCAACAGGTCGCGCAGGATGCGGATACTGTCGTACGGTTCAGGCGAGTTGAGTGGCACTTCAATGACGCGAAAACCGGCCTGATACAACACCTCGCCGATGGCCGCCGCCTCTTGCGGACGCAGGCCACGAAGGATCGCGATCAGACCGTTTTTCGCCAGTGCTTGCTTGAGCATGTCAGACCTCTTGGTAATTGAACGTCGGCGCTCAGCCGAGCAGCCCGGCCGCTTCGGCCAGCTGCCATAAACCGCGCTCGGTGGCCTGTTCGGCCAGGCTCACCTGAGTAAAGCCGCAGGTAGCGAGCGCTCGGCTGTAGCGGGCGCAGAGTTGGGAATTGCCGATCAGGATGATCGACGGCAAGTGGGCGCTGTTGCGTCGATGGCGCTGCACGCTGGCGAGGGCCGCGAGTTCATGGCCAATCAACAGGCCCGACAGATAGTCGGTTTGTTCGGCCGCGCTCAGCTCGCCCGTCAGACCGAGGCTGCGCGCACTGAACAGGGTCGACAGAGGCCCGATGTCGCCATCGGCGGACAGCGCCACCTGCACGCCGCGATCAAACGCTGCGCCGTCAAAGGGCGCGCCGCGCTGTTGGGTACGCCCCAGAATGCTGTGTTCACTGAGCACGGCGAACACCTCGCCGGTCATGAAGGTGTCGAAATGGCGGATGCAGCCGTCGGCCACTTCGACCCATTTCGAATGGCTGCCCGGCAAGCCGATCAGCAGATTGTCGCCAGCGCCCGGCGGCAAACTTTGCAGCACGCCGAGGACCTGGGTCTCTTCACCGCGCATCACATTCGGCAAGCGCGAACGCTGGATTACCCCGGGCACGATATGCACAGCGACACCGCGCAAACTGTGCACGATGTTCAGGGCGGAGCCCAGATTGGCGACATTCGCCGGGGTGTCGCAGTAGGCGGCCTCAGCCCACCCCTGGGCGCTGCCGACCATACCGCAGGCGATCACCGCCAGTTCGGGCTGAGCATCGAGCCAGTCGCCACAGGCCTCATCGAAAGCCAACTCAAAACCATTGGCGCACATCTGGCCGGCGATCATCCGCGGCACGCTGGGCAACTGCATGATGCCCGACGACAGCGAACGCTGTTCGAGTACCTGGCCACCAGCCGCGAGTTTGTAAGCCCGAAGTGAGGTGGTCCCCCAATCGAGCGCAATCAATTGCGCCTGCATCGCTTCACCTGAAATTTATTTTTGGACAGTGAGTGCGTAGAGCTGATGAGGACGACTATAGACCTAACGCGGCAGAAGTCTCAATATATAAATTAACATCCCATATATAGGGATTAAAGTTGCAAAAATGATCTACGCCCGAGTGCAATATTCCCCGCCGTTTGCGTCTTGCAGAAGGATCGCGCCCAAGCCGGGCAAGGGCCCGCCAGATGTTCCAGCAGCGCCGCACCGATCCCGCCAAAACCGAACATCAGGCCGAAGCCCCCCGGCAATCATCCCGACATCGCCCTGACCGAACGCAATGATGATCAGCGCCGCCAGCAACGGGCTGGTTTGTGGCGGCGCCGACGCCAAGGTCGAGCCGTCAGAGGTTTGCGTAAGGGCCATGAAGTGATTCCGTAACACGGATGGATGCACAGTTGCAGGTGCAGCAACGTGCCATTTTTCGGTGCAGCCACACCAGATACTTGTGGAGCTAACAATCGGATTTTCTCGATGAAATGACTAGTAGCGTAACGCCATTGGTCTGAATCTTGCGTGCTCTGAGTGCTTACAGCACGCCCTCTTACAAAGGGGAGCGAGAATGGGAAGTTTCGCTACAACGGCTGACCTACAACGCCTCACTGGCGGACTTCCAAAGTATCTAACGACGGCTCCCGTTACGATCGCACCAAAATCGTGCGCGGCGCCTTGAGGAGTAGTCGACCATGCACGCTTTTTTATCACCGGGGATTCGACTGCTGGGCCACTTCGGGTTCGCCCGCAAGTTTCAGGTACTGTTCCTGTTGTTTATCGTGCCGCTGATGGGCAGCCTGTACCTGATCGGCCAGGATTATCGCGGCAAGCTGGCACTGATCACTGAAGAACGTGCCGGCGTCAATCAACTGCTGTCCCTCGACTCGCTGGACAACCTGCTGGAGGCCCAGCGTGACCGCGCCGCCCGTTGGCGCGCCACGGAAACCAACCGGCAACCGACACCGGCCACCCTCGCGGCCATGGCGACGCTGGACAAGGCCCAACCGGAAATCGACCAGGCCGTCGAGAAACTGGGCAAGACCCTGCAAAGCGAAGGGGCCGATGCCGACACCCTGAAGCGCTACCAGGCCCTGCAAGCCGCCCTCGCTGGCCTCGACTCCGCCAGCCTGAGCAAGGTCGGCTGGTGGCCGGACGGCTACGATCGCTTCACCAGCGCCTTGAGTGCATTGCAAGCGCTGCGCGAGCAGGTCGCCATGGACAGCCGTCTGATCCTCGCTCCGTGGATGGAAACCTACCTGCTCACGCAAATCGCCACCCAGCACGCGCCGGACCTGATCGAGCGGGTTGGCCGCCTGGCCAGCGTCGGTCAGGCCTCGGTGGTCTCGGGCCAGTTCAGCCTGCAAAGCCGCCTGCAACTGAAGGACCTGCGCGGTCGTATCGGCGATGCCCGTGAACAATTGACCAAGACCGGCAACCTGCTGGAAAGCCGTCTGCCGCCGGAGCTGAAAAGCTGGGCCGAGCGTTACCATGCCAGCCTGAAATACCTGGACGATGGCCTCAAGATACTCGACGACGGCATGTTCGGCGGCAGCATCAGCCTCAAGCCCGATGGCTTCGAACAGACCCTGGACAAGATGCTCGGCGAACTCGCCAGCTTGCGCCAGGACAGCCTCACCTCCCTCGACAGTCGCCTGGACTATTACCACGGTGCGGCCATCCGCCAGTTCAGCCTGATGGCGGGAATTTTTGGTTGCCTGCTGCTGGCGGCGCTGTACCTGTTCGTCTGCCTGCAAGCCTCGATCCGCCGTAGCGCCAGCGGCATCACCCTGCTGGCCGAATCCCTGCGCGACGGCAACCTTTGCCTGCAAGTGCCGGTGGAAGGCCGTGACGAGCTCGCGGCCATCAGTACCGCGCTGAACGTCGCCGTGGTGCAACTGCGCACCAGTTTGCAGGGGGTCGACCATGAGACCCTGCAACTGAGCGCGGCGGTGCGCACCCTCAACACCCACTCCAGCGGCGCTCTCAGCGAAGTCGAGACGCAACAGGCGCAAATCAGCCAGATCGCCGCGGCGGCCACGCAACTGGCGGCCACCTCCCTGGGCGTGGCGCAGAGCTGTGAACAGGCTTCCGGCAGCGCCCAGAACACCCAGCGCATTGCGTCGGAAAGCAGCCGTGACAGCCAACGCACCACCGCCAGCATCCAGCAGTTGAACCAGCGCCTGAACGAAACGGCCGCGGCCCTGGGTCGAGTCAGCGAACAGGGGCAACAGATCCAGCTGGTGGTCGACACCATTCGTGGCGTGGCCGAGCAGACCAACCTGCTGGCCCTGAACGCCGCCATCGAAGCGGCGCGGGCCGGCGAGCAAGGGCGCGGCTTTGCGGTGGTGGCGGATGAGGTGCGCAGTCTGTCGCAGCGCACTCAATCGTCGACCGCACAGATCGCCAGTACCGTCGACAGCCTGCGCTCCACGGTCAGCCAGGCGGTGAGCCTGATGGAGGCGGCCTGCCTCCAGGCCGAGACCGACGCCCAATCGGTGACCGGGCTGGGCCAGCGGCTGGTGGAAATCGCCGGTGCCGTACAGACCGTCACCGACACCCTGGCACAGATCGCCACGGCGGTGGACGAACAGGCGAGCACGGCGGACGAGGTCAGCGGTAATATCCAGCAGATCGACCAGGCGGCTGTACGGCTGCTGGAAGGGGCTCGCGCGGTCAACCGCGCGGCGGACAGCCTGAGCGAAGGTAGCAAGGCCCTGAGCGACAATACCGGGCGTTTCCGCCTGAGTTGAGGGGCTTAAGGCCCACGGTTTTTGCCGTCGGGCCTTAAGCGGTTGATAGCGTAGAGAAAATTTTCAGATATTTGCTTGACACAATATCGTTACCGGCGAATAATGCGCGCCACTTGGCTACATAGCTCAGTTGGTTAGAGCATAGCATTCATAATGCTGGGGTCCGGGGTTCAAGTCCCTGTGTAGCCACCAAGTACTAAAAACGGCTTACCGAAAGGTAGGCCGTTTTTTTATGCCTGGAGAAAAGTGGTGGACAAGGAAGGCAGAAACGACAGACCCGGAGATGGGCCTCGCGGAGCTCAGAATTTACGGGTGGATGAATTTTGCCGCCGTGAAGGCGAGCCCTGCGAGAACGGCCGAAATTTGCACGAAGCGCCAAGTCGAGTCACTGACGACTTTTTGAACGTCAGTAGCGATTGAGCCGCGCAGAGCCTCCACATCGAACTTGGTTGCCATGTTCTTTTCGACGCTGTCGAGTTTTGTCTCGACGCGAGCAAGCCGCTCCCTGATCTCAGGGATTACCTTCTCCAAGGCCGCTACGCGTGCTTCCATGGGATGATCTCCAGGCGGTTCCTCACCACCAGTATTGCTCGCGTCCCCTTTCTTGTCATCCCACTGACCAGAAACGACATCACCCATTTTCCTTCTCCATGGGAGACAAGCCTTCCACAACTTTTTTGACGCTGGTGTAAACCTGGCCGCCCCTGGTGCCTTAGTGATGCTCAAGTGCCGCCAACACATGCCCCGGATCATTGTGCAAAGCCCGCAACAACGCCCTTGCCGGCCCCTCTGGCTCACGTCGCCCCTGCTCCCAGTTCTGTAGCGCCCCTACCGGTACATCAATCGCTTTCGCAAACCGCGCCTGAGAAAACCCGGTCGCCTGCCTGATCATTTTGACCTTCTTAGTCGTTCAGGTACGGTGACGCAACACTCAACCGACCACTCGCCTGAGAACGCACTCACGTACAGTAAGAGGCTTTCAGAAGACAAGGCAGTGCGACTTGGTTTGGGGGGCCAGGAAACTTCGTTCGAACCACGAGGCGCTTGCGCTCACGGATGTGTGCAGACAGGAATGGGCATGATGAAAACGACCGCCAGTTTATGAACTGTACGTTTTCCAGTCTGCTAGAACGGTCTGCGATGACAGGAACACACCCTATGACTTTCGAGGCACCCAGACTGTAAAAAAACGCTCCCTCCGACACCTCTCAAATCCACACCAGACATCTCGCAGACGCCAGGCCGAGGTAAATCATACGGCTGCAAAAGCCGCCTTCGGCACACATGTCACTTGTCATGGTAACTTCACTACCTTCGATACAGGACCTCAGGCGCAACCATGAAAATGCCCGACATCGATGCTATCCAGGCGTTTGTCCTGGTCGCGGAACTCAAGAGCTTCACCCGCGCCGCTGATGTTATAGGCGGCACCCAAGCGGCTATCAGCCTGAAGATAAAGCGCCTGGAAGAAACCCTTGGTCGCAAGCTGCTGGAACGCACGCCGCGACGGGTCACGTTATCGGCTCACGGGCAGACTTTCCTGGCCAGCGCACGGCACTTGCTGGATAACTACCAGCAAGCGATGAACTGCTTCGGCAAGCAGAAACGCACCCTGCGGGTCGGCGTCAGCCATCACATTGTCGGGGCCGATCTCACCCTGTGGCTGCGACGCATGGCGAACACCGACCCGGAGGTTATCGTCGCCTTCAGCCTGGGCACTTCCCGGGACATGCTGGAGAACTACGAACAGGGCAAGCTGGATGCGGCCTTGATCCTGAGGCATGACAACCGACGCCAGGACGGTGAGGTGATTGGCGCAGCGCGATTCATCTGGATGGCCGCACAAGACTTCGAACTGCCACCCGGAGCAGCTTTACCCCTGGCGATACAACCGGAGCCCTGCGGTATGCGGAGCATGGTGATGGCGGCGCTACAAACACAGAACCGCCCTTGGGAAGAGGTTTTTGTCGGCAGCGGGATTCTGGCCATCGGCGCAGCAGTGGCGGCCGGCATTGGAATAGGCGCGATGGTCGGGCGCATGGCGCCAAACGGCTGTGTCGACGTGGCACAGCGGATCGACCTGCCGCCCCTGCCCTCGCGTGAAATCGTGCTCTATACCGCACAGCGCGACGCCCAGGCGCAAGCGCTGATCAGTACGTTGAGTGCCGACATTTCAAACGGTTGAGCTAGAAGAACAAGCGTCCGGTCAAGGCCATCATCATCGTCAGGCTCAGCAAGCCCAGGCTGACGAGGACGAATGCCGCGAGATGTACAAGTATGATCATCAGCGAGCGCATTCGATACTGTTCCATATTGGCTTCCTTGGTGGGTTCCAGAAGCACCAGTATGGAGAGGGGAATAGTGCGTGAAACAGACGTCGCGGGCTATTTCAGTGATAAGCGTTGCGCTTGCTGCGAGCGCATCAAGGTGGCCAATCAGATGCATGGTTTTCTAGCACCACGGCAGCCCCCAGGCACGATCACCGTCACGCAGCACAAAGCAGCACGAGCGCATCCGCCAAGCCCTCCGTGAGCGGCAGCGGGCAAAGCATTGGCGAAACCATCAGCGTCACCGCCTAAGCGCTGTTGAAGTCAGTCAAACCTCCAAACCCCGCTCGGCGGGGTTTGTCGTTATACGGCGGGACCTACGTAGCAATGCCTCGCAACGACTTAACGCGCCGGAATCGGTTGTGGCTGGTAGTAGTAGCCCGGTGGCGGTGCCTGGTAGTAGACCGGCGGCGGTTGCTGGATATACACCGGCTGCGGCTGGACATAAACCGGCTGTTGCACGTAAACCGGAGGCTGGGAGTTGGCGACGACCGAGCCTACTACGAGACCACCGACCACTGCGCCCAACAGGGCTGGACCACCCCAGCCCCAGCCCCCACCGTGACCGTAACCATGACCGTAACCATAACCGTAGCCACCACGGGCCTCAGCCTGCCCTGCAATGGCGAGTACGCCAATGAGCAAGACAGCTACTTTCATTTTTGAGAGTCGACTAATCATGATAAGTCCTCTTCTTTACACCGAACCGGCTTTAATAATATCTCCGGGAATACCTCTCAGACAGTTTTTTTCGATGAATTCACAACCTACCAAAGTAAATATTGGGTAAAGCCTGTACCCCGTCCGTTACCTGAACCGATGCTGAATTAAACATCTGTATTGAGCGGTTTCATGAATAACCCCCTCACAATCGCCGGCCCGGGCGGCGAGCGACGAAACGCCACCCCAGGCAGCTGACGAGTTGAAAGCCCAGCTGGGTTGATGTCGTTGGCGGTTTCAGGCGTCTAAACAACCGCTGGATACTCATCGGACTTGTCCGGCCAAGGGGTCAACACCTCGAAGCCGTTGTCAGTGACGGCCACCATATGCTCCCACTGGGCCGAGAGTGAGTGATCCTTGGTGATCACCGTCCAGCCATCGGCCAGGGTTTTCACATGACGTTTGCCGGCGTTGAGCATGGGCTCGATGGTGAAGATCATTCCGGCTTTCAGGGTCATGCCCTGCCCCGGATAACCGTAATGCAGAACCTGCGGCTCATCATGGTAGATCTTGCCGATACCATGACCGCAGTACTCGCGCACCACGCTGAATCCGTCCCGTTCGGCAACGCTCTGAATCGCGTGACCGATATCGCCCAGCGTGACCCCGGGGCGGACCACACGAATACCGGCGCACATGGCTTCATAAGTGGTCCTGACCAGGTGGCGAGCTTGCGCGCTGGGCTCACCGACGAAGTACATGCGGCTGGTGTCGCCGTACCAGCCATCCTTGACCACGGCGATGTCGATATTGACGATGTCGCCATCCTTCAGGGCCTTGGCCGTCGGGATGCCATGGCAGACCACCTCGTTGACAGAGGTACACACGGTTTTCGGAAAACCGTGATAACCGACATTGCCGGGAATGGCCTTCTGCACGTTGACGATGTAGTCGTGACAAAGCTGATCCAACTGGTCGGTGGTGACCCCCGCCTTGACGTGGGGAGCGATCATCGCCAGCACCTCGGCGGCCAGCTTGCCCGCCGTGCCGGACTGGGCTATTTGCGCCGGCGTATTGATTTTGACGTTGCTCTTCATTGCTGGGCTCCCGGCGCGGCATGAGCCCGAGCGCCTTGCGAAAGATCCGCGAGCGCGCACAACTGTTTCACATCGAGACCGCCCTCCAGTTCAGCACGTACCAGCAAGCGGCTGATGTCGCGGTGATCCAGGTTGGGATGCAACTCCGCCAGCATGCCGATGCGCATCCAGTGCTCGGCCTGGGCATTGATCGAACGACTCAACGCATCGCTGGCGACACGCAGGTTCTCATGCATGCTCTCTGAAATTTTGACGATACCCATGGGCCCACTCGATATGAATTATATATGAAACGTATATTATCCGATCATGACCAGGGATCGCAATCTCAGCGCCAAGTTCTATGCCGACCTGTTCGGTAACGCCCCCTCCAATGGAGTAGTTGGCAGCCTCCGACCACCCCTGTATAAAGCTCGTGCCAGTGGCACCTTGCCACCCTCCCGATGCCAGCGCTTTGGCCGATGTCATCAGGCTGATGAGGGGGTTGGCACAGGCTTATGTTTCAACTACCTCGTCACCGACCCTCCGGATGGAGACACGCTGATTTGGATATATTCGAGGAGCCCCTTAGAGGCAGCCCGGACGATCATCGCGTACAAGGCGCCCCCATAAAAAATCATGGAATTTGAGCGGAAATAATGGAGAAAGCTTCTACGCAGCACAGTCTGGCCTACAACCCGGCGTTCGATGGACTGCGCGGCCTGGCTATCGCCCTTGTCTTTATCACTCATTTAAACATGGGTTTTACCGGCGGCTCCTTTGGCGTCGACCTATTTTTCGTGCTCAGCGGATACTTGATTAGCGAAGTGCTTAACAATGCTCGAGAGAGCAAAAATTTCCTCTGGATATTCTATTTCAAGCGTTTTTTGAGACTGTTTCCGGCACTGGCCGTCTTGTGCATTGTTGTCGTTGTCATCTGTGGCGTTTCTGGTGGCCGCAGCAACATATATGAAGATGTATTATCGTCCATCTTGTACTCGCAGTCGTGGACGTCAGGGTTCAGTGACGGGTTCAGTTTCTATCTTGGACATACCTGGTCCCTTTCCGTCGAGGAGCAATTCTACCTTTTATTTCCTATCGTCTGGATATTGGCCACACGGACAACGGCAAAGACGACGTTCTTTATTTTTTTGCTAGTGCTTGCGCTGGCCGTTGCCTATGCCATGTACATGGCCAAAGCGCAACTGTCGTATGCCCGAATATATTATTCGGCTGATACCCGGTTTCAAGCGATCTTGATCGGTGCCGTCGGCGCGGTTGCCAGCAGAACACCGTTCGCCCGGCAGTTCTTGGAACGTTTTATCGCAACCCTCCCTCTCTTGCCCATGCTCGCTATCGGTTGGATTTGCAGTTCCTGGACGTGGAGCATCCAACATAGCCTGATCATGTCCGCTTTCAGTCTTATGCTGATTCTGCGATTGACACTGAAGAGCGGCACCCTCGACGCAAAGCTATTGAGCCTCCCGCCTCTCGTCAACCTCGGCAAGATTTCGTATAGCTTTTATCTCTGGCACGTTCCCATACTCGTACTGCTTCAGTTTCATTTCAAACTGAGCTTTGGGTATGTGGTTATTATCGGGCTGCCCGTTTCTCTGCTCGCCAGCATGGCCTCGTATCGGTTGATTGAACAGCCAACACTCAAACTCAGGACCCTCGTTTCGCCTGAAAAACAGGCTAAATTCGGACGTTATGCAGTGCCGGCTTCAGTGCTGTCGATTAGCCTCGGGCTGGTATATTTCCAGTTTTCGGACATTGATAACTTTGTCCGCGGGACAAAACTCGCCGTAACCGCTTATGGCCCTACCGTCTATCAGATAGGCGATAAAGGACCGCTGCAACCGGACGGCTCTCTTGTTATGTGGATGGCGCTGAACAGCCGGGCGGACATGCTCTCGAACGCCACTATATCCGAATTACAGTCACTCACTTTTGTCGGAAAGTCCGGCATCACCATTGTGGTCCCCCAGTCCATATTGACCACCCCCGGAAAACATATAGTCAAGGTCTTTACCGCGGCTGGAAAGTTACAACTACCGCCGATGGACCTTGACATCGTCGCCGCACCTTTATAAATAATACCGATGCCCAAATCGTCCTTCTTAGCCGCCCTCCTCAAGCTGCAACAGCGTACTCAAGCTCTGGCGCGTCCTGATCAGGCGAGACTCGCGCTCAGTCACCAACACTTCCGCCGCCTGGGTACGGCTATTGTAGTTGGAGGACATCGAGGCGCCGTAAGCGCCAGTGGTATGGAACACCAGGTAATCGCCCACCTCGGCAATGGGTAACAGGCGAGACTCGACGATCCCGCCTTCGGACTGGGTGAAGACGTCGCCGGACTCGCAAAGAGGCCCGGCCACAACCGTCGCCCGCATGGGCAATGGCTCATCGCGCCGGGTCAGCAATGAGATTTCGTGATAACTGCCGTACAGCGACGGGCGCATCAGGTCATTGAAGCCGGCATCGACCAGGGTGAAATGATTGCCGCCCATTGGCTTGGTGGCACGCACCTCCGATACCAGCACACCGGCCTCCGCCACCAGAAAGCGTCCCGGCTCGATTTCCAGGCGAATGGCGTGGCCCAGATGGCGCTCAATCCGCTTTCTGGCGTGATCCCACTGCGCAAAATAATGATCGACATCGACCGGCTGTTCTCCGGCCCGGTAGGGCACCGATAAGCCGCCACCCGCTGAAATGGCCTCGATATCCTGGTCCAGGCCCACCACCAATTCGGCCAGGCTGCCGCACACTTGCTGTAGATGCTGGTAGTCCACCCCGGAACCAATGTGCATGTGCAGCCCCACCAGGCGCAGGCCGTAATCCCGAACCAGCGCCAGGGCTTCTTCCAACTGGGCATGCCAGATCCCGTGCTTGCTGTTTTCGCCACCGGTATTGGTCTTGCGGCTGTGCCCGTGGCCAAAGCCCGGATTGATCCGCAGCCATACGCGGTGACCAGGGGAAAGCGGCCCCAGCTGATGCAGCATGTCGATTGAACCGATATTGACCTCGACCTGTGCTTCGACCACTCGCTGCAAGGTCGCTCGATCAAACACATCGGCCGTGAACACGATACCTGCCACGCCTTGCACAGGATCAGTGCTGAATCCGGCCTGCAGTGCGCGCTCGATCTCGCCGAGAGAAACTGCGTCCACCTTCGCCCCGGCCTCGCGCATCGAACGCAGGATATGGAGGTTGGAACAGGCTTTCTGGGCAAAACGCACCGTGTCGAAAGCAGCCAGCTGCCGGATGCGTTCTTGAATCAACTGACCGTCATACACCCACAAGGGGGTGCCATGGCGCTCGGCCAGTTGCCGCAACAGGTCGTCAGCGAGGGTTTTCATATCAGCAGGCCTCCGGTAAGCAATGCGCGCGCAGCAAAGGGGCTATCGCGCAGTCGGGGGCATGATGCAGAAAGAAGGCTCAGTCATAAAATATCAATATTCGGTAAAGCTATTCATTTACGATATGGGCATCAAAGAGGCCGAGCCCAGACCATGTCAGCCACGTTACGCCATATAGAAGTGTTCAGGGCAGTCATGACCACCGGCAGTGTGACGGAAGCCGCGGCCATGCTGCATACCTCTCAACCAACGGTCAGTCGCGAGTTGGCGCGTTTTGAACAACTCACTCAACTCAGATTGTTTGATCGTGTGCGTGGCCGCTTGCGACCGACGGCCCAAGCCCTCTCGCTATTCGAGGAGGTGCAACGGGCCTACTTCGGCTTGGGGCGGATTCTCAACACAGCGGCGTCATTGCGGGAGTTCGAGCAGGGCCCGTTGTCCATTGCCTGCCTGCCGGTGTTCTCGCAATCCTTATTGCCCAGGGCGTGCCAGCGTTTCGTTACGCAGTTCCCCAAAGCGAGCATGAGTATCACGCCACAGGAATCGCCGTTGCTGGAGGAGTGGCTGTCGGCTCAACGCTTCGACCTGGGGCTGACCGAAGTGGCGAACGCGCCGCCGGGGACAGAGCTGTCGCCCTTGATGACGGTGGATGAAGTCTGTGTCTTGCCGACGGGTCATCCGCTTCTGGAGAAGCCGGTACTGGCACCTGAGGACTTCGTCTCGAAACCCTTCATCAGCCTGTCCAGCCTCGATAGCTACAGGCAGCAGATCGACGAGATTTTCCGCCAAGCCCAGGTCGAGCGGCACATGGTGCTGGAAACCCATAGCGCCGCTTCGGTCTGCGCCATGGTTCGCGAGCGCGTCGGCCTGGCCATCGTCAACCCGCTGACGGCACTGGATTTCGTCGGGCAAGGCCTGGAGATCCGCCCGTTCAGCGTTTCGATTCCCTTTACTGTCAGCCTGATCAAACCTTTGCACCGCCCAGCTTCCAGGTTGGTCAGCCTGTTTGAGGAGGCGTTGCGGGAACAGGCTTCGGCGGTTGAAGCTCGATTGGCGGCGATCCGTGCTCAATCGAGTGTGAACTTGTAGACTCCAGGCATTGATTCTCTTACCCGCTACAAGGACGTACGAAATTGCTCGATGTATTGGCCGAAGTGATTTTTCACGCCATTTGCTTTCCCGTTGGCTGGCCCATCGTGAAACTGATCACCCGAGGTAAATACCCAGCCAAGGGTTCATGGTTCGCCGAAACGCCAGAAGCCCAATGGACGAGTGCCGTGGGACTTGCGGCCTTGACAATTGCCATGATGGCGGCCCTGAAGCAGTTTGTCATGTAGCCTCCTGCCCCCTCATGATTTGCAAACTATTCGCGCTTGACGATAGCCTCAACGGTGAATACTCTTGTCAACAGAGCGCGAAATCGACTGCCTTGCAGGGCAACAGGCGACGTAGGTACCTCGGCGATACTGCAAAATCGGCGTAAGGTGAGACCTCTCATCCCATTTCCTGAGGATGCTAATATCAGGATTCAATTCCCAAAGGGCAGCTTATCAAAGCTGCCCTTTTTCTTTGCCCTTCAACTCATAACGCCGATACAGCAACTCGCCCTGGCGATGCTTATTCATCGACCTTGAGGGAGCATGAAAGAAATTCCAGAGAACGTGCCCTCGCTGAATATCTACCACTACGATCATATCGTTTTTGGCTTCATCGGCATTGATAAATGCCAGTCGATGCCCCCCAATGCGCCATACCTCAAAAGGGCCTGTCAGGGTATCCAGAGCATGCCTGACATAGCGCTCTCGCGAATCTGCACGTTTCTCAACAATATGATCCAAGCTATTACGTGGCACCCACACGATACCCACAGGTGTTTCAAAACTGACGACGGCAATTGAAATGTCAGTGAAACCGAAGTGTTCGTAAAGAATAGCAAGCGCCCCTTCAAAATTGTCGGCACGCGTAACCTCCTCAAGCGCAGCAGATCGCAGCTCTCTGGTGAGTTTTCGAAGATCGGGCAAATCGAAATCAAACCACTTGAGCTGACCAGGCTCTTCCCTGGTCTGTAGGCGCACATCTGTAGTCATTAAATGTATTCAACGATTGCGGGGCACCTAGACTAATACCAACTTCACACTGATTTTTCGCCCCCCTTATCATTTAATCGCCAAAACCTCTTGGCATCACCATTCACACAAATAAAGAGGATAATCCCTACATGCAATATCAAACAGCTCTGTATTGATAGACGGTGCAAATTTTCAAAAAGACAACTTCAAGTACCGATAAAAATTCGAAATGAAAAATCAAATAATACCTGTGGCTCAGACCATATCGGCCTGAGCTCTCCCCTCTGTTACGCAAAGATCAAAGATGAAAGGCCTGCCGCCCCACCAACAGCCATTTGCCGTGCTGTTTCTGCCAGACCTGGAAGTTTTCGATCTCGGTAGGCACCAGTTCGCTGCCCTTGATCGCCTGTCCCGAAAAATGATGGCGGACAAACGCCACGTCACCTGACAGGGTAATGGTCTGGTTCTGCATCTCCAGCGTCTTGAAGGCGCTTTTCCCTGTTTCGATATCGCCGATAAAGTCTTTCTTGCCCTGCACCTTGCCGCTGGAATGCCCGTAGGTCAGGTTCTCGGAGGTCAGGGCTTTCAACTCAGGAATGTTCCTGCTCAACATAGCCTGGGTCAGATGGTCCACCGCGGCGGCAACCTCCGTCTCTCCCGCCGAAGGGGCCGCGGCTACGTAGCCACTGAAGAGGCAGAGGAAACCAATAAGCAATTTGATTCTTTTCATCGGGCATTTCCTTGTTGTTATGGGTACATGAGCGGCTCTCGCTGCCGACCATATCGTCAGTCATCGTACAACACAACAACCTTTTGCCGAGCGGCCCCACGGACAAAGTGCTTGTTTATCCAGGCGACCTGGATGGGGGCCGAACGGTTGAGGTCAAGAAAGCGTTCTACAAGGCAACCGCCGAGGGGATTCACACCAGGACCGGACTGCGCAAAGAGGATGTGTGGATCAGCCTGGTCGATGCAAAACACCAGGACGGGTCGTTCGGCAACAGTGAGATGCAGTACGCGCCAACCGAATGAGATGACATTTTAAATATTGGGGTGGCGCACTCAATGCGGCGCCCCATTGACGGCTACACTTCAAGGCACGGCCGCCTATCATTCGTTCAATTGATAGTAACCATCAAGGAATGCAAGTTCAGTTTTTCTGTCAAAGGAGGAGGATAGCGTTATGCCGAACCGACTTCAGAAGGAAAACGCGCGATGAGAATTTCTACCTTGCTGGCTCTTGTCGCCGTATTGACCGGCGGTTTCCTCGCCACCACCCCCACCTACGCGGCCGACGATCAGTCCTGCCATTTCCTGCCGGTGGCCGATAGCGCCGCCAGCCTGAAACATGCCCAGTCAGTGGGAGTGCTCTACAGCGAAAACACTGTCAGCACGCTCCAGTACCTTGAGCGCTACCACAGCGTTGCGCTGAGCGGCGCGAAGAACGCCGCGCTGGACCCGCGCATCAGCGACGCCTTCGTCAACAGCTCCGATCCGAAGCTGGCCATCGACTGGCTGATGGGCTCACTGCAGAAACAGTTCACCTCGGTGACCGTCTACGACAACCTTGATGCATTGGTAAAGGCCCGTCCTGACGTGGTGGTGATGCTCGACACCTACAGCCGCCTGGTGACCAAACGCAACAACCAGTTCGAAGCACGTTTCGTCGCCACCTTCTACGATTCGAACCTGCAATACATCGGCAAGGCTGAAGGCGTCGGTGGCAAGGAGCTGCCTTCGATCTGGGTCCATGGCAAGGCCGCGCCGGAGATTGCCGCGCAAATCAACCAACAACGCGAGTTGCAGGTCAACGCCCTGAAGCAGTTCGATACCTCGCTCAAAGCGCTGGTCAGCTCGGGTGAAACCGACCGGGTCGCCACCAACTGATACCACCCATCGCCAGGGGGAGCCACGCTCCCCCGGCTCTTTTCGACTCGCCCGCCAATCAATATCCCTCCTCCGCCGATAACCGGATATAAGGCTATTGGCGTGAGTGCGAGTGCCTTCGAACAGTCGCTGACGAAACATTAAGATTCGCATTTGAGAACATAGGCGATCGGTATACGAAACAATTTTTCAATCGCCCTGATTATTTAAATAGCCTGTGTATCCCACCCAACTTTTAAGTATGCTTTGTCCCTTGTTCATGCCTGTTTCAAGGCGAACGCCAATGATTGTCGATCACATCAAAGCTGCCACTTAATTAGCCGGAACGCCTTGAGTGCCGCGAGCGGATAGTCATTTGCGAATAATGGAAAAGCACATGATGAATGATGAAAAGTTCTCCGAAGACGCTGAGGACCAATACTGCACTCCCGCCGAACGAGCGACAGCGGCTTCCCGTTGTACCTGGGCGAGCGTGGGCGTCAATCTGGCGCTGTCCTGCACGCAGATCGTCGTGGGTATCCTGTCGAAGTCCCAGGGCCTGATTGCCGACGGTATCCACTCTCTGTCGGACTTGATTGCCGACTTTGTGGTGTTGTTCGCCAGCCATAAGAGCAAGCAGGACGCCGACGATGGCCATCCCTATGGGCACCTGCGCTTTGAAACCGCCGCCTCGATGATCCTCGGCCTGCTGCTGCTGGCCGTGGGCATCGGCATGGTCGGTTCGGCCGTGCTCAAGCTGCAAACCCCGGAGTCCATCCAGACGGTCCATATGACGGCCTTGTGGGTGGCGGGCGCCGCGTTGCTGACCAAGGAACTGCTGTTTCGCTACATGCTCGGAGTGGCGAAGAAGGTGAAATCGAGCCTGTTGATTGCCAACGCCTGGCATGCACGCTCGGATGCGGCCTCGTCGCTGGTGGTCGGTATCGGTATTGTCGGCAACCTGGCGGGCTATCCGATTCTCGACCCGATTGCCGCGCTGGTGGTCGGTGGCATGATTGCCAGGATGGGCTGGTCGTTCGGTTGGAACGCCTTGAATGACCTGATGGACAGCGCCGCTGATGAAGAAGAGGTGGCCTCCATTCGCACCACGCTCCTGGAAACCCCTGGCATCAAGGGCGTGCACGATGTACGCACGCGCAAAATGGGCGATATGCTCGCGGTCGATGCGCATATCGAAGTGGAAGCTTCGATTTCCGTTGAGGAGGGGCATGCGATTGCCGTGGCCGCGCGGGAAAATGTCATGCTGCGCCATCGGGTCCTGAACCTGATGACGCACATTGACCCCTGGCATCGACCGGACCTGGATCATCTCGACCCGTCCCGATCCGGAGCCTGAAACCCAGGTTCTTCCAAGCGTTTACCAGGCCTGAAGCGCGCGAAGCGGCTTCGGGCCTTTTAACGACTGTTCTTCAGATTCTTGCGCATCGCATGCCGCTCCAGCGCCAGTTCGATCAGACGGCTGACCAGTTCGCTGTAACTCATTCCCGCCGCCTGCCAGAGCTTGGGGTACATGCTGATGCGGGTAAAACCGGGCAGTGAGTTGACCTCGTTGATCAACACTTCACCGTCCGCGGTAAGAAACACATCGACCCGCGCCAATCCGGAGCAACCCAACACCTGGAAGGCCTCAATGGCCTGCGCGCGAATGCGCTCGCTGTCCTGTTCGCTGAGCGCCGCCGGCACCACGACTTCGGCAGCCTGCTCGTCAATGTATTTGCTGTCGTAGGAATAGAAGCCGCTGCGCACGACGATCTCGCCGCAACCGCTGGCCATCGGCTGGTCGTTGCCGAGGATCGCGCATTCGATCTCCCGCCCGCTGACCGCCGATTCAATCAGGACCTTTTCGTCGAAGCCCAGCGCCAGGGCCAGCGCGGCCTGGTACTCCTCGGCCGTCTCGACCTTGCTCACACCCACCGAAGAGCCCTGGTTCGCCGGTTTGATGAACAGTGGCAGGCCCAGCTTCACCTGTGCGGCCTCGAAGCCGAACCTCGCGGCGCTGGCCCGGTTCACGGTGATAAAGGGGGTCACCGCCAGCCCGGCATCGCGCAACAGACGCTTGCTCACGTCCTTGTCCATGCACACCGCCGAGCCCAGCACATCGGAGCCGACAAAGGGCAGCTCGGTCATGCGCAACAAGCCTTGCAGGCAACCGTCTTCGCCGAGGGTGCCGTGGACGATAGGGAAGATCACATCGACCTGCTCCAGCAGCGCCTGGCTGCTGGTGTCCACCAACTGCTGACTGGACTTGCCGGGGACCACGGCCAGTTCGCGATTGGATTGGTTCAAGGCGATAAGCGCCGGGTTTTCGGCATTGATCAGGTAGTTGGAGCTGTCGTTGAGGTGCCAGCGGCCCTGCTTGTCGATGCCGATCAGGATCGGCTCGAAACGCTCGCGATCCAGCGCATCGACCACATTGCGCGCCGATTGCAACGACACCTCGTGCTCGGCCCCCAATCCACCGAAAATAATCCCGACTCGCAACTTGCCCATCTTCCGACCTCGTGTCCAAATCTGTGTTTCAGGGGAATTCCCTCTGTACGCAGACTATTCGCAAGGCGGGGATTTGGCATCCCCCTGATGGGGAATTTCTTGATGGCCACACCACAGCTGGCTTGCCAGTGATTGCGCTGCAAGAGGCAACGCGGTTATCACCGGCAATTGCGATGCCGTACGCACCGCGCCACCGCTGGCAAGCCAGCGCCTACAGGACGCGCACTATTCGTTTCGCCAATGCACACTCACCGTCTGACTGGCTTCGCCATTGAGGACGACACTCTGTCTTTCCTCATGACCATTATATTGGCTGACAACCTCGTACTTGCCTGCGGGTAACTTGACGTACACCATCGGCCCGACCTGGCTCAGAGACAGCACCGAGGCGCCCCCGACCTTGTGGATCGTGATATCCACACCAGGCATGTATTCCCCTTTGGGCCCCACGGTCGAAACAATATGCAGGTTGTAACCGTGAGTATGAGCCAATGCCTGGCTTTCATCCTCGCCGATACCGCCGGTCAGGTAAGACACGCCGTTCTGAGTCTGCGGCGATAGCTGCACCGCTTCCTGGTTGATCGGTTCACTGTCACCCACAGCCCGAACCGTCGGCGACACGCCCAACAGCACAAGGCCAGGCAAGGTACAGAGCAAAAGAGCACGAATGGAGATCATGATGAACACTCCCTGGCTCCGGTGGAGCCCGAGTCTCATCCTTCTGCGGGCTGTCGCCCGATTTCATTCGACAGTCGGGTGCGGGTCTCTGGATGGCGAGCAAGCTGCGTGGATGAGCGGGGGGGGGGTTAACTTCATTTCGCAGCGACTGCACCTTAAGTTTAGTGCCAACCGACAGCCCGCTTAGATCAATTTCAAACCAGGCCGGGCCCGGATAGGACGACCAGTTTCCAGAGAGAGGGGTGAAAACGCCCGATGCGCGACATCGGGCGTGGGGTCAGGCCAAGCCTGGACTCAAGCGGCGCCCAGCACGCCCAGGTCCAAACGTCCTTCGCTCAACGGCGGGCACCAGTAGTAGCCGCCGGTAATCGGCCGACTGAAGCGATACAAAGCGTCGACGATGCCATCGTCCAAGCCACTCATACGCCGCAATTGCGCCTCGAAGGCCGCGAAGGAATGGCCGAACGCCAGGAACATCAGGCCGGCGCCCTGCTCGTTCGACCAGGGCATCGAGCGACGCACCACGAAGGCCTCCGGGGCAAAGCGCTCCTGGGCGGTACGTTTGACGTGGGCGGACTCCGGCGCAGCGTCCAGCTCCTCATTGTCGCTCTTGCGCCGCCCGATGATGTTGTCCTGCTCATGGGCTGGCAGCGCGGCGAAACCGTCCAGGTCATGCTGCCACTGCTGGATCGCGGCAAAACTGCCGCCGTCCGCGGCGATCCCGGCCTCGACGGCGGCCTCGTCCTGCGGGTTTTCGGTGCCGTCTTCATAACCGGTCAGGTCATGACCGCTCTTGTGCCGGAACGCCTCGGTCATTTGCACCAACCTCAAGGCCGGCGCCAGCGCCTGCTCCAGCGCACGGCTGCGGTGCAACAACTCGCCACGGTCTTCACCCTGCAACCAGCACCACAGGGCATGCTGGGTCGACGGATTATCCACACCCGCCCCGGTGATCACGGGAAAGGCCCGCAGCCCCGGGACATGAGCGCCCAGCACCTGCACCAGCGACTCGCCAAAACCGACCACGGTGTGCTTTACGTCCACCAGCCGGGTGAGATTGTCCAGTGCAGCCGGCAATGCTTCGGCGGATTCAAGGGCGAAGAACAGGTGGCGTGCCTGCAAGGGCACAGGCTTGGCGAGAATGCCGGGCTGGTAGTGACTCATGGGAACTCCTTTGGGAAAGCTTGGAGTTTACCTTTGTTGCGCCCGCTACGCTTGCGACTGAGCCGGGAGCGTCCTCAGAGCTTGTGGGTCATGTAGCGACCGCGCCCGGTTTTCTTGGCTTGGTACATGACCCGATCCGCGGTCAGCAGCAGCGCATCGGCGGAGCTTTCGCCGTTGCCCAGGGCGATACCGATCGAGACCCCCACCTGGCAAACCGTACCGGCAATGAGAAACGGCGTACTCAGCGCCGCGATGCACTTGGTGGCCACGGTAATCACGGTCTCCTCTGCATCGGTGCCCAGGTCGCTGAGCAGGACAACGAACTCATCACCGCCGATACGCGCCAGGGTATCGCTCATCCGTACCACAACCCCAAAACGCTTCGCCACCTGACGCAACACCTCGTCACCGGCCTCGTGCCCAAGGGTGTCATTGATCCGTTTGAAGCCATCGAGGTCCATGAACAACAAGCCGACCTGCGTGTCTTTGCGCTGGGCCTGGGCCAACACCTGACGCAGGCGGCCAGACAGGTGATGTCGGTTGGGCAAGCCCGTCAGCGTGTCGTGATGAGCTATCTTTTCGAGTTCCGCCTGTTTCTCGTTGAGTTTGCGCAACAAGCGATTGAACGCCGAGATCAAGTGACCGACTTCATCGTGACGAACCACCGGCAAGGGTGCATGCGGCAGTTCGTCACGGGTCATGCAGTCTGCCTGCGCGGCGGCCTGGAACAACGGACGAAAGACAAAGTACAGCACGATGGAGCAGATAGTGCCGAACAGAAAAATCGAGGAGATAGCCCCCTTGATCAGGAAACTCTGGGTCCGCTCAACGGTTGCAAACGCCTCGCGGCTCGGCAAACTGGCCACGATAAACCAGCCCGTACTGGGCACGGAGGCCATGGCGCGGACCTCCTCCTGGCCCTCGGCGTTGAGGGTAATCCCGGCACCGCGAAACCCCTCCATGGCCCGGTCCTGCAGCACATTGAGCCCCTCAGGCGCTGTCGGTTTGAAGGCCATCCCAAGCCGGGAGGAGCCGACCTGCAGGTGACTTTCCGGAAAAACCAGTTGGAACGCCCCGGTTGCCATTCGCCCGCGACTTTGCAGCAATGAATCAAGGAACCCGGGAGCGGCGAGTGCCGTCATGCCAACCAGTACCGCCCGCACCTTACCCGCGCCATCTCTGATGGGGGCGGCTACCGGTAGCATAAGCTGGGCGTCTGCCTGACTCACCACTGGCCGTCCGATCAGCGACTTACCGGCCAATCCCGCCTGAATATAATCACGATCGGCATAGTCCGTGTCGGCCGCGTCCTCGTCGGGATAACCCGCCACCCGTTTGCCCATGGCGTTGACGATGAAGGTATCGGTCGAGAACAAGGCCTGGTAGGGGGAGCGCTCTTTCAGCCAGGCTTGCAGTTGTTCAGGCTGTGCCAGTAGCTCAAGGGGCACGCTGTCCGCGAGGCGCTCGACCAATAGCCGAGAGCGAATAATCTTGGTGTCGACATCGTGCGCGACATAACTCGCCAACGCCAACTGCTGGCCTTCCACGACGGCGCTCAAATCCTCGCGCAGGAAGTTGGTCAGCACGTAATAGCGTATGACAGCGCCAGAAATAACAATGCACAGCGCCAACACCAGCAGTCGGGTCAACACGCTGTTGTAGATTCGGGCAAAGGTCAAAACTGCATGATGTTTTTTTGACATTACGGGAGTGTAACCGACGACATTGCACTTTTCGCTATTTTCCCCAACCCTACGCGAACGCCGCCGCAGAGCCTTACACAGGCCGGATCGCGCTTGGCCCGCACGAACCGAACCTCTCTTATCAGGAGCTGGACCATGTCAGACACCAGAAACGCCTCATTTGATGCCATCGCCCGGGAACTCGGCTACAGCTTCGACGGTGAAATGAAGATCGGCGGTAACTACGTGCCGGCGGTGCGCAACGATCTTGAAGTGTATGTCAGCGGGCAGATTCCGCGCATCGACAATACCGTGATGGTGACGGGCCGGGTCGGCGCCGAAACCACACTGGAGCGGGCACGGCACGGGGCTCAGATCAGCACCATGCGCGCCCTGGCGATTTTGCGACAACTGCTCGATGGCGACCTGGGGCAGATCAGGAAAGTCTTGCGCATCAATGTGTATGTGCAGAGCGCGGCGGACTTCACCCAACAGAGTGAAGTCGCCGACGGCGCGTCCGAGGTACTGTATTCGGTGTTCGGCGAAGCCGGGGTGCATACGCGCACCTCGGTCGGGGTATTCCAACTGCCGAAAAACGCCTCGGTCGAGGTGGATATGGTGGTGGCGCTCAATTAGTCAGCTGGTTGGCGAACTGCCCGACCGCATTGACCACCTTCTGCGCGCCGTCCTGGATCTCGACGATCACCGTGCCCGCCTCCGCCGCCAGCGCAAGACCTTCCTCGGCCTGGGTCTTGCCGCTGTTCATCAGCGACACCGCATCGCGCGCCATATCCTGGTTCTGCCGCACCACGCCGACGATCTCGTCGGTGGCCTGGCTGGTGCGCGAAGCCAGCTGCCGCACTTCGTCGGCCACCACCGCAAAACCACGACCTTGCTCACCCGCGCGTGCCGCCTCGATCGCCGCGTTGAGCGCCAGCAGGTTGGTCTGCTCGGCGATGCCACTGATGGTCTTGACGATGGAGCCAATCACCTGGGACTGCGCGTTCAAGGCTTCGATGCCGTCACTGGCGGTTTGCATGTGGGCCGCCAGGTCGCGCATCACTTCCACGGCCTGGGTCACCACGGTGGTCCCGCGCTGGGCGGTGCTGTCGGTCTGCAGTGAAGTGCTGTAGGCAATGTTCGCCGCTTCGGCCACCGCCTTCTCCTGGTTCACCTGGTCGGTGATCACGGTGGCGAACTTGACCACTTTGTAGAGCTTTTCGTTGGCATCGAGTACCGGGTTATAGGACGCCTCCAGCCAGACCTCGCGACCACGGCTGTCGACCCGTTTGAAACGACCGGCGACGAACTCGCCGGAATTCAAGCGTTTCCAGAAAGCCTGGTAATCGGCGCTGTTGTATTCCGCCGGCTCGCAGAACAGGCGGTGATGCTTGCCCTGGATCTGCGCCAGGCTGTAGCCCATGGCGCTGAGGAAACGGTCGTTGGCCGTGAGCACGTCACCGGCCAGGTTGAACTCGATCACGGCGGTGGAGCGCAACAGCGCGCCGATCAGGTTTTCGTGCTCGCGGGACGATTCGATGGTCCGGGTCAGGTCGTTGGAGTAAATCGAAAAACTGCGGATTCGCCCCTGGGAATCCCGAATCGGCTGCAGGATCGAGCGCAGCCAGGCTTCCTGGCCGTTGCCGCGCAACAAGCGCACCGCGCCGCTGAAATGCTCGCCACGGGTCAGGGCATTCTTGAAACGCTGGTGAAAATCCGAGTGTTTGAGGTAGTCCGGCACAAACTCGTCAAGACTGCGCCCCAGCAGCGAACCACTCGGGTAGAGCATTTCCTGGGTGAAGTTCTGGTTGACCGATTCGATGCGACCATCGGGGTCCAGGGTCAGCACGAGCATTTCCTGTTCCAGGCTGTCCTTGACTTGCTGGAGACTGGAGAGTTCTTCACGAAGAGCCGACAGCTCCTGCTTCAAGCGTTTGTTAAACATGGAAGGCACCGATGGGCAAATGAAAGCGCGGGTAATCTGACATTGGCATCGGCTAGGGCAGTTTTTTCTGAAGGAAGATTCCGGGTTATTCAATCAGCCGCGGTTCCTCAAGAAAGTCACCGAGACGCGCTGAGTGCAGCGCGTCGCTACCGACGGACGCGGCTCAGCAGCCGCGAACGCTCGAAGCCTCGGCCGTCGCGGCTGCACGTGGAGCGAAGTACAACGCGATCAGCACCCCGACGCCGCCCATCACCGCGCAATAACCAACGCAGACCCAAGGGCTCCAGGGCATCAGGCCGATCAGAAACAGCGGTGTGGTGCTGGCCCAGAGTGCATAGGCAATGTTGTAGGTAAAGGAAATACCGGAGACCCGGATGCGCGCCGGGAACAACCCCACCATCACCGAAGGCACCGCCCCCACCACGCCACAGGCCAGGCCCGCCAGGGCATAGGCCAGGCCAATCCATTCAGCACCATGGATCAGGCAGCTGTAGAGCAGCGCGATGCCCAGCGGCAGCAAGGCGCTGTAGAACAGCACCGCGCGCCAGGCACCGATGCGGTCGACCAGCAGGCCCGCCAGCACGCAGCCAATGTTCAGAAACACAATCCCCAGGCTGCTCAAGGCGAAGGTATGACTGGCACTCATGCCAAAGACTTTCTGCATCACGGTCGGCGTAACCACCACCAATACCACCACCGCCGAGGTCAGCACACAGGTCAGCAGCATCGCCGGCAGGATCGCCCGGCGGTGGGTGCGCAAGACCGCCTGCAGCGGCACCTCCTCGCCCTCCTCCCGGCGCGCCTGCAAAGCCATGAACACCGGGGTTTCACTCAGCCAGCGACGCAACCAGACCCCGATCACGCCGAATACCCCGCCCAGCAGGAACGGAAAACGCCAGGCGAAATCGAGGATCTCACTGGGGCTGTAGATTCGCGCCAGGGCGGTCGCGGTCAAGGCGCCCAGCAGATAACCGAAGGTCAGCCCGGCCTGCAAAACCCCCAGGGCATAACCACGCTGCCCGGGCGGTGCGTGCTCGGCGACGAAGACCCAGGCACTCGGCACCTCGCCGCCCACCGCCGCGCCTTGCAATACCCGCAGCAGCAACAGCAGCAGGGGCGCCCAGTAACCGATCTGGGCATAGGTCGGCATGATCCCGATCAGCAGACACGGCAGGGCCATCATCAGGATGCTCAAGCTGAAGACCCGCTTGCGCCCCAAGCGGTCGGCGAAATGCGCCATCAGGATGCCACCAAGCGGTCGCGCCAGATAGCCGGTGACGAAAATCCCGAAGCTTTGCAGCAGGCGCAACCATTCGGGCATTTGCGGGGGGAAGAACAGGTCGCTGAGGGTCAGCGCGAAGAACATGAAAATGATGAAATCGTAGATTTCCAGCGCACCGCCCAACGCCGCCAGGCCCAGGGTCTTGTAGTCGGACCGGGCAAAACGACGGGCGTGTGGAATGTGATCGACAGTCATGAAAACACTCTGGCAACGTATTCAAGTGGCGCATCGGCCCGTTAGGCCGGCGCTGCAAAAAATCGGAGGATACCTGAGTTTGCCAATGGCATTGGGCCGATATCGCCAATGGCCCCTGGATAAGCAATATCACTCTGCTACTAACCAAAATCGGAAAATGCCACGGGATTGATTTATCGTGGACACCAGCCCGCAGGTTGCGCCCCCAGCGTTGCGCCTGTGGCCCCCAATAAGATCAAGAACAAGAGGACCGTCCAATGGCCGCTGCTATCGAAACCAGCCGCTACGCCCGCTTTGCCCTGCACTGCTCGAATTGGGCCGAGCGCTGGTTTCCCGACTCCTGGGTGTTCGCCGCGCTGGCGGTGATCGTCGTCACCCTGGCCACCCTGGCCATCGGCGCCAAGCCGAGCGAAGCCGCGATGGCCTTCGGCGACGGTTTCTGGAGCCTGATTCCCTTCACCATGCAGATGGCCTTCGTGGTGATCGGCGGTTATGTGGTCGCCAGTTCGCCACCGGCGGTGAAGCTGATCGACCGCCTGGCCCGGCTGCCGAAGAACGGCCGCTCGGCGGTGGCCTGGGTCGCGCTGATTTCCATGGTCGCCTCGCTGCTGAACTGGGGCCTGTCCCTGGTCTTCGGCGGCTTGCTGGTCCGCGCCCTGGCGCGCCGCACCGACCTGCGCATGGATTACCGCGCCGCCGGTGCCGCGGCCTATCTGGGCCTGGGCGCTGTCTGGGCCCTCGGGCTGTCCTCGTCCGCCGCCCAGTTGCAGGCCAACCCGGCCAGCCTGCCGCCGTCGATCCTGTCGATCACCGGGGTGATTCCGTTCACCCAGACCATCTTCCTCTGGCAGTCCGGTGTGCTCCTGTTGGCGCTGATCGTGGTCTCGCTGGTGATCGCCTACGCCACCGCACCAGGGCCTGATTCGGCCCGGGATGCCAAGGCCTGCGGCGTCGACCCGAGTTTCAACCTGCCACCGCTGAGCAAGCGCTCGCGCCCCGGTGAATGGCTGGAATACAGCCCGCTGCTGACCATTCTGCTGGCCCTGCTGGCCGCCGGCTGGCTGTTCCACGAGTTCTCGACCAAACCGGCGATCAGCGCCATTTCCGGCCTGAACACCTACAATTTCCTGTTCCTGATGGCCGGTGCGCTGCTGCACTGGCGTCCGCGCAGCTTTCTCGACGCAGTGGCCCGCGCGGTGCCGACCACCACCGGCGTGCTGATCCAGTTCCCGCTGTACGGTTCCATCGCGGCGCTGATGACCACGGTCAAGGGCGGCGATGCCCTGACCCTGGCTCACCACATCTCGACCTTCTTTACCCAGATCGCCTCCCACGACACCTACGCATTGCTGATGGGCGTGTACTCGGCGGTGCTGGGCTTCTTCATCCCTTCCGGTGGCGGCAAATGGATCATCGAGGCGCCCTATGTGATGCAGGTGGCCAATGACCTGAAATACCACCTGGGCTGGGCGGTGCAGATCTACAACGCCGCCGAGGCGCTGCCGAACCTGATCAACCCCTTCTACATGCTGCCGCTGCTGGGCGTGCTGGGCTTGAAGGCGCGGGACCTGATCGGCTTCTCCTTCGTGCAACTGCTGGTGCATGCGCCGCTGGTGCTGTTCCTGCTCTGGGCACTGGGGACAACGCTGGCCTACAACGGGCCGGTGATGCCATAGCACCTCGAGCCTTCGGGCTGCAATCCTGGACGAATTCAAGAGCGCTGTGACCAGCGCTCTTGCGACTCGCTCCGACCTGAAAACCATCAATGCAAGCTTCAGTCTCAAAAACGACGACACGAATAGTCACAATGCTGAATTGATGCTGAACAAGTGCACAAGAACGCAAATAATTATGTAGGCCGCTGTTCACGTCATGTATTAGTCTGCCTAGACAAAACCGGCACGATCGTACCATCGACTTTTTCAGAACGTGCCCAGCCCCACCCGTCGTGCTTCAAGGTGGATGCATCATGAACCAGTGGAAAGAAGAGCAACTGCGGCTTCTGGGTTCAAAGCAAGACGAGCAGGAACTGCTCGAACTCTTGCCCGGCCTGGTCAGGCAACTAGGCTATCCCTATTACCGCTACGTCAAACTGGGCCACGGGACCGCCGCCTGGATAAAGAACAATTATCCCGAGGAATGGAACCGGTACTACCAGGACCAGAATCTCCAGAAAATAGACCCGCTGCTGACCCGCGTCCGGCATTCGCACCTGCCCGTGTTCTGGTCGCCGGAAACTTTTGCCAAGTCCCCCGCGTTCTGGACAAAAAAGCAATCGTTTGGCATACGCTATGGCTGGTCCCAGGCAGTACAGCATGTGCAGGGGCACCAGAGCATCCTGTGTGTCGCCCGCTCCGAGGGGGAAATCGACCGTCGCGAGTTCTATCACCACGCCGGACATATCCTGTGGCTGTGCAATGTCCTGCATTCGGCGGCCACCCGCGACCTGCCGACAACGCCCATGTATCTGTTGTCGCCTCGGGAAGTCGAGGTATTGAAGTGGTCGGGCGAAGGTAAGACCGCGCCGGAAATCGCCCAGTTGCTCGAGCTCAACGTGCGCACCGTGAACTTCCATATCGCCAACGCGATCAGCAAGACCGGCACCACCAACAAAATCGCGGCGATGGTCGCGGCGATTCAGTGCGGGGCCTTGTAAGGCCCCCGGAAAAAGCTCAAGCCCGCCACTACCACCAGCAAAATTCCGTAACCCAATTCCTGCCCCACACCCTCGACAATCGGCATACTGCCCGGCGGCAGAACGGATCTGTCGCTGTTCCGTCATATTGCATTGCTAAGTTGCGATGCGAAATATTTTGATACGTCAAACCCAGCCAGCAGGAACCCAGGATGAGTGACGAGAAAGACCTCGACCAGTCGCAAGCGCCCGAAACCGATAACCCCACTGACACCAGTCGTCGCCGCTTCCTCGGTGGCGTGGCGGTGCTGGGTGTTGGCGCGACGCTGACCGCCTGCGGTTCCCCGAGCGAACCCGGCAAGCCGGACAGCCGCGAGCTGTCGGGCGCCGAGTTGGACAAGGCGTTGCGCGACCAGGTGAAAACCGTGGTGGTGATCTACGCCGAGAACCGCAGCTTCAACAACCTGTTCGCCGACTTCCCCGGCCTCGAGAAACCCTTGTCGGCCCTCGCGCCTGCCGACTACCAGCAACGCGATCGCGATGGCAGCCTGCTGCAGAGCCTGCCGCCGGCCTGGGGCGGTGTCCTGCAGATCGGCCCGCAAACCGTCGATGGCGTGACCTATCCGGCGCAAACCCAGTTCCAGCAAAACCTGCCCAACGCGCCTTATGCCCTCAAGGGCCCGGACGGCGAGGACCTGCCCCTGAGCCTGGTCACCCGCGACCTGTGGCACGTGTTCTACCAGAACCAGATGCAGATCAACGGCGGCAAGAACGACCAGTTCGTCGCCTGGGCCGACTCCGGCGGCCTGACCATGGGGCACTACGCCCAGAACCGTTACTCGTTGCGCCTGTGGGACGTGGCCAAGGAGTTCGTGCTCTGCGACAACTTCTTCCAGGGTGCCTTCGGCGGTTCGTTCCTCAACCACCAATACCTGATCAGCGCGGCCGTGCCCTTCTACCCGGACGCCGCCAACTCGGTGGCCAAGCCGCAGATCGCCACGCTGCAAAGCGACGACCCGCTCGGTACGCACCTCAAGCCTCTGGACAAGTCCCCAGCCAGCGCCATGAGCGGCGCGCCGCAGTTCGGTCCGAGCGCACTGACCCCGGATGGCTACGCGGTCAACACCATGGCTCCGCCCTACTGGCCGACCTGGATCCGCGACACCGAACATCCAGACTATTCCAAGCCGGGCCTGCCCACAGTGCTGGTACCCCAGACCCACGAACACATCGGCGACAAGCTGTCGAAGAAGAACGTCGACTGGGCCTGGTACGCCGGTGCCTGGCAGGCCACCCTGGACCAGTTCAAGGACTCGGGCGGCATTCCGAAGATCCCGAACTTCCAGTACCACCATCAACCCTTCAACTATTTCAAGCAGCAGGGCCCGGAAAACCCCGGTGAGCGGGCCAAGCGCTTGCGCGACGGCGGACTGGGCGAGGACCCGAGCAGCAACAAGTTCCTCGCCGATGCCCAAGCCGGCAAGTTGCCAGCGGTGACCTTCTACAAACCCCAGGGCAACCTGAACATGCACGCCGGTTACGCCGACGTGGCGTCCGGCGACCGGCATATCGACCGTATCCTGAAAGTACTGCGCGAAAGCCCGCAATGGAAAAACATGGTGGTGGTCGTCACCGTCGATGAAAACGGCGGCTGGTGGGACCATGTGGCGCCGCCGCAAGGCGATCGCTGGGGCCCGGGCACACGGGTTCCGACCCTGGTGGTTTCGCCCTTCGCCCGCAAGGGCACGGTGGATCACACGGTGTATGACACCGCCTCGATCCTGCGCCTGATCACCCGGGTGTTCCAGTTGGAGAAACTCGATGGGATCAAGCAGCGCGATGACGCGATGACTGCCCGTGGCCAGAAGCCGATGGGCGACCTGACCAACGCCTTGCGCTTTACGCTCTGAGACAGGCACTCCGAGGAGTCAATGGCTGACCCATGCTCCTCTCGCCCCGCCCCTGCAGGAGTCAGGCTCCTGCAGGTTCCGGCATACCCTGCATCGATCAAACAATAGCCTAGAGCCACTATCCGCTTTACCCCCTCCGCACTCCGGTAATATCCTTGCCTGATAGTATTCTGTTTCAGAATTTTACCGAGCGAAAAGGGAGTTCGTCGTAATGATCGTAGGGATTGACCTGGGGACCACCAACAGCCTCGTTGCCGTCTGGCGCGGAGAAACCAGCGAGTTGGTGCCCAATGCCCTCGGCCAGTTCCTCACACCCAGCGTGGTTGGCCTGGACGATGAAGGCCGGGTACTGGTCGGGCAGGCGGCGAAAGAGCGACTGCATACCCACTCGCAAACCACCACCTCACTGTTCAAGCGCCATATGGGCAGCGCCCAGGAAGTACGCCTGGGCAATCGCCTTTTCCGCCCGGAGGAACTGTCCGCCCTGGTCCTCAAGAGCCTCAAGGAAGACGTCGAACGTGCCTACGGTAAAACCGTGCACGAGGCTGTGATCAGCGTCCCGGCCTACTTCAGCGATGCCCAGCGCAAGGCCACCCGTATCGCCGGAGAGCTGGCGGGGCTGAAAGTCGAAAAACTGATCAACGAACCCACTGCCGCCGCCCTCGCCTATGGCCTGCACCAGCGGGACAAGGAGACCTCGTTCCTCGTCTTTGACCTCGGCGGCGGCACTTTCGACGTATCGATTCTTGAACTCTTCGACGGTGTCATGGAGGTCCGTGCCAGCGCCGGCGATAACTTCCTCGGCGGCGAGGATTTCGATAGCGTATTGCTCGAGTCCTTTATCGACAGTCAACGCGCAGTCGCGGACTTCCCAGACCCGGCAAGCGTCAGCCAGGCACTGCGGCGCGAAGCCGAACGGGTGCGCAAGGCGCTGGGCCAGGATGCCAGCGCCGAGTTCAGCCTGCGGGTCGACGGCCGGCAGTGGAGCAGGACCGTTACCCAGCAGCAATTGGCCGAACTCTACGCACCGCTGCTGGAACGTCTGCGCGGTCCTATCGAACGGGCGCTGCGCGATGCACGGATTCGTGTCAACGACCTGGACGAAATCCTCTTGGTGGGGGGCACCACGCGCATGCCACTGGTGCGCAAGCTCGCCGCCAGCCTCTTCGGACGCTTCCCGTCCATCAGCCTCAATCCGGACGAAGTCGTGGCCCACGGTGCCGCGGCGCAGGCCGCGCTGAAGGCGCGTTCCGCCGCCCTGGAAGAAGTGGTACTGACCGACGTCTGTTCCTACACACTCGGGATCGAAACCTCTCATCAGTTCGGCCAGCAGATCGACAGCGGGCACTACCTGCCTATCATCGAGCGCAACAGCATCGTACCGGTCAGCCGGGTCAAGCGCGTGTATACCCTGCAAGACAACCAGGCCGTGGTGGTGCTGAAAATCTATCAGGGCGAAAGCCGCCTGGTACGCGACAACGTCTTTCTTGGCCAACTGGAAATGACGGTGCCCAAGCGCAAGGCCGGCGAGGTCGCGTTGGATGTGCGCTTCACCTACGACAACAACGGCTTGCTCGAAGCCCAGGTCAATATTCCACTGACTGGCGAACAACACTCGCTGATCATCGAGAACAACCCCGGGGTGCTTTCACCGGAAGAGATCCAACAGCGCTTGCAGGCCCTGACCTTGCTCAAGGTGCACCCACGCGATCAGCAGGTGAACACAGTCCTGAGCGCACGCCTGGAACGCCTCTACCAGGAAAGCCTCGGTGAGCTGCGCGAACGTATCGGCCAGTGGGCCGGGCAGTTCCAGCAAGTGTTGGAGGGCCAGGACGAACGACGCATTCGCGAGGCCCGTCAGAATCTGATCGAACAGTTGAATAAACTGGACAACGGTATCTGGCACTGACAGGAGTCGCGAGATGAATTGCTGGACGCTGTTGCACCTGCCGGAAGACGCCGATGAACGCAGCATCAAGCGCAGCTACGCGCGACTGCTGAAAAGCAATCGCCCGGATGAAGAGGCCGAAGGTTTTCAACGCCTGCGTGAGGCATACGAAAATGCACTGGCGATCGCCCGCTGGCGGGATGAAACCTCGACAGAAGAAGCACAGCACCTGCCTGTGAGCAACTTCGCCGCCGAGCCGCTGGAACACGCGCAGAAGCACGACTGGTCCCGGCCCGCGGAGATTCAGCCACTGGGCACAGGCCTGTCGGCCCCCGTCCTCGATGACCCGGTTCCCGCGCTGGTGGCCGAGCTCAGCGAACAGAACCTGGCCGAGCGTTGGCAGCAGGCCCGGCAACAGCAATGCGCCGAAGCGTTCCAACAGGCATTGCTGCGGCTGTGTTTTGAACAACCGGGATTGCGTAGCCCAATCGCCGCCTGGGCCGTTCAGCAGCTGGAATGGCTGACGCCCTGGCAAACCGTGCGCATGACACCCTGGCAAGCTGAAGCCTTGTCCAGTGGGTTGCTGCAGGAATATCGGCAGACACTGCAGGACCTGCTGGAGGCCGGGCAGGAACGGCCATTCCTCCAGCAGTTGAAAAACTACTCGCAACAGCCTTGGATAAAGATTTTCGACCGAAGCCAGGAATGGCAACGGATCGTGCTGCAGTTGCTGAACGAAACCCAATGGAGCGTGCCGCTATTCGACCGGGTCTGCCAGGCGTTCGGCTGGGACGACAAGGCCGGTGTTACCCCCGAGCCACACTGGGTCTGGCAATCACTGAACCAGCGCTGCGAACGCGAAGCTTTCTACGAGGAACTGCAAACCAGGGCCTTGAACCATTTCTATGGGGGCCCCGCGCCAAAAGCCGCCTTTCTGCTGCTGACGCCCCTCACGCTCTGGCAACAGGGCCTGGAGTTCAAGCACTTCACCCATAATCATTGGCAAGCCTGCCAGGATCTTTCGGATCAACTGGCCCACCGGTATCCGGAACTTATCGAACGCCTGCCAAATCGCGACGTCTTTTTCTGGCGCCAGTTCCTGCCGCGCTCCGTGCCCCCCTCTGGCTGGCGATGGTTATGGGCCGGCTGCTCGCTGGCAGTGACCTTGTCAACGCTGCCCTCATGGCAAATCTGGCAAGCCAAGGGCACGCTCTGGACGAGTCTGATGACCTCACTGTTGACTGGTCTGATCCCAGTGATCATCGGCGTCTACGCGATGCGTTTTTGGCAGCCCCTGTGCTGGCACCTGATGACGATCGATTTGTGGCTGAGCCAGCATCTGTTGCCCAAACGCATCAACCCGACCCGGCATTGGCTGGTTATTCGCCATGGCGTGCCGCAGGCGTTGATTGCGTTACTGTTCCTGGCCTGGTCAGGTGGCTTGGGCATGGCGACATTCATCGGCATCGGCGCCATCGGCCTGTTCGACAACAAACGCCCGCGTTGCGAACGCCCCGACTCGATCTGGCGACACCCCTGGCAGGCCATCCAGCACCTCACTCAGTGGAGTCCCCTGCAGCTGGGATTCTTCCTGCTGATGTTGTGCATCACCGTCACTTGCTTGCTGGTGGTCCCCGGCTATCCGTTGACCACGGGCAGCAGCCGATGAAGTCCGGGGGGAATGCCTACGCTTGGTCAGGGATATCAAGTACAAGAAAAATCACAGTTTCCCCATAACGGGAAAGCAGTACCTGCCGCAGTATGACAAGTCACCTCACCCGATGGTCAACGCTGAAAAGGATCTGAGCATGTCAAAAATCGCTGTATTGACGAGTACCTTAGCCGCACTCACCCTGAGTACCCTCGCTCACGCCGATGTCGAAATGAAACTGGGCAGCCGGGAGCGCGTCACCCAGCTCTTCGCCTATCCCAACAATTGCAATGTCATCTGCTTTCGCCCCTGGACCCTGGAACAGACCGCCGAGCACTATCTGAACCAGAGCGTGAAGCGTGACGGCTACCTCAACGCCAAGGTGACGGTGAAAGCCGACGCCGGCCAACTCTATGCCCACTTCAGCGGCGTGCCGAACGGTTATGACAAACCGCTGGAGCAAGTGCTCAATGCCGGCGAACTGGCCTACAAAGGCGCCTCCAAACTGAATGCCGACGGTAAATGGGCCTACAACTGGTACCTGTTCCTGCCGCTGGGCCTGGCTCTGGACAACCGCAAGAGCGTCGAACTGCTGCACTTCCCGCCGGATTACTCGTTGACCCAGGCCCAGGACTACCTGGAGTCGGCTACCACCGACCGCTGGGCCGAGCTCCTGACCGACAATGGCATCCCCAAGGAGCAGACGCCGGGTTACCAGACCATCGTCGACATCGCACCGATTGCCGCGCCGTCCAACGCCGGCAGTACCCTGGAAACCGTCTACAGCTACTTCACCGACTACCAGACCACCATGGTCAAGGAAGTCAGCATCACCACCAAGGGCACGGCGTTGCCGATGGTGGCCTTCGGTACGCCGGTGCGTAACTGGATCAAGCAGCAATATGGCGCGGACGTCGGTGTGCTACAGCTGGGTCTCATCCGCCCGACAGCGGGGGCGATAGTACCGGTATTGGGCTCCAACCACCCGAGCTACATCTGGTACGCGGCGGACCCGGCCAGCTACGGTGGTGACCAGGCGAAAGCCGATGCGGCGGGCTTGAAAGTGATGGGGCAGGACTTGAGTGCCGCCTGCTGGCAGGCCGGCATGGGCCAGAAACCGGACAGCGATCCGGCGGCGCAGCTGAAAAGCTGTACCGACAACTGGCAGGTGACCAACACGCAGAAAACCTGCGTGCTGTTCTACGAGTCGATACGCAAGCTGTCGGAAGCCGATGCCGAGAAGAAATGCTCGACCACGGCGATCAAGACGCAACTCAACCAGCTAAAGCAACCGGCGCCAGCGCCAGTGACCGCGATGCCGGCCATCTGACCAACGCCGCAACACCCACTGTGGGAGCCGGCTTGCCGGCGATGGGGCCCTTGGGTCTGGCATTGACCTCAAGGCCGCCATCGCTGGCATGCCAGCGCCTACAAGGTCCGTGTCGTGTACAAAATCCGTGTTCGACACGGCACTGATGTGGGAGCCAGCTTGCTGGCGATGGCATACTCACAGCCTATGCAGGCCTCAGGGCGCTTCCACCGGCCGCAACCGGTACTGCGGTGGCAGCTGCTCAATCCCGCTGATGGTGGCGTTCAGACTCTTCCAGCGCCCATCCTTGATCCCGTAGATGCAGCCGTGGATCGACAGGCTCTGCCCACGATGCCAGGCGTTCTGCACAATGGTGGTATGACCGACGTTGGCCACCTGCTGGATCACGTTCAACTCGCACAAGCGGTCGACCCGCTCCTCTTCAGTGGGCAACTGCGCCAGCACTTCACGGTTCTCGTAGTACAGGTCGCGAATTGACCGCAGCCAGCCATCGATCAGGCCCAACTGGCGATCCTGCATCGCGGCCCGCACGCCGCCACAACCGTAGTGGCCGGTGACCAGGATATGCTTGACCTTGAGCACATCCACCGCGTACTGGATCACCGACAGGCAGTTGAGGTCGGTGTGCAGCACCACGTTGGCGACGTTACGGTGTACGAACAGATCGCCCGGCAGCATGCCGACAATCTCGTTGGCCGGCACCCGCGCATCGGAGCAGCCGATCCAGAGGAACTCCGGAGTCTGCTGACGGGCGAGCTTGGCGAAGAACTCCGGGTCTTCTTCCTTGATCGCAGCGGCCCAGCGCTCGTTGTTATCAATCAGATCCTGTAGTTCGTTCATGCTCTGCTGCCTCAAGATAGTCCGAAGTTATGACACCCGACCCCGACTTGGGGTCACGTGGGGAAATCCTCAGTCAACCAGCGTACACGCCATCACCACCGCATCTTCGCGTCCGCCCACCGCCGGATAGTAGTCGCGACGACGGCCGACTTCATTGAAGCCATAACGCTCATACAGGCGGAAGGCCGCCTGATTGCTGTCGCGCACCTCGAGGAAACACTCCCGGGCCTCGGCCGCATGGGCCCGCGACATCAAGTGTTCGAGCAGGCGCAAACCCAGGCCACGGCCCTGGCTCTCCGGCTTGACCGTGATATTGAGCAGGTGCGCCTCATCGAGAATGATCTGCACCACGCCATGCCCGACCTGCTGGCTGCCTTCGAACATCAGCCAGATCTGATACTTGCCCAGACCATCGAGGAAAATCCCACGGGTCCAGGGATGGCTGAAGGCCGCGTATTCGATCTTCAGGACCGCATCCAGGTCCGCCTCGGTCATCGGGCGAAAACTTACCGCATCACTCATCGTTACTTTTCCATCGCGCCATCAGCCGGCGCATGGCTTGCCAGACATCAGCCTTGCGCTGTGGCTCATCCATCAATAATTCCAGACCGGGCAGCGCCCAGGCCGATCCCAGGCCTTCGACCTGCAGTTCACGGTTGTATGATTCGGCATTGGCCTCACCGGCAAAACGCACCGCCGGCAGGCCGATCAGCCACAGGCAGGCGCACTCGCCTTCTTCCCGCCGGGCCTGGACGAAGCCCTGGACAAAGTCCCGCGCCGCCTCCGGGCCCTGGTCGAGGTTGCCGCGGACCAGCAGCGGCCAGCGCACCGGCTCGCCGACGATCTGCGGGCTGTCCGGCAGCCCGGCGGCGCGCAGCATGTCCTTGAGCAACAGGTAGGCCGGGTCGCGGCTCTGGAAGGGTTCGCCCGTGGGTAACTCCACCAGCACCAGGCAACGTCCGGCGCGTAACAATTGCAACGCGAAACGCGGCGGCGGCACCTGAACCACCTTGACCGGGGCCGGCGCCTCTTCGGCGACAACCGCCGGCTTGCTTTCCGCGCGCTGGATTGGCGAGGGCCGTGGCACTTCGATCTTCGCCCGTTCGACGGGCTTGGCCAGCGGTTCGGCGGCGTTACGCGCCTCAGGCACGGGGGCCTGGACCTCGACCAACGGCTCCGGCTCCACAAACAATTCCGCCCGCGACGGCGCGGCGAACGGCAGTTCGGTGCGGGGCAGCCAGTGGACCACCTGCATGGCGGTCAGATAAGCGCGGCGGCGGGACTCGATAAGCAAAGGTCGGCCATCTGTGGATAAGTTGAAGCAGGGATTCTACCGCCCTTCGGCGAAGATCGCCCGCAGTTGATCGCAAGAACGCCAAGCCTCTGATCAGCTGGGGATAAATCGGACGCGGCATGCAGTACAATCGCTGCTTTTAATTTGCTAACCAGCCGGCCTCCCCCATGATCGAACCCAAGCGCGTCTTGCGCGCCCTCGCCGAGCACTGGGCCCTTCTGGAGCCTCTGTGCGAACACTTCGACCAAGGCACCCTGAGCCTCGGTGAACTGCGCCAGCAACTGGCCGCCCAGCAGTTGGACAGCACGCCCCAGGACATCACCAGCCTGCTGGACGTGTGGATTCGCCTGGATATCCTGGTGCCCGTGGCGAAAAGCCCGAACCGTTTCGAGCTCAATGCCCAGATCCACGACTTCCTCGCCTACCTGCGTCGCGAACACCGCCTGGGCCTGTGCCTGGAGATCGAAGCCTACCTGCGCCACCTCGAACGCCTGGCAGGCTACATCCAGGACGCCTTCGACATCCGCGACGGCAACGACCTGGCCCGCCAGCTGCGCCTGCTCGACATGCGCGTGCGCGATGTACTGAAAAAGCTCGCCAACGACGAACAGGCCCTGGTGGCCGTCGCCGAACGGGCCAAGACCAGCGACCGACAGATCCCTCTACGCCAGCGTTACGCCGAGGTCCTGGCGACCTGGGACGAATACGTCGAACCGATGATCCAGTTGGTGAACGCCGACGGCGCCTTCGAACAGGGCGTGCGCAAGGTCGAGAACGTGCTGTTGCGCATGCTCAGCGAACAGCAACGCCTCGGCCACCTGGTGGACGACGACATGCTGCTGCGCACCCACGCGCGGATCCTGGAAATGCAGACCAGCGCCCAGTTGACCCTGCGCCATGCCCGCGAACTGCTGCTGCCGCTGCGTGAAGAAGCGCGCCGGCACAACGCCGTGACCCGTGGCGCCGCCCTGGCCCTGTCGGTGATCCGGCGCAAAGGCCTGGACGCCGTGCCACAAGCGGCGATGCCGATGTTCAGCCGCCCGCAAAGCACCTTTCTCGGCAGTTCCGGCCAGGTCGAGGCGTATGTCTACGCCCTGGCCCGTTTCGAGGCCAAGCCGTCGCGTTTCCCCAAGGCGCACAAGTCGTCCAATGGCGGCGAGTCGCCACGGGCCCCGCGCACGGTCAAGGAAATGCTCGAACGCTGCAGCGATGCGCTGCCGATGCCGGACCTGATGAGCTGGCTGCTGGAGCAGGAACCGGACGGCGCCACCGACGAATTGCTCTACTGGTTCTCGCGCCTGTCGCGGGAAAAACGTTTCCAGCGCGAGCGCCTCGAACGCCGCGACTACCACACCCAGGAGCACCAGGTCAGCCTGCGCTCCTTCGCCCTGCTCTCGCGTGTCGAAGAAGCCGGCGAGAATTCCGCGAGCACTCCCCATGCATCTTGATCTTTCCGAACTGTCCCAGCTGGCGCCGATCTTTCGCGAGCTGTTCAAGGGTTACCACGTCAGCCGCCGCGACCCGGAGCTGTACGCCCAACTGTCCAATTGCCAGGACCAGTACCGCAGCCTGTTCAAGGCCCTGGGCTTCGAACTGGTCTGCGACACCCGTGGTTTCTACTACTTCGTCCCGGACAACGCCGCCGCCCAGGTCAACAAGACCGCCCAGCGCCTGGCGCTGTTCACCTTTATCCTGGTCGAACACCTCGCCGACCAGGGCCGCGACCCGGTGGCCGTGCTCGACGGCGGTAGCCTGGGCCGTGACGAACTGCCGTCGCTGCTGGACAAATACCGCGACCTGTTCGTCCAGGCCGAAGTCACCACCCAGGAGGAACTGGAAGAGAAGATCATGCGCCGCATGACCCAACTCGGCTTCGCCCTCGAGGAGCCCGGCCTGTTCCGCTTCCTGCCACCGATGCACCGTTTCCTCGACGTCTGCCTGTCGGTCCAGCAGGACCGTGACATGGCCGCCAGCCTGCACAGCGTGCTGCCATTGCCGACGCCGGTACTGGTGGATGACGACAGCGACGAAAAACTGCTGGAAACCGATGACCCGCTGGACCTCAGCGAATTCGTCGAGGCCCCTGAAGAAAGTGAAGAAGACGCGCTGGCCCGGGCCATTGCCGCCGAGCAACAGGAGATGGACGCATGAGCCAGGAACGCTACGGTATTCGCCGCTTCGCCCTGCTGAACACCGCCGGCTACAGCCTCGGTCTGTTTCCGCTGGAACATCCGCTGTCGGTGTATGGCGCCAACAACCTGGGTAAATCGGCTTCGATCAACGCCTTGCAGTTCCCGATCCTGGCGCGCATGTCGGACATGAGCTTCGGCAAGTACAGCCTGGAGCAGTCGCGGCGCTTCTATTTCGCCACCGATACCAGCTACATCCTCGTCGAAGTCGCCCTGCCCCACGGCCCGCATGTGATCGGCGTGGTCGGACGCGGCCCGGGCGGTGGTTTCGGCCACCAGTTCTTCGCCTACGCCGGGCGCCTGGACCTGACCCACTACCAGAAAGACGACACCTGCCTGCGCCAGAAGGAGCTGTTCAACAACCTCGAGCGCAACGGCCTCAAAGCCTACGAGCTCAAGCCCGATGAACTGCGCCGGCTGCTGGTCGGCGGTCACACCTCGATTCCACTGGACCTGACGCTGATCCCGCTACGCTCCACCAGCGAACAGAGCCTGAAGACCTTCCGCGCGCTGTTCATCAACCTGCTGCACATGCGCGAGATCACCGCCGCCAAGCTCAAGCAGCTGTTCCTCGATGCCTTCGAGCACAGCCTGCGTTCCGGCAGCGTCGACTATATCGCGGCCTGCGAGGAAGCCTTCCGCGACGTGCGGCGCATGGAACAGGACTACAACGCCATGGTCGCCGCCGGGCCCCTGGTCGAGGCGCTGGCCTCGGGGGTGCGTCAGCGCGATGTGCTGCGCGGCAAGCTGCACCGGATCTCGCCGTTGCTGGACTCGTTGCTCGGCACCTGGTCGGACTATGCCGGTGCGCGCAAGGAAGAGCTGCTGATCCAGTCCGAACATTACCGCAATGAACAGGACGCCCTGCAGAACGACCAGCGCAGCAGCACCCAGGAACTGATGCGCCTGGAGCGGGAAATCAGCGACCTGCAACGCTGGCTCGGCGAGTTGTCGGTGCTCAAGCATCGCTTCGCCCTGGTCAACGATGTGAAGGTGCTGGAGCAGCAGCTGCTGGCAGCCAAGGATGCCCACGACGAACTGGCCGGTGCCCTGGCCCAATCCCGGCAGTTCAGCGCCGAGGACCTGGAAGAGCGTCTGCGCGACCTGGAAAAACGCCTGAAGTCGGTGAAGCAGCAACTCGATCACGCCGACAACAACAGCTATGCGCGCTTGCGCGAAGAGTTCTCGCAACAGGACGTCGAACGCCTGATGCGTCTGTTCAACAGCGCCCTGTTCAGCCTGCCGCTGGGCGAGCACGGTATTGCCCTGGACGAGGAAGGCCAGTGGGTCAAGTCCATGGAACTGATCCTCGACGGCTTCAAGGGCGAGCGTTTCGAAGTACCGGGCCTGTCCATCGACCTGTCCCATATCGAGCCGCCGGCGCTGCAAGCCCTGGCCGATCGCGCCGCGTTACGTGACCAGAAAGAGCGCCTGGACAAAGAGCTCAAGCAATTGAAAACCCAGCAGGCCGTTGCCGCCGACCGGGCCGCGAGCAAGACCCAGACCGAAGCGCTGTACCAGCAGGTGCTGGATGCGCAGAAAGCCCTGGAAGACTTCCGTCGCGCCCAGACCCTGAGCGCCGAGGAAGGCGACAAGTTGGAGCAGTTGGCACAACTGGAAGCCGCGCAGGATGAACTCAAGCGCTCCAGCGACGCCTTCACCGAGCGCGTCCAACAGCTGTCGGCCAAGCTGCAACTGGTCGGCCGGCAGATCGGCGACATGGAAGCCAAGCAACGCACCCTCGACGACGCCCTGCGCCGTCGCCAGTTGCTGCCGGCCGACCTGCCGTTCGGCACGCCGTTCATGGATCCGGTGGACGATTCCATGGACAACCTGCTACCGCTGCTCAACGACTACCAGGACAGCTGGCAGGGCTTGCAGCGGGCCGACGGACAGATCGAGGCGCTGTACGCCCAGGTGCGCCTCAAGGGCGTGGCCAAGTTCGACAGCGAGGACGACATCGAGCGCCGCCTGCAACTGCTGATCAACGCCTATGATCACCGCACCGACGAAGCCCTGACCCTGGGCAAGGCGCGCCGTGCGGCGGTGACCGATATCGCCCGGACCCTGCGCAATATCCGCAGCGACTACGACAGCCTGGAACACCAACTGGCGTTGTTCAACCGCGAGATCAACAAACGCCAGGTGTCCAACCTGCAAAGCTTCCGCATCGTGCTGGCGCCGAACAAGGAGGCGCTCAAGCACATCGACCAGATCATCCACAGTGCCGGCCAGTATGAGGAAGGCGAGACGCTGTCGGTGTTCGACCTGAGCCAGAGTGCCGATCAGGACAACAAGAACGAAGAAGCCAAGGAATACCTGGCGCGGCTGGTGGCGGCCAACCACAACCAGCTGGGCTTGAAGGACCTGTTCGAGCTGGCGTTCGAGATCACCAAGGTCAACGGCCAACCGGTGATCCATACCGATATCGACGGCGCGGCGTCCAACGGCACCACCATGACCATCAAGGCGCTGACCAACATGTACCTGTTGCTGCACCTGATGGACCGCGACCAGGCCGGGCGCGTGCGTCTGCCGTACTACCTCGACGAGGCCGCGGACATCGACGAACGCAACCAGGCGGCGCTGCTCGAGACCAGCCTGCAACTGGGCTTCGTGCCGATCCTGGCGAGCGTGAAGCCGCAGGTGTCGGCGCACGTGGCCATCGACCTGGAAGGCGGCAGCGGACCGAACGGGATCTATATCGACGAGGCGGACTGGAAGTACATTCGCCGGCACGATCAGGTGCGGGCGCCACTGCCAAGTGAAGCGGCGGAACCGGAGCTCGACGAGGTCTGACTCCGGAAGCTGGAAGGCAAAAGGCCGCGATCATTGATCGTGGCCTTTTTATTTTTGGGGGGTGCTTCACCGAGAAACACCACCACACCGAGAACCCTGTAGGAGCCAGCTTGCTGGCGATGAGGCCAGTAAGCCTTGCATCGACCTTTCGGCCGCCATCGCCAGCAAGCCGGCGCCTACACAAACAGCGCTATTTGCCGAGGCTGATCTTCGGCGCCCAGGTCAGCCATTCATCCTCGAACTTGTCGAATAGCGGGAAGGTCTGCAACGGCCGCGCCGCCCCGCCCATGCGCTCGCCATCCGGCGTGGCAAAGGCGATCCCGCCCTGGATCAGGGTCTCCAGCGACTCGGTGCGCACCGTCGCGCCCTTGAACAGGCCGAAGTCGAGACCAAAGCCACTGGTGTTCCAGAACCGGCTACCACTACGCACCAACGGCGCGTAACGCGGCTCGATCAGAATATGGATCAGCACCCGGTCGGCGGTGTCCCCCAGCTCATACCCCGTGACCTTGCCCACCGTCACCTCGCGGTAAGTCACCGGCACCCCCTCCTTCAGCGAACCACGCCGCGCCGCGCTCAGGGTCAGGCTCAAGCCGGCTTGTGGCACCGCCACATCCGGCGCTTCCTTGAGCGCGACAAAATCCTTCTGCACCCCGAGCTTCTTCGTCGCCGGCTGCACTTCGAGATACTGCCCGGTGACCAGGGTTTCCAGGTTGGCGGTCTTGATCAGGCCCAGCTGCGGCTTTACCACCCAGAACTGACTGCCGATCCGGGCGATGCGCTCCGGCACTTCGGTAATCCGCGCCGAGAGCAGCACCGACTGCAAGTCGTCACTCAGGTCGACGCTTTCGATCTTGCCCACATCCAGGCCCTTGAAACGGATCGGCGTGCCGCTGCGCAATCCATCGGCGCGATCAACCCGAATGGTGATCAGGGTGCCTTGCTGCTGTGCCTCGTCATGGTTGGCGAACAGACGGAAACGCGGAATGCGTTTCTGCAGCGGAGCTTTGTCCTGTGGGGTCTCGAAGGCAATACCGCCGGACATCAGGCTTTGCAGCGATTCGCTTTTCACCTGGATGCCCCCTGTCAAACCACCGCTCAGGGTGATACCGCTGGCGTTCCAGAAGCGACTCGAGGCGTTGACCAGGTTTTCATATTCCTTCTCGATATGGACGCCAATCACCACTTGCTTGCGCGTACGGGAGAACTGGTAACTCTGCACCGAACCGACTTTCACCTGGCGGTAGAGCACCGGGCTGCCGACATCCAGGGAACCGAGGTTGTCGGTGAACAGCACCATGTGCAGTCCCGGGGAGCGCAGGTCGAGGGGCGGGGCCTTGGCCCGGGCCTCGAACTCGCGTTGCGGGTGAGCGCCCTTGTCGCCGGGACGAATGGCAATGTAGTTGCCTTTGACCAGGGCCTCGAGCCCGGTGATGCCGGCCAGGGAAATCGACGGCTTGACCACCCAGAACTGGGTACCGTTCACCAGGTAGTCTTCAGCCAGCGGATCGAGGGTCAACTCGGCGTTGGCACTGGCCAGGTCGGGATCGATCTTCAGGGCTTTGAGGCTGCCGACCTGGATCCCCTTGTACATCACCGGCGTACGCCCGGCCTGCAGCCCTTCGAAGTCGCTGAGCTTCACTTTGACGCGGATCCCCGCCTGGGCCGCGTCGAAATCCTCATAGAGGCGGAACGGCAGGCTCGGATCGGTGGGTGGGCTGTCCTTGCGATTCTCCGGCGTGGCGAAGGCAATACCGCCGGCGACGATGCTGGCCAGGGACTCGCTGCGCACCTTCACACCGGACAGGTTGGCATCGATACTGATGCCGCTGGCGTTCCAGAAGCGCGTGTGTTTGCGCACCAGGTTGGCGTAGGCCGGTTCGATAAAGACCTTGAGCTCGACCATGTTCTGGTCCGGGGACAGTGCATAGCTTTTGATCTGGCCGACCTGGATCTGCTTGTAGAACACCGGACTGCCACGGTTCAGGGAACCCAGGCGATCGGCCTTGATGGTGATGTGCAGGCCCGGCTTGAGGTCCGACAGCGGCGGCTCCTGGGTCAACGCCTTGAACTTGCGCTCCGGTTCGCCATCACCGGGGCTGACCGCGATGTAGTTGCCGGACACCAGGGTGTCCAGGCCGGTAATCCCCGCCAGGGTCACGCTCGGTTTGACCAGCCAGAAGCGGGTATTGGTGCGCAGGGACGACTCGACGTCCTTGTTCATCTCAATGGTCGCGGCGACCCCCTTGGTCGAGCCCTCGACATCCAGACTCAAGCCCTTGACCTTGCCGATGGGCATGCCCTTGTAGACAACCTCGGTCTTGTTGGCCTGGATGCCCTCGCCGCTTTCAAAGCGCACCTGGATTTCGATGCCGGTCTGGTTGTAGGCCCGCCAGCCCAACCAGCCGCCGATGACCAGGGCAATCAGCGGCAGGACCCAGACGGCCGACCAATTCGAGGCCGGACGGGTTTTGGCTTTTGGCAAATCACTCATGGTCGTCGTCCGACTCCGTGTTATCCCAGATGAGTCGGGGATCGAAAGTTACTGCGGCAAGCATCGTCAAGATCACCACACTGGCAAAGGCTATCGCGCCGAGATTGGCCTCGACACTGGCAATTCTGCCAAAGTTCACGATCGCCACCAGGATGGCAATCACGAAGATATCCAACATTGACCAGCGGCCAATGAATTCGATGAAACGGTACATGATGATCCGCTGGCGGGCCGACAGCGGCTGGCGGCGCTGCACCGAGAACAATAGCAGGGCAATGCCCACCAGTTTGAACGTGGGTACCAGGATACTGGCGACAAAAACCACGGCCGCGATGGGAAACATGCCGTGCTGCACCAGGGTAATGACACCCGACATGATGGTACTGGGATCACCCTTGCCCAGAGAGCTGACGGTCATGATCGGCAGCATGTTGGCCGGGATGTAGAGAATCGCCGAGGTTAGCAGCAGGGCCCAGGTCCGCATCAGGCTGTTGGGACGCCGTGGGTGCACGGAGGCACCGCAGCGGGTACAGATCTGCTCGTCGCTGTCTTCTTCCTGCCGGTTCAACTCATGGCATTCCGTGCAGATCAGAATGCCTGCATCAATCGCCCGCATGTACATCCTCTCCCGATAACGCCTGCCAGATCTGGTGGGGCGACATGACCACCTCCAGCAGCACTTGGACCAGCAGCAAAGCGACAAAGCAGGCCAGGCCCAATCCGAGGCTCAGCTCCGCCAGGTCGGCGAGTTTGACAATCGCCACCAGCACACCCATGAGATAGACCTCAAGCATGCCCCAATCGCGCAGGTGATGGTAAATACGGTACAGCAGCAAGCCGTAGCTGCGCCCAATATCCCAGCGAATGCTCAACAGCACGGCCAACTGGCAGAGCAGCTTGAGCAGGGGGATCCCCATGCTGCACAGGAACACCACCACGGCGACGCCGGACATACCGGTATGGTACAGGCCCAGTACACCGCTCCAGACCGTGTCGGCGGAGGTCCGACCCAGAAGATTGAGCTGCATGATCGGTAAAAAGTTCGCCGGGATGTACAACAGGAGCGCGGCGAGCACCAGGGCCAGGCTACGCTCGATGACATTGTGGCGATTGGCGTAGAGCTCATAGCCACAGCGTGGGCACTGGGCTTTTTCGCCGAGGCCGAGTTGGGGTTTGAGCATCAGCAGGTCGCATTCGTGGCAGGCCACCAACGTGTCCAGGGGGAGTTCCGACACCGCTGAGGTGTCCACCGGATCCGGCATAAATGGGCTCGGTTCTGTAAAAGACGGTGCCTATTCTAGTGTTCCTGCTCGAAAATAACTGTGCAAAATTCGTCTGGAGTTGAGCCTTGCAGCGCCCATGCGGCCGCCATCGCCGGCAAGCCGGCTCCTACGAAGGCCGGGCACGACGCTATCTCTGCGCTGGAACACCCGCCCCCTGTAGGAGCCAGCTTGCTGGCGATGACGATCGAACAGCCGCCACAGGAGGCCGGACCTGGCGCCGGACATTTGCGCAGCACAAAAACAAAACCCCTACCTGCGTACGCAGATAGGGGTTTCGGAATTTAATCTTGACGATGACCTACTCTCACATGGGGAAACCCCACACTACCATCGGCGATGCATCGTTTCACTGC